>SHUG01000152.1 GCA_009694735.1 Acidobacteriota bacterium | reverse complement strand
CGGGATCCGGGATCCGGGCACCAAGACATGCGCCCTTTTCGACCGGACCCCGGGCCCCGAATCGGTTACTGGTTACTGGTTACTGAGGGCAAGGTGTACTTCGTCACCCAGTCGTAGATCCGCTGCATGCGGTCCTTCTGATGATAGTACTCGCTAATGCCGTGTCCTTCGCGCGGGTAAAACACCAGTTCGGTGGGCTTGCCGCGATCTTTCAGGCCGCGGAACAGCTCCTGTGCCTGCCCCACCGGCACACGCTCGTCCTGGGCGCCGTGCAGAATGAGGGTGGGCGTGGTCACCTTGTCGATGTGCGACATCGCTGACCGATCCAGGTAGAGCGGCAGCGTTTTGGCGCTGGGGATGCCGCCGAAATAGCTAATCAGCACGCTCGGGATGTCGTTGGTCCCATACATGCTCCACATGTTGGTGAGGCCGGCACCGACCATGGCGGCCTTGAAGCGGGTAGTTTGCGTAATCACCCACGCCGTCATGTAGCCGCCGTAGCTCCAGCCAATGTGCGCCAGCTTGTCGGGGTCGGCAATGCCGCGCGCAACCAGCGCGTCGACGCCGGTCATGATGTCCTTGAAGTCGCCGCCGCCCCAGTCGTTGACGTTGTTCCGCAGGAACTGCTCGCCGTAGTTCGTGCTGCCGCGCGGGTTGGGATAGAACACCGCCCAGCCCTTGTTGGCCCATACCTGGCCACCCTCGAGGCCGCCCAGGCGGAAGCCGTTGACATAGGCGCCCGCCGGGCCGCCGTGCGCCACGACCAGCGTCGGATACTTGCGGCCGGCCTGGAACCCCACGGGCTTCAGCAGCACGCCCTCCACCTCCATGCCGTCGGCGCCCTTCCAAGTGACCACTTCCGTGTCGCCCTGCGCCAGCTCGGCGAGTTGCGGGTTGGTGGTGGTGAGCTTGCGGAAGTTCTGGAACACCGGGTCGGTGACATAGACCTCAGACGCGGAATCGGGCGTGTCCATGGTGAGGGCGATGGTGCGCCCGTCTTTGCTGATCGACGCGCCTTGCAGCGTCTTCTTCGAGCTCAACTGCGTGTAGCGGCCGGTGGTGAGATCGTAGGCAAACGCCTCGTTGTAGGCGCGCTTGCCGGACACGAACATCACGCGATTGCCTTCCGCCGTCCACACCGGATTACCAGCATCGGTGTCGAAGCCAGGCGACGACACGTCCTTGATCGACTTGGCTGCCACGTCGTAGAGCATCAGCTTCGACTGCAGGATCACGCCGGTCGCGGTGCCATCGGGTAAGGGAGCACCGGTGTTCGGTTCGGCCGTCCACGCGATCGACTTGCCGTCGGGCGACCACCTGGGCGAGGTGTCGCTGCCGAAGTTGGTGCTGATCTTGTCGATACGTTTCGACGTCACGTCGGCGAGATAGATGTCGCGGCGGTTGTCGCGCGGCATCGGCGTGGCGCCGGCGCCGAACACGAAGCGCTGCCCATCGGGCGCCCACGACGGCGCGCCGGCTACGGTGTAGGCGGTGCCTTGGGTGATGCGCGTGGCGGGATTGGTCCGGCTAAAGCCGGACGCCACATGTTCAGGTGTAGCGTCCGGCTTTAGCCGGACCGTGGAATCAGCTGTGGCGTCCGGCTTTAGCCGGACCTCAAGGTCGACAACCCACACCTGCGAATAGCGGAAGTCGCCCTCGAACACGCGCTCGTCATCCCGCTTCTTGAGGTTGGCCTCTTCGTCGGCACTGCGCGGGTCGGTGGCGACAAAGGCAATGCGCGCGCTATCGGGCGCCCACGAATAGCTGGAAACGTTCTCTTGGCTGTCGGTCAGCTGCCACGCTTCGCCCGCGTCGGCGCGCATCACGTGGATCTGCGCCTTGACGTCCTCGCCAGCGCCGCGGGCCGAGACGAAGCTGATATAGCGTCCATCGGGCGAGAATTGCGGTTGGCTGTCGCCCTTGTCGCCAAACGTGATTTGCCGCGATGGCGACGATCCGTTCGCGGCGACTCTCCAGACGTGCGCCCGCGACTCCATGCGATCTTTCTCGGCCACCCACTGGCGCACCGTGTAGATCACCTGGCTGCCGTCCGGAGAGATGGTGGCGCCGCCCACCCCCTTCACATCGAGCACATCGTCAAAGGTGACGGCCCGCTTGGATTGGGAAAAGGGCGTCGCCACGGCGACGAGCACCAGCACAGCGGCTACCAGGGTCTTGCGCATCACAGGGCCTCCAAGGGGCGAAGTATAATTCTGATCTTGATGGAGATTGCACTGCCGCTGGACTACACGGCAATCGAGCGGATTATTCCCCACCGCTACCCGTTCCTGCTCGTCGATCGCATCATCGAGTTCGAGCCCGACCAGCGGATTGTCGGTATCAAGAACGTGTCGATTAACGAGCCGTATTTGAGCCGGAATGGCCTGAACTGTCGGCCGACGCTGCCGCCGACGATCCTCATCGAAGCGGTGGCCCAGGTGGGTGCCATCCTCATCCTGGCCAAGCCCGAGAACAAGGGCCAGCTCATCTTCTTCCGCGGCATGGAACGCGTCCGCTTTCGCGGGCCGGTGCATGCGGGCGACCAGGTGGTGATCGAGGCCACGGTGAAGCGCCTGCGCAGCCGCATGGGCGTGCTCGAAGGCCGCGCCCGCGTCGGCAAGAAGGTGGTCATCCACGGCACCATGACGTTCGCGCTCGGGTCGGAATAGCGGGCCGGGATCCGGGGTCCGGGATTTGAAACCAGAAAATGCAGAAGCTCCCACAACTCAGCAAGCTCACCACTGAAGATTCCGGGTGGGGCTTCTTCCTCTGCACCTACAAGGAGCTGCGCGCCGGCCGCAGCGGCAGCGAGTTTGCCATCCTGAACCTGCAGGATGCGTGGGGCCAGACCACCGCGAAGATTCTCTCGGACGTCGATCGCTTCAAGACCGAGTTCGACGCCGGCGAGTTCGTGCGCGCCGAAGGGCGCGGCAGCCTTTATAACGGCCAGGTGCAGCTGATTCTCACCACCATTCGCCGCGTCAATCCCGATCAGGATCGCCTGCAGGGTTTTCGCGAGGATGAATGCATTCTGAGCGCGCCGCGTCCGATCGACGAGATGTGGGAGGAGCTGCAGGTCCGGCTGCGCGGCGTGAAGAATGATCACCTGCGCGTGCTGCTGAACCGCGTGGTCACCGATCATGGCGATCAGCTCAAGCTCTGGCCGGCGGCCCAGACCATTCATCACGCCTACCGCGGCGGCTTTCTCGAGCACATCACCAAGATGGCGGAAGTCGGCGCACTGCTCTCGCGTTGCTATGGTGCAAACGATGACCTGGTGTTGGCGGGCGTGGTGTTGCACGACATCGGCAAGCTGCAGGAGCTGGCGTACGAGGGCGGCGCCGGCAGCTACACGCGCGACGGCAACATGGTGGGCCACATCGCGCTCGGCCTGATGCTGGTGCGCGAAACCATCAACGGTATCTCGGGATTCCCGGTGGCGCTCAGGGCGCAGGTCGAACACCTGATCGCGTCGCATCACGGCACGCGCGAGTACGGATCGCCGGTGGAGCCGAAGTCGATCGAGGCCTTCATTCTCGCGTCGGTGGACGAGCTCGACGCGAAGATCAATCAAGTGCGCCGCGCCATCAGAGAAGACCCGTCGTCAGACGAGTTCACCAGCTGGCATAAGCGGCTGGGCAGGGTTCTCTATAAAGGATAGTGCCGGGATCCGGGGTCCGGGATCCCGTCTATTTCCTCCCAACAATCCACGTGCCCGCGAGCACAAGCAGTGCGGCGAGCAGAATCCGTGGCGACAGCGGCTCTCGTAGCAACACCGTTCCCAGCGCGACCGCGATGATCGGATTGATGTAGGCATACAGCGACACCAGCGATAGCCGCAGATGCTGGATGGCGTAGATGTAGGCCGAGTACGCCACCAGCGAACCGGCCACTGACAGGTAGGCCATGGCCGCCAGCGTGCGGGGCGTGAACGACAGCTCGGCCCAGTCGCCGTGCACGGTGGCCGCCGACAGCAGCATCACACCGCTGAACACCATTTGCAGCGCGGTCGACGGAAACGGATCGTTACCCAGCTCGTGTCGCCTGGCGTACGACGTGCCGATCACCCAGCCGATGCACGCGAGCTGAATCGCGATCACGCCGCCGACGAACGCACGGCCGCCGGCACCGCCCTGCGACATCTCCGGCCACACCAGGATGACGATGCCGGAGAAGCCGATGGCCAGGCCGATCAGTGCGCGCGTGGAGAAGCGCTCGCCGTTGGGCAGCATCCGCTCGAGCAGCGCCGACCAGAACGGCGTGGTGGCAATCATCACCGCGGTGAGACCGCTCGCCACGTACTGCTGCGCGAACACCACGAAGCCGTTGCCGACAGTGTTCATCAGCACGCCAAGCAGGATCAGCGGACCCCACATCCGCGGCGGCGGCAGGCGCTTGCCCATGGCCAGCAGCAGGCCGCACAGCAGCACGCCCGCCGACATCCAGCGAAGGCCCGCGACCAGCAGTACCGGTACCGTCTCGAGCGCCACGTGAATGGCGAGATAGGTGGTGCCCCAGATGATGCAGACCGCCACAAACGCCAGGTGGGCCAGACTCACTTCTGTAACCTCAGCATCTTCTCTTTCGGAATGGCAATGCGCGGATCCTCTTTCACCGTCTCGAGCACGATCGTCGTCTTTGTCGACGTCACACTCGGCGCCGAGGCGATCTGCTGGCGCAGAATCTGACCCAGATGCTCCGCATCGCGCGCGCGCACTTTCAGCAGATAACAGTCGTCGCCCGCCACGTGATGTACCTCGAGCACTTCGAGAATCTTGCTGAGCTCAATGGCCGACGACATGTCGGGCCCGTGCTCCGACGTGCGCACCGACACAAACGCCAACAGCCCACGGTCCACCACATAGGGGTCGATCAGGGCGACGTAATCCTTGATAATGCCCTTCGCTTCGAGTTTCTTGAGCCGCTCGGTCACCGCCGACGGGGCCAAACCAACGGCCTTGGCCAGTTCAGCCTGAGAAGTCCTGGCGTTATACTGGAGAATATCCAGTAAAGATCCATCTATTTCGTCGATCATTCGTAAATACTAGTCATTTACTGTATTTTATTCAATATATGAGCTTTTGGAATGAAGCTTCTCCCGCTGCCAAGAAGGCCCTGATCGCCGCCTCGCTGGGCTGGCTGCTCGACGCTTTCGACGTGATGCTCTACGCCCTGATTCTCACCGCCGTGGTGAAAGACCTGGGGTTGAGCCTGGCCACGGGCGGTCAGTTGGCGTCGCTGACGCTGGCGGCGTCGGCGGTGGGCGGGCTGGTGTTTGGCCTGGTGGCCGACAAGCTGGGCCGCACGCGCGCCCTCTCGCTCAGCATCCTGCTCTATTCGGTGTTCACGTTTGCCTGCGGCCTGGCGCAAAACGTGTGGCAGCTCGCCATCTTCCGCTTCCTGCTCGGTCTCGGCATGGGCGGTGAGTGGGCCAGTGGCGCCACCCTCGTAAGCGAGACGTGGCCCGAGAAGCATCGCGGCAAGGCGCTTGGCCTCATGCAAAGCTGCTGGGCGATCGGCTACGGCGCCGCCGCCGTCGTCGTCGCCCTGATCCTCCCCACCTACGGTTGGCGCGCCGTGTTCTTCGTCGGCATCATCCCGGCGCTCTTCACGCTGTGGATCCGCAGGAACCTGGAAGAGCCCGAAATGTGGCTCCGTTCCCGAGAAGCGGGCGTCGGCAATGTGGCGTCCGGCTTTAGCCGGACCACTGGGGTGCCGCTGCGCATTGTTGTGGTTTTGACACTCATGAACGCGGCCACCATGTTCGCCTGGTGGGGACTGAACCTGTGGGTCCCGTCCTATCTCTCACTGCCGATTGCGCAGGGCGGCATCGGCCTCTCAACCACCACCATGTCGATGTTCATCGTCGCCATGCAGGTCGGCATGTGGTTCGGTTACGTGACGTTCGGCTTCATCAGCGACAAGTTCGGCCGCAAGCCCACCTACGTGACGTACCTCGTGCTGGCGGCGGCGCTGGTGTGGGCCTACGGATCCACGCGCGAGCCGATTTACCTGCTGGTGCTTGGCCCGTTTGTCGCGTTCTTCGGCACCGGCTACTTCAGCGGCTTCGGCGCGGTCGCATCGGAGATCTTCCCCACCGCGATCCGAGCGACCGCACTCGGTGTGACGTACAACAGCGGACGGCTACTAAGCGCCGCCGCCCCGTTCGTGATTGGAACTCTCGCTCAATCGCAAGGTTTTGGGCTCGCATTCTCAATAACCGCGCTCGCCTTTCTGACGGCAGCGTTGCTCTGGCTCGGGATTCCAGAGACGCGTGGGCGACAGATGGTGTGACTATTCGGGGTCCGGGATCCGGGATCCGGAAATTCAAGACCAGCGCTCTTTTCGACCGGATCCCGGATCCCGG
>SHUG01000017.1 GCA_009694735.1 Acidobacteriota bacterium | reverse complement strand
GATCCGCGATCGCCAGGCCGCCGCCCATCGCCGACCAGCGGTGGCGCGCCAACCAATTCCGTGTTCGAAGTCGATAGCGACTGGTTCTCGGATGAGCACAAGGCGCGCGACACCGACTCGAGGAAGGACATTGTCGCTGACGCCCGCGCCGCCAGGCCGCTGCGTGCGGATGTGCCAGGCCACCCGATTGTCGAGATCGACGACGAGTGGTTTGCCGAGGACGAGAAGGTGCGTGAGGCGCGCCGCGCGCAACAGCGCGAGCTAGCAGCCGAGATGGGCATTCACGATCTCGAGCTGCCTGAGGCGGAGCCCGTGCCCAACGCGCCGGCGCCGGCCGACGGCCTCGACTTTGACTTCGGTCTCGACGACCTGGTGCCGGCGCCGTTGGTTCCCGCGGTGACTGGCCCTCCGCCAGTCGCGAAGCCTGAAGTGGCACCGTTGGCACCTGAGATCACCGATGCCATGCTCGATCAGATTGCGCAGCGCGTGGCCGATCGCCTCAATTCCGGCGCCTTCGGCGCGCAATTGCGCGACGCCATGACCGCCACGGTTTGCGACAGCGTGCGGTCGGTCGTCTCCGACACTTCCGAGCGCCTGGTCCGCGACGAAATCGCGCGGATCAAGTCGAAGACACAAACCTAGTCGCCTCCATATAGCCACAGCAGGACGCCGAGGACACCGAGTCGTTTTGAAAAAGACGCTCTGCGTGCTCGGTGTTCCCAGTGGCTAACGTACGTGGACATGGTTTAATGGAGAGATATGCCCGTTCCGGAAAAGCCCGCGCTGGAAGGCCTCGAAGACGCGTTGTCGGCTCGGTGGGAGCGTGACGGCACCTACCGGTTCGATCGCTCAAAGCCTCGCGATCAGGTCTACGCGATCGACACGCCGCCGCCCACGGTCAGCGGGTCACTGCACGTCGGGCACGTCTTCTCCTACACTCACACCGACATCGTCGCGCGCTTCCAGCGCATGCGCGGCAAGGAAGTGTTCTACCCGATGGGGTGGGATGACAACGGGCTGCCCACTGAGCGCCGCGTGCAGAACTATTTCGGCGTCCGGTGCGATCCGTCGCTGCCCTACGACCCGAACTTCAGGCTGCCGGACGAAGCCGACCCTTCGACGGGCTCCGGGTCGCCCCGAGCGAAGTCGAGGGGCGAAAAGCAGCCCATCTCGGTGTCGCGCCCCAACTTCATCGAGTTGTGCGTCAAGCTGACCGTCGAGGACGAACAGCTGTTCGAGCACCTGTGGCGTTATCTCGGCCTGTCGGTGGATTGGTCGATGACCTACGCGACCATCGCGCCGCCGGCGCAGCGCGTGTCGCAGATGATGTTCCTGCGCCTGCTGCAGAAGAAGCTGGCGTACCAGGTCGAAGCACCGACGCTGTGGGACGTGGACTTCCGCACCGCGGTGGCGCAGGCCGAACTCGAGGATCGCGAGCAGCCCGGTGCCTATCACCGGATTCATTTTTCCCAGGCAGGCGGCAGCGGCGTGGTTGCCATCGAGACGACGCGCCCGGAGTTGATTCCCGCGTGCGTGGCGCTGGTGGCGCATCCGGATGACGCGCGCTACCAGTCGCTGTTTGGCACTGAGGTGATCACGCCGATCTTCGGCGTGCGGGTGCCGGTGCTCGCGCATGCCCTGGCCGATCCCGAAAAGGGCAGCGGCATCGCGATGATCTGCACGTTCGGCGACACCACCGACGTCACCTGGTGGCGCGAGTTGAAGTTGCCGGTGCGCGCCATCGTGCAGCCCGACGGCACCCTCGGCCGCGTCACCTGGGGCGATCGGGGCTGGGAATGCGCCGATGTGGCGCGCGCGCAACAGGCCTACGACCAGTTGGTTGGCCTGTCGGCGAAGAAGGCCCAGGTCAAGGTCGTCGAGTTACTGCGTGAGAGCGGCGACCTGCAGGGCGAGCCGAAGCCGATCACGCACAACGTCAAGTTTTACGAGAAGGGCGACCGGCCGCTCGAGATCGTGACCAGCCGCCAGTGGTTCTTCAAGACCATCGACTATCGCGATCAGTTGATCGCGCGCGGCCGCGAGATCGCGTGGCACCCGGCGTACATGCAGGCGCGCTACGAGAACTGGGTCAACGGCCTCAACGGCGATTGGTGCGTCAGCCGTCAGCGCTTCTTTGGCGTGCCGTTCCCCGTGTGGTATCCGCTGCTTGCTGACGGCACCACCGACTACCACCAGCCACTGGTGCCGGCGGAGTCGCGCCTGCCCATCGATCCGTCGACCGACGTGCCAGACGGCTATACCGCCGACCAGCGCGGCCAGCCGGGCGGCTTCATTGCCGACCCGGACGTGATGGACACCTGGGCGACCTCGTCGGTGTCTCCCCAGCTGGTCAGCCAGTGGCAGACCGACGCCGACATTTTCGCGCGAACGTTCCCGATGGACCTGCGGCCACAGGCGCACGACATCATCCGCACCTGGCTGTTTTCGTCAGTGGTGCGCGCGCACTTCGAGAACGACTCCGTGCCGTGGACCCACGCCGCCATCTCCGGCTGGGTGCTCGATCCCGATCGCAAGAAGATGTCGAAGTCCAAGGGCAACGTCGTCACGCCACTCGGACTGCTGCAAGAGTACGGCTCAGACGGCGTTCGCTATTGGGCGGCGCGCGGCGGTCCCGGCGTGGACACGGCCTTCGATGTCGGTCAGATGAAGATTGGCCGCAAGCTCGCCATGAAAGTGCTGAACGTCTCGAAGTTCGTGCTGGCCGGCGAGCAGCCGGTCGGCACGGTCACCGAAGCGCTGGACCGCGGCATGCTGCAGAACCTCGCCAATCTCGTGGACGAGGCGACGGAGGAACTCTCGGACTACGAGTATGCCAGGGCCCTCGCGAAGATCGAGTCGTTCTTCTGGGACTTCTGCGATAACTACGTCGAGGCCGCGAAATCGCGGCGCTACGGCGACTTCGGCGTTGACGCCGCGGCCTCCGCATCCACCGCCATGCGGCTGGCGCTATCGGTGCTGCTGCGGTTGCTGGCGCCGTACCTGTCGTTCGTCTGCGAAGAGGTGTGGTCGTGGTCGAACGCTGGATCCGTGCACCGCGCCCAGTGGCCGACCCGCGAGGATCTGATCGCGGTGTCTGGTACGGACGACGCCGCGCAGCGGTCGGTGTTCCACTTGACCGAGGCGCTCAATGCCATTCGCAAGGCCAAGACCGACCGGAAAGTGTCGGTCGGTACGCCGGTGCGGGAAGTGATCTACTTTGCCGGCGACGAGGCGGCCAGAAGCCTGGCACTGGTCGAGCGCGATCTGAAGGCGGCGTGCCGTGCCGACGGACTCGTGCTCAAGACCGGCGAGCCGCGGGTCGAAATCACCCTGAAGCCGGCTGAGGCATGATGGCTCACCTGCGCCAGAGGGGCGGCGGGCAGGCGGCACCGCTACCGCTCGATGCCTATCGTGATCTCGTCCGCAGCGCGCTCGCCGAAGACCGCGGGCAGGGCGACGTCACCAGCGCCGCCACCATCACCGTTGGGCAGCGCGCACGCGGCGTGATCCTCGCCAACGCCGACATCGTGATCGCCGGCCTCGCGGTGGCCGCCGAGACATTTCGGCAGGCGGATCCGTCGGTCGTCGTCGAAGTGCACTGGTCCGATGGCGCTCACGTGCAAGCGGGTGAGACCGTGGCGTCGGTCACGGGCGACGCCCGTGCCCTGCTCGAGGCCGAACGCACGGCGCTGAACTTCTTGCAACGCCTGTGCGGCATCGCGACGCTCACGGCCAAGTTCGTCGCGGCGGCGGCGGGGGGCATCACGATTCTCGACACTCGCAAGACCACGCCCGGCTTCCGGGTGCTCGAGAAGTACGCGGTGCGCTGCGGTGGCGGCACCAATCATCGGCAGCGGCTGGATGACGGCATCCTGATCAAGGACAACCACAAGCGTCTCGCCGGTGGCGTCCGAGCGGCGGCCGTGCGGGCCATGGAACAGTCGAGCGGCCTGCCAGTGGAGGTCGAGGTGGAAACCCTGGCGGAACTGGACGAGGTGCTGAAGGCAGGCGTCCCGCGCATCCTGCTCGACAACTTCACGACCTACGACGTGCGCGAGGCGGTCGCGCGCGTGGCGGGCCGGGCCGCGATTGAGATCTCCGGCGGCGTGACGCTCGCCCGCATTCCCGAACTGGCCACCACCGGCGCGCAGTATGTGTCGGTCGGCGCCCTCACGCATTCAGCGCCGTCCGCCGATCTCAGCTTCGAACTCGAGCCTGCGTGATGGTGCCGGACGACCTGTCGGCGGCGCTTGGCGCCCTGGGGGTTCGCCGTCCAGACCTATCGCTCGACGTTCGCTGGCACGACTCGGTGGCGTCGACGATGGATGTGGCGTCGGCGCTGGCGGGGGGCGGTGCGGCGCAGGGACTGGTGGTGGTGGCCGACCAACAGACCGCAGGGCGTGGCCGTCGCGGCCGCGGGTGGGAGTCGCCACGCGCCGCAGGCCTGTATTTCTCGTTGGTCGCCCGTCCGCCGCTTCGCGCGAATGCGTCACTGCCGCTGCTCACGCTGGCTGCCGGTGTTGCCGTGAGGGACGGCATTCAGGCGGCGCTGGGGGTGGCGCCGCAGCTCAAGTGGCCCAACGATGTCTTGATCGATCGGCGCAAGCTGGCCGGCATCCTGGCTGAAGGACTCGCCGTCGGCACCGTATCGCAGGCCGTGGTGATTGGGGTGGGACTTAACCTGCAGCCCTCGTCGTACCCGCCCGATGTCGCGGCGAGAGCGACCTCGCTCGAAGGTGAGCTCGGCCGCGCGGTCGAGCGCGGTCCGCTGCTGGCCGAGATCCTGGCGGCGCTGTGGGACCGCCTCGCCACCCTCGAGCGAAGCCCTAGTGATATTCTGCAGGCGTGGCGCGCGGCGTCGCCCAGTGCCACTGGCACGCGGGTCGACTGGGATGGCCGTCACGGCATCACGGCCGGCATCGACGACTCGGGCGCGCTGCTCGTGCGCACGGCGTCCGGCACCGAACGCGTAATTGCCGGCGAACTGGCCTGGTACCTGTAGGGCACACCTATGCTTCTCGCAATTGACGTCGGCAACACCAACATCGTCATCGGCGTCTTCGAGGGACGCGAGCTGATCCACAGCTGGCGGCTGACGACGATTCGCGAGCGAACGGCGGACGAGTTGGGCATCCTGGTGTGCGACCTCTGCGAACACCATGGGATCAAGCGCCAGCAGATTTCGGGCATCGTGCTCGCGTCCGTGGTGCCGCAGCTGACCTTTCCGCTGCAGGTCATGGCGGTCAAGTACTTCGAGCGCACGCCGCTGTTGTTTGAGCCGGCGGTGAACGGCGGCATGCCGATCCTGTACGACAATCCCGCCGAGGTCGGGGCCGATCGCGTGGTCAACGCGTTGGCCGCGCTCGATCAATGGGGCGTCGGCACGCCGATTATTGTCGTCGACTTCGGCACCGCCACCACGTTTGACGCGATCTCCGCGAAGGGGGAATACCTCGGTGGCGTGATTTGTCCCGGTCCGCAGATTTCCGCGGATGCGTTGTTCCAGCGGGCGGCGCGCCTGCCTCGCATCGAGGTCAGGAAACCGGAGAAGGTCATCGGCACGAACACGGTGGCGTCGATGCAGTCCGGCTTGTTCTGGGGATACGTCGACATGGTGGAGGGCCTCGTCCGGCGGATGAAAACTGAACTCGGCGGCAAGGCACTGGTGATCGCCACCGGTGGCCTGGCCGTGGTGGTGGCCCCCGAGTCGACGCTAATCGATCACGTCGATACCGAGCTGACACTGTACGGCCTGCGGCTCGTCTGGGAGCGGGGTGCTCAAGCCCCAAGTCCCAAGCCCCAAGCCTGACGACCGTGACCGACGTTGATGCCTACTGCCGCGATCTCGAGGCGTATCTCTGCCGAAAGAATGACGGCCATCTGATCCGAATCACGGGGCCGGCGTTTGAGCGGGTGGTCGCGTGGGCCCATCAGGGTATTCCCGTCAAGGTGGCTGAAGCCGGCATCGATCGCTACTTCGAGCGCTATTACCGCAAGGGGCCACGGCGCCGGCCGGTGCGGATCGATTTCTGCGAGGCCGACGTGCTCGACGCGTTCGACGACTGGCGGCGCGCCCTCGGCATTTCCGCCGTCGTGCCCGATGCGCAGGGCGGGCCGGATGTCGAGGAGCCGGTGCAGGGCACTGGCCGGTCGCGGCGATCGCTGGCCTCGCAGATCGAGGCGGCGCTTTCGCGGCTGACCGTACTGCGGGGCAGCGATCAGGCAGGCGCGACGATTGGTCCGGCGCTGGATGCCGCCGTTCGCGCGCTCGACGCGTTGCAGCCGGAAGCCTCGCGCGCCCGCGGAGAAGCTCGTGATGCGTTGTTGTTGCGCGTCGCGGCCGTTGAGGCCGACTTGGTGGCCGCTGCCGCGGCGGCGCTGGCCGAGACCGAGCGGACCGAGATCGAGAAAGAAGCGGACGCCGAACTGGCGCCGTTCCGACAGCGGATGGCGGCCGAGGCATACGCGCAGTCCCGGCGGGCCGCGATCGACCGCCTCGTCCGCCTGCACTTCGGTCTGCCGACCATCCAGTAGGGGCTTGGCACGCTGAGATCGACCTCGTGGCAGCAACTGCCACGCTCGCACGAACTGCTTCGTTTTCGACGTATCCGTACCAGGCCCGGACATAGATATGCAAAGAGGCGACCGACTCACGCTCACCATCGAACGGCCCGCGGCGGGCGGCCGGATGATCGCTCGCCACGACGGGGCCATTGTGTTTGTCGCCGGCGCCATCCCCGGCGAAGTAGTGGAGGCCGAGGTCGAGAAGGTGCAGCGGGGGACCGGCTGGGCCATCACGCGAACGGTGATCGAGCGTTCCCCGGACCGCGTGCCTGACGCTGCCGACGGCACCTCGCCATCCGACGGCGGCTGCGGCGGTTGCGTGCTCGCGCACATCGAGTACGACCGCCAGCGCGTGATCAAGGCCGCGATTATCGAAGACGCGTTCCGGCGCCTGGGCCGGATCACGCTCGCGGCGCCGGTCGAGGTGGTGGCCTCGCCGGTGGACGGCTATCGCATGCGCGCGCGGCTGCACCTGCGCAATGGCCGCATCGGGTTCTTTCGCGAAGCCACGCATTCCCTCTGCGATGCCGCGCCGACACGGCAGCTCCGCCCTGACACGCTGGCGGTCCTCGCTGCCTTAGAGCAGTCGCTCAAGACCCTGGAGCGCGACACGGTCGGCGAGATCGAGCTGTCGGAAAGCCTCGACGCGTCACAGCGGGCGCTGCACCTGGAACTGCTGCCGAACGCGGATCCCTCACGCCTCGCCGGCGTGACCAGGCTCGCAGGCCTGACCGGCGCGACCTGCGCGCCGCCCGAGTCGACACGAACAATGGACTTGTGGGGTTCGGGGCTGGTCACGGATCTGGTGTCGGGCGCGACGCTGTCTCGCCACGCGCGCTCGTTCTTCCAGGGCAATCGCTTTCTGCTGCCGCCGCTGGCTGATCACGTGCTGTCACATGTCATGCAGGGGCCGGTGCTCGATTTGTACGCCGGTGTCGGCCTGTTCAGCCTGGCCGCGGCCCACGCGGGCCACGGCCCGGTGGTGGCGGTGGAGGGCGACCACTTCGCGGCGAGCGATCTTCGACGCAACGCCGCCGCCCGCGATGACGTCGGTGTGCGCAGCGAACCAGTCGAGCGCTACCTGCCGGCCGCCACGAAGGCCGCGACCATCATCGTCGACCCGCCGAGAACGGGCTTGTCAAAAGACGCGTTAGCGGGTGTGGTCGCGGTTCGCGCCGCCCTGCTGATCTATGTGTCGTGTGATGTCGCGACGCTCGCGCGTGACGCCCGGTTATTGGTGGATGCCGGCTATCGCATGACCAGCGTGCGCGCGTTCGATCTGTTCCCGAACACCGCCCATGTCGAGACGGTTATCGCTTTCGCGCGTTAGCCGCCTGCACGAACCCTTCGAACAACGACCGGAACTCGCCGGTGCGCCAGAAGTTCTCCGGGTGCCACTGCACGCCGATGCAGAACGCGGCCCCGGGTTTTTCCATGGCCTCGATGACGCCGTCGGGTGAGGTGGCCGTGACGTCGAAGCCGGGGGCCACCCTGGCGACCGATTGGTGATGGCGGCTGTTGACGTGGCAGGTCTCGCCATCCTCCATGTGATCGGCGAGCAGAGCCGACAGCCGCGAGTCTTTCGCGATCCAGACTTCGTGCACGACGTGCGCGCGCGGCTCCGGCACGGAATGCTCGAGCGCGCCAGGCACCTGGCTGGGAATGTCCTGGATCAGCGTGCCGCCCATGGCGACGTTCAGCAATTGCATGCCGCGGCAAATCGCGAAGTAGGGAATGTTGGCGGCAATGGCGGCACGCGTCAGCGCCGTCTCGAACGCATCGCGATCCGCTTCCGCCGCCTGGCACTCGGCGTGCGGCGGCTCGCCGTAGAGCATCGGGTCGATGTCGCCGCCGCCGGTCAGCATGATGCCGTCGACGCGGGCCAGGAGGTGCTGCGGCAACTCGCCGCCGGCGGCCACCTCGATTGGCTCGCCCCCGGCGCGGCGCACCGATTCCAGGTAATCGGACATCCGGCGGTTCTGGGCGATCGCAATCAGGGCCATATCAGCAAGCGTCCTACATTCGCGGCGGAACAGCAACGCCCATCAGATCGAGCATGCGCGTGAGCTGCCGGCGGAAATACGCGACCGCGGCCGCCCGCCAGCGTCGCACATCGTCGCGTTCTTCGTTGAGGATCTGGGCCCGGTGATAGAAGGCGTTGAACATCTGGGCGAGGCCGAAGCCGTACTTCGCCAGCACCGCGAACTCGAGCGTCCGCACCACTTGCTCGACCACCTCGTCCAGGCGCGCCGCTTCGAGGACCAGGGCCCACAGCTCGTGATCGCCCTCGTCGCCGTTGATGCAGTCAGGCGGGGCCGCCGGCAGCGGCGCGAGCATGGCCGCTTCGTCGAGGCCGAGCCGGTCGTGCAGCTTCTGGAAGATGTTGTTGGCGCGCACGACCGCGTACTGGAGATACGGCCCGCTTTCGCCCTCGAAACTGAGTGCCTCGTCGATGTCGAACGCGATGACCTTCGTGCGCGAGTACTTGATCAGGAAGTAGCGCACCGCCGCGATACCGATGTCCTCGGCGATCCGGCGCCGTTCGAGGTCCGGGAGGTCGCCTTGCCGGCGGTTCACTTCTACCAGCGCCTTGGCGATCACGCGGTCGATCAGGTCGTCGGCCTTGACGCCCAGGCCTTTGCGCCCCGACACCTCCACGAACGGGCGCTTCGCCTCATCCGAGTCGGGGGGCGGCGCAAAGCCCAGCTCCCTCGCCGTCGCGTGTGACAGCGCCACCATCTCGTACGAGAAATGCGTCAGGCGGTCGGCCTCGGCCTGGTGACCGATGGCCGATAACGCCTGCTTGAGCAGCTTCTGCA
The DNA here is from genome assembly GCA_009694735.1 of Acidobacteriota bacterium. GTDB lineage: Bacteria > Acidobacteriota > Vicinamibacteria > Vicinamibacterales > UBA2999 > 12-FULL-67-14b. The sequence goes on along the minus strand of SHUG01000017.1, from coordinate 24,568 downwards.
GGTACGCCTGCCGGACATCGATCACGTTGTAGGTGGCGGCCGCCGCGCCGAAGGCCGGATGTTCCGCGACCGCCAGCGACGCATCACTAGTAGTCGCCCACAACGTGTCGCCGTTCGTGTGGGTGGCGAACCGGCGGTAATGGAAATCGTGGCCGAGCAGACCCGACTTCCAGAACTGGTACGCCATGTCCTTGCCGACGTAGGTCACGGTGCCGTTCGAGCGGACGATTACCTTCTCCCGATCTTCCGCCTCGTCGACGGCCGGGCCCGCCGCAGGGTCGGCGTCGGTGACGGTCTGGTCGTCGATCTTCATCACCCAGCAGCCCGCGAGCCGGCCTTCAGTCTGGAGGAAGACGGCGCCGGTCTGCTTGAGCACGTCGAAGGCGCGCGCCCAGAACTTGAGGCGCAGGATGTCGCCTTCCCAGGTCAGTAGCTGGTAGTCGATGTTCAGCCGCGCCATGGTCTTGAGGTGCGCGCGCACGACCGTGTCGGCGATGAACGCGGCCAGGCTGGCGGTGGGCTCCACGCCGTGTTCGATGTCGTGCAAGGTGGCGGCGCGAACTTTCAGGCGTTCCGTGTCCCCGTCGTACCACTCGGTGACGCGGGCATAGAGATCCCAGCAGTAGTAATCGAACCGGGTCGTGGCGGCGAGGTGCCGGGCGCCGGCGAGGTCGATGTTCTCGAACTCACGGAAGCCGACGACCACATCGGCCACCTGCACGCCGGTGTCGTCGATGTAGTTCTGTACCTCGACCGGCGTGCCGCGGAAGCGCAGGGCGCGAACCAGCGTGTCGCCCAGCGCGGAGTTGCGCAAGTGGCCGATGTGCGCCGCCTTGTTCGGGTTGATCGCCGTGTGCTCGACGATGGTCTTGCCGGTACGCAGCGGAGCGGGCGGCAAGGTGCCAGCGACGCCAAGTCGCGCCAGCAGGAACGCTGGCCGATCCAGGAACACGTTCAAGTAGCCGTTCGGCGCGGCCGCGACCTTGATGACCCCCGGGATCGGTCCCAGCGCGGTCGCGATCTCCTGGGCGATCGCGCGTGGCGCCTTGCGCAGCCGGCGGGCGAGGTCGAAGGCGACGGGCGTGCCGAGGTCACCGAGCGTCCGGTTCGGCGGGTTCTCGATCGGGATCGCCAAGTCCGGGTCGGCGATCTCGTAGCGCTCGGCGAGCACGGCGCGCACACGCGCCTTGAGCTGTTCGTGGAGGGGAAGAATCATGATGCTGGTTCGTTGACTCGGTCGCAGCGAAGCGGTACGATCACGTTATCAGATCCCCACGCCTTCGTCATGGTTGACGCTGGAATCGGCCGCCTGCTGATCTCGAGTCTGCACCAGGGCATCGCCGATATCTCACCAAGCCGGCTCGACTTCTACGAAAACTGGTTGAGCCCGTCGGGCATGCGCGATGGGCGCATTGGCCTGGCCCCGCTTGGCGCCGTGCTCAGTTTCGTGCACCGCGAAGTACCGCCCGCGAACGACCAGATTGCGACCCGGGCCGGCGTTTGTGCCGCCGACTGGACTTACCAGGAACTTTCACGCCTGCGCCGATGGTACATCCACCGGCTGCCGCTCGGCCTGCGCGCGCGCGCGGCGATGGGTGTGGGCAAGTGGCTGGTGCTCGCGACCGTGCGCCAATCAAAGGTGAAGCGCCAGTTCCAGGGCGCCGCCGGCCTGGTCGAGATCGAGTCCGCGTTGTTCAACCAACTGCGGGACCCGGCGACCGTGCCCATGCGGGGCTTTTACGCGGCGGCCTTTCAGCGCTTGTTCGCGCACTGCGCGGTGGATGCCGAGGTGTGCGTCACCAGCGATCGGCCTGGCTGCTGGAGCCTGGCAATCACCGTGAAGGGCAGCCATCCCCACGAGTCGGCGGCCGCTGCGTGAAGGGCCGCCCCTGGGCCGTTGCCGTCCTGTTGACCGGCGCGCTGACCTGGCCGGCCGCTGCCGCCGCGCAAGTGCCCCCCGGCGCCCCGGTTCTCGTCCTGCCGTTCGATAATCCCAAAGGGGAAGCGCGGCTCACGTGGATGCGCGAGGGCGCGGCCGTGCTGTTGACCGAGTTGCTGGCCGCCAGCGGTGAACGGGTGATCGGTCGGGAAGAACGGCTGCGCGCATTCGACCGCCTGCAACTGCCGGCCACCGCCGGCTTGAGCCGCGCCTCGTCGCTCAAGGTCGGCCAGGTGGTGGCGGCCAGCGTGGTCGTGATCGGCGCGCTCGATCTCAACGGCGATCAGTTGGTGGCGCGTGCACGGGTAGTGCGCCTCGATACCGGCCGCTTGTTGCCCGAAGTGCAAGCGTCGGGCGCCCTGACCGATGTCTTCGCCGTGTTCAGCCGGCTCGCAAACCTGGTGCGGGGCACCAGTGCCGCCCCGCCAGTGGTGCCGGCCGACCGGCTGCCGCCCTCGCCGCAAGTTTTCGAGCTTTATATCAAGGGCCTGGTCGCCGAGGTGCCCGCGACCGCCGTCGCCTTTCTCCAGCAGGCGCTCAAGGCTGCGCCTCAGTTCGATCAGGCACGGCTGGCGATTTGGCATCTCCACACGGACGCCTCGGAGCACCAGCGCGCGCTGGACGTGTTGTCGGGCATCCGCACCGAGAGCCGTTACTCCCGCGAGAGCCGGTTCCGGCGATCGCTCTCGCTGATCAGCCTGAAGCGTTTCGACGATGCCCTGCAGACGCTCCGCGCCCTGCAGGCCGAGGAGCGATCGGCGGCGGTGACCAACGCGATTGGCGTGGCGGAACTACGCCGCACCGCGACACCGCAGCCCGGCCGGGCCACCTACTATTTCAGCCAGGCCAGCCAGATCGATCCCGCGGATGGCGACCTGTTCTTCAATCTCGGCTACGCCTATTGGCTGGATCGCGATCCGCGCGCCACCATCTACTGGTTGCGAGAGGCGGTACGTCGCAATCCCGGCGACGGGGATGCGCACTTCATTCTCGGCGTGGCCTTGCACCAGACCGGCGCCACCGCCGAAGCCACGCGCGAACACGAGCTGGCGACGCGCCTGTCGTCGCAGTACGCCGGGTGGGGCGCGCGCGCGGTGGCCGGCGATCCGGTCCCGCGCGGTCTCGAGCGCCTGGCAGAGGGGCTGACGCCCTCGGCCAGCCGCGTCGACAGCATCCTGACGACCGCCGGCCAGCGCGATCACGATGCGCTCGCCGCCTTTCACCTCGATGCCGGGCGCCGCGCCTATCAACGCGAGGCCGATCGCGAGGCGATCCAGGAGCTGCGCCGCGCCCTGTATCTCTCTCCCTACCTCGCGGAGGCGCATCTACTGTTGGGCCGCCTGCACCTGCGTGGCGGCCGCGGCGAAGAAGCCGTGGAGGCGCTGAAAATCGCGCTGTGGAGCGAAGAGACGGTGGCGGTGCATGTCGCGCTGGCGGAGGCCTACCTCCAGGTTCAGGACAGCGCGTCGGCGCGTAGCGAGATTGACCGGGCGCTGGTCCTCGATCCCAAGGCGGCAGACGCCTTGGCCGTGAAGGCCAGGATTGGCGGGGGCCCGTGATAAAGTTCTTCCCAGGTCTGCACTGATGGCGACCACTCAAGACGACGCATTTCGCGAGATTCAGCTGAGCGGCAAGCAGCTGGTGTTCATGGCCATGGCATTCGTGGTGATTGCCGTCGGGATTTTTCTGATGGGCGTCCAGGTCGGCCGCGGGGTTCGCGCCGAGCGCGGACTGCCGGACGGTGCCGACGGCACCGTCGCATCGGCGACCGAGACGGAACCACCACTGCCGCCGGCCTCAGTGGGGCAGGGTTCGAGCGAGACGCCGGTCACGGCGGGCGAGAAGTTGAGTTATGCCGAGCGCCTCACTGGCAGCGAGGCAGCCAACGATCCGATGAAGACCACCGAGCCCGCGCCGGCCGTCGAAGCGCCAACGCCGAAGGCTGAAGCGCCGGTAAGCGCCAGTGCGCCACCGGCGGCAGTGGCGGCCGCCGGGTCGGCGTCGACGGCACCCGCACCCGCCGCAGCCTCCACCGAACCTGCCGGCACCGGCTTCGCCATTCAGGTGGCGGCGCTGCGCGAGCGCAGCGAAGCCGACACGATCGTCAAGCGGCTGAAGGGCAAGGGCTATCCGGCCTACGTGCTGGCGCCGGCGAACGGCGCGCCGTCAGTCTTTCGCGTGCGCGTCGGCAAGTTCAAGGAGCGCCGCGAGGCCGACACGGTGGCCGCGCGCCTGCGGAAAGAAGAGCAGTTCAAGCCCTGGGTCGTCCACTAGGGCGCCCATGGCCACCTCTCCAAAACCTCGACAGCCAATCTGGCAGCTGATGGGCCGCTTGTTCCGCGCCCATCCGTGGCACGGCGTACGGCTGGGCGAAAAGGGCTCCGATGTCGTCACCTGCTACATCGAGATCACGCCGTCCGATACCGTCAAGTACGAGCTCGACAAGACGACCGGCCTGCTCAAGCTCGATCGTCCGCAGCGGTTCTCGAATGTTTGCCCGGCCCTCTACGGCCTGTTGCCGCAGACCTATTGCGGCACGCGGGTCGCCGAGCTTAGTGCGGAGAAAACCGGGCGTCCGTCGATCAGCGGCGATCAGGACCCCCTGGATATCTGCGTCCTGTCAGAGCGGCCGGTGTCGCACGGCGACATCCTGCTGCAGGCCATTCCGATCGGCGGGCTCCGCATGATTGACGGCAGTGAAGCCGACGATAAGATCGTGGCCGTGCTGGTTGGCGATTCAGCCTACGGCGGCTTCCGCGACATCACGGATTGTCCCGAGGCGCTGGTCTCACGGCTGATCCACTATTTCGAGACCTACAAACTCGCGCCCGGCACCAACGAGAACCCGTGCGAGATTACCCATGTCTACGGGCGCGACGAGGCGTTCGAGGTGATTCGCTGCGCGCAGGCCGACTACCACGAGAAGTTCGGCTCGCTCGAATCGCTGCTCGACGCGGCGATGAAGGCCTAGCCGTGTGACGAATTTCCGGTCTGCGTTATCCGTGTCATCCGCGGCCCCCTCGGTGTTCGCCATCGCGTCTGGCGTGCTACTGGCGCTGTCGTTTCCACGGTACGGCCATCCCGCGTTCGCCTTCATTGCGCTGGTGCCGCTGTATGTCGCCCTGAGCGGCTGGAACGGCCGGCCGGGACAGGTGCCCGGCGTCACCACTGGACGGGGGTTCCGGCTTGGCCTGATCGCCGGCGTCATTCACTTCGCGGGCACCGTGTACTGGACCGGCGCCACGGTGCAAACCTTCGGCGGTTTGCCGTTGCCCGTCGCGGTCTTCGTCACCGGCCTGCTCGTCTTGTACATGGCCACCTACCTGGCGCTGGCTTCGGCGGCCGCGGCTATTTTCATCCGGCGATTCGGGCTCGTCGGGTTGGCGCTGGCGCCGGCCACGTGGGTCGCGGCCGAATACACGCGCGGATTCCTGTTCGGCGGCTTCCCGTGGATTCCCCTAGGCAACACGATGGTCACGCTGCTGCCGATCGTGCAGCTGGCCAGCCTCGTCGGCGTCTACGGACTGTCGGCTTTCGTCGCGTTGATCAATGCCGGGTTCGCGGCGACGGCGCTTGCGGCCGGACGCACGCGAGCGCTGTGCTTGGCAGGAACCATCGCGGTGATCGCGGCCGCGTCGGTGTGGGGTGGTCAACGCATGGCGGCCAACCGGCTGACGCAGGGCGAGGTCGTGCGGGTGGGGCTGATCCAGGCCAACATCGCACAGGTCGACAAGTGGAACCCCAACCGCGCCGACATGATCCTGGACCGCTACCTCCAGCTGACACGGCAGGCCGCGGACGGCGGCGCCGATTTCCTGTTGTGGCCCGAATCGGCGACACCGTTCTTCTTCCAGGATGACGCGGCCGCCGATCTGGTGCGATCCATGGTCCGGCAACTCGGCAAGCCGCTGCTGCTCGGCAGCGACGAACTCGAGCGCGGCTCGCCCAACCGGTACTACAACTCCGCGTTCATGCTCGACACCGCCGGTACCACGGCCGCGGTGTATCGCAAGATTCACCTGGTGCCATTCGGCGAGTATGTGCCGTTTCAGCGGGCGCTGTTCTTCGTCGGCCCGCTGGTCGAAGCGGTGTCGGCCTTCACGGCCGGCGAGCGCGTGACCATGCTGCCAGTGCGCGAGCACATGGTCAGCACGGCCATCTGCTACGAGGTGACCTACCCCGGCCAGGCCCGGGAAGCCGTCCGGCAGGGCAGCGAGTTGCTCACCACCATTACCAATGACGCTTGGTACGGCGAGTCGTCCGCCGCGTATCAGCATTTCGAAATGGCCACCATGCGTGCCGTGGAGCAGGGCCGGTACCTCGTGCGGGCGGCCAACACCGGCGTCAGCGGCATCGTCGACCCCTACGGGCGCGTCCTGATCCGGACCAAGCTGTTCGAGACGGTCGCCGTGGTCGGCGAGGCCCGCTTCGTGCAGGAGCGGACGCTGTATGCCAGAATTGGTGATCTGGTTGCGCTGGTAGCCACCGTGCTCACGGTGCTGGCCCTGGGCGTGGCCGCATGGCTAAAGGCGGAACGTTGAACGCCGCAAGGAGACCTGCTTGGCACTCATGATTGATGACCTCGTCCGCCGCTCCACCGACCTGCTGAAGCGGGCCTCCGACATGCGGAGTTATCTTTGACGATGCGCATGATCCAGGTGAGCTAGCGCAGCTCGAACAGCAGGTTGCCGCGTCCAGTTTCTGGGACAATCAGGCCGACGCGCAGAAGACGCTGCAACGTCAACGCCGGCTCGCCGAGGACATCGAGCTGGGCGCCAGCCTCGCCGTGAAGGCCGACGACATCGGCGTGCTGCTTGAATGGGCGCACGGCGGGGAAGAAGTTACCGACGATCTGAAGCGTGCGCTCGACGCGCTCGACACGCAGGTCGAGACCGCTGAAACCAAGAAGATGCTCAGCGGCGAGCACGACCTCGCCAACGCGATCATCACCATCCACCCCGGCGCCGGCGGTGTCGAGTCGCAGGACTGGGCCGAGATGCTGCTGCGCATGTACCTCAAGTGGGCGGAGCGCCGCGGTTTCAAGCGCGAGATGCTCGAATATCAACCGGGCGAAGAAGCGGGCTTGAAGAGCGTGACCTTCACGCTCGCCGGTGCCTACGCCTTTGGGTTGATGGCGGCCGAGGCCGGTGTGCATCGCCTGGTGCGGATCTCGCCGTTCGACCAGGCGGCCCGGCGCCACACCTCGTTCGCGTCGGTCTACGTCTGGCCGGAATTCGATGACGACGTCGAGATTGACATTAACGAGAAGGATCTCCGCATCGACACCTTTCGCTCGAGCGGCGCCGGCGGCCAGCATGTCAACGTCACCGATTCGGCGGTGCGCATCACCCACTTGCCGACCGGCATCGTCACGTCGTGCCAGAACGAACGCTCGCAGCACAAGAACAAGGACGTTGCCATGAAGGTGCTGAAGGCCAAGTTGTACGACCTGAAGCAGAAGGAACAGCAGGATAAATTGTCGCAGATCGGCGGCGCCAAGAAGGAGATTGCGTTCGGCTCGCAGATCCGCAGTTACGTGCTGCAGCCCTACCAGCTGATCAAGGACCACCGCACGAAGTTCTCGGAGGGTCAGGTCGACAAGGTGTTGAGCGGCGACATCGACATGTTCATCAAGACCTACTTGATGCAGAAGGCGACGGGCACCCTGGGCCAGGCGTCGTCCGACGCAGACGACGAGTAGGAAGCTGCGGACGGGTCGCGCTACTGCCGTGCCGGCTGGGTGCCGGCGATGAACGCCTCGGTGATCGCTCGGCCTCCGGCGTCGGCGCTGGGCTGGCCGGTATCGCGGTCCACCGTCATGAAGACGATGTTCCCGGGCGGATCGAACGCGGGGGGGTGTTCGCGGTCCGCGTAGAGATCGAGATAGGCCTTCATGAAGTCGATCCACAGCGGCAACGCCGCGGTGGCGCCGGTCTCATTGCCGCCGATCGGCTTCTTCTCGTCGTTACCCATCCACACGCCGACGGTGATGTTCGGATCGAAGCCGATGAACCAGGCGTCGGTGTTGTCGTCGACGGTGCCGGTCTTGCCGGCGAGCGGCCAGTTGAGCGCGAGCGCCGCCGCCGCCGTGCCGCGCTGGACGACGCCCTGGAGCAGGTTGGTCATCACGTATGCCGTGTCGGCACGAATCGCGTCCTTGGGCTGGGGCCGCGTTTCTTCCAGCAGCCCCCCTTCACGATCGGTGATGGTCTGGGCCAGGAACGGCTGCATGCGGATGCCGTGATTGGGAAAGGCCGAGAACGCGCTGGTGAGTTCCATCAGCGTCACCTCCTGTGCGCCGAGGGCCATCGAGAGAAACGGCCGGAAATCCTGTGCGAATCCAAACTTCTTGGCATACGACGCCACCTGGTTCGGCCCGAGCATCGCCATCACCTTGACGGCGGGAATGTTGCGCGACTGTTCCAGTGCGTGCCGCAGGGTCATGCTGCCCTGGAACTTGCGATCGTAATTGCGTGGCCGATAGGCGGGCTGGCCGGCGCCGGCGTCGAAGTCGGTCGGTTCATCGACCAGAATCGTGGTGGGGGTCAGTCCGCGATCGATCGCGGCGGTGTACAGAATCGGTTTGACCGTGGAACCCATCTGCCGAAACGCCTGCGTGGCACGGTTGAACTTGCTGCGGCCGAAGCTGTAGCCGCCGACCATCGCCAGCACCTGGCCGGTGCGATTGTCGAGGGCCACGAGCGCGCCTTCGATCAACGGCGTCTGCTCGAGCGTCACGGTCGCGGTGCGGTCGTGGACCGTCGTCAGTTCCACGTCGATCAGGTCGCCGACCTTGACGAGCTCCGACGGCGCCGAGTGGCGGGTCCACTGGATGCCGGCCTTGGTGAGCTCACCCTGGAGCGCGCCGATCCGCAGCTGTGCGCTGGTGGCATTCACCGACCGGACCACGGCGGGCACGATATCGCCGGCGGCCATTCGTCGCGCCCAGCGATCGTGCTTGAAATTATCGAGGGTGCGCCCCTCCGCGAGGATATTGCGGCGCGGCTTGCGAAAACCCCGGCGCTTGTCGACCCGCCGCAGGCCGCGGTCGATGGCGCGGTTGGCGGCCTGCTGCAATCGCAAGTCGAGCGCGGTCCGGACCGTGAGGCCGCTCTCGTAGAGCGCCTTCGCGCCATAGTTGGCCTCCAGGTGCTTGCGAACTTCTTCGAGGAAGTACGGTGCCTGGCTGGTCTCGGCGGCGGGGTCGCCAGCGACGAGAATCGGCTTCAGCTTGGTCTGCGCGGCGGCGTCGGCGGTGATGAAGCCCTCAACGGCCATGCGATCGAGCGCGTAGTTGCGGCGGCGCCTGGTCGCTTCGGGATTCACGAACGGGCTCTGACGGACGTTGCCCTGGATGATCCCGGCGATGGTGGCGGCCTCTTCGAGGACGAGCTGCTTCGCGGGCTTCCCGAAGTAGAGCTGCGAGGCCGCTTCCACGCCGTAGGCGCCGTGGCCGAAATAGATCTGGTTGCAATACATCGTGAAGATTTCCGGCTTCGTGTATCGCTTTTCAATCTGGACGGCGACCAGGGATTCCTTGACCTTGCGTTCCCACGACCGATTGCCGGTCGTGAATCCGATGTTGGAGGCGAACAGGTTGCGGGCCAACTGCTGGGTGAGCGTGCTGCCGCCGGGCACGCGGCCGCTCGAGACGATATCGCGGACCAGCGCCAGCATCATGCGGGAAATGCTCAGGCCGGCATGGTCGAAGAAGTCGCCGTCTTCGGCGGCCAGAATCGCCTGTCGCAGGTTCTCGGGAATGTCGTTGTAGTGAATGACGACGCGCCGCTCGACGGCGAACTCGCCGACCAGCTGATTGTCCTTACCGAGCACGCGGGTAATGGTGTGGGGCGAGTAATCGTCGAGGGCGCTCACCTGCGGCAGGTCGTCGGAGTAGGCAAACAGGACGCCGGCCAACGTACCGAGAAGAGCCGCCCCCACGAACAGGGCGGCGATGCCAGCGTGGCGCGCGTAGCTGATGGCGATGGTCATGCGTGACGCTAAGTCTCAGTATACCAGTCAGTTCGGCGATCACGACCAGGCTGGGATAATCCCGATATTGACAGTAATGCACTCACATTTCATACTGAGTCCATGAGCAAAATCATCGGCATCGACCTGGGGACTACTAATTCCGTCGTGGCAGTGATGGAAGGCGACCGGCCCACCGTCATTCAGAACGCGGAAGGCAGCCGCATCACCCCGTCGGTTGTCGCGTTCAGTAAAACCGGCGAACGACTCGTCGGCCAGGTCGCCAAACGGCAGGCCGTCACGAACCCGGAAAACACCATCTTCTCGATCAAGCGCTTCATGGGCCGGCGCTTTGACGAAGTGAACGAGGAAATGAAGATGGTGCCTTACCGCGTGGAGCGCGCCGGCAACGGCGACGTGCGCGTGAAGGCCCAGGTGCAGGACCTGGCCCCGTCCCAGTTGTCGGCGATGATCCTGCAAAAGCTCAAGCAGGCCGCGGAAGACCACCTGGGCCAGCCGGTCACCAAGGCGGTGATCACCGTGCCCGCGTACTTCAACGACGCGCAGCGGCAGGCGACCAAAGAAGCCGGCCAGATTGCCGGCCTCGAAGTGATGCGCATCGTCAACGAGCCGACGGCGGCGGCGCTGGCCTACGGTCTCGACCAGAAGAAGGACGAAACCATTGCCGTCTACGACTTCGGCGGCGGCACCTTCGACATTTCCATTCTCGAAGTGGGTGAGGGGGTCGTCGAGGTCAAGTCGACCAATGGTGACACGCACCTCGGCGGCGACAACCTCGACCAGCGGGTGATCGAATGGATCATCGACGAGTTCCGCAAGAGCGACGGCATCGATCTCGGCAAGGATCGCATGGCCTTGCAGCGGCTGCGTGAAGCCGCCGAGAAGGCCAAGATGGAACTGTCGAGCGTGATGGAGACGGAGATCAACCTGCCGTTCATCACGGCCGACGCCGGCGGGCCCAAGCACCTGGCGATGAAGCTGACGCGCGCGAAGTTCGAGGCACTGGTCGAAGAGTTGCTGCAGAAGACCGTCGGGCCGACCAAGACGGCGTTGACCGACGCCGGGATCGATCCGTCGAAGATCGACGAAGTGGTGCTGGTTGGCGGATCGACGCGTATTCCGCGCGTGCAGGCGATCGTCAAGGAACTGTTCGGCAAAGAACCGCACAAGGGTGTCAACCCGGATGAAGTCGTGGCGATCGGCGCGGCCATCCAGGCCGGCGTGCTCGCCGGCGAGGTCAAGGATCTGTTGCTGCTCGACGTGACGCCGCTGTCGCTGGGCATCGAGACGATGGGTGGCGTGATGACGCCGCTGATCCAGCGCAACACCACCATCCCGACCCACAAGAGCGAGGTGTTCTCGACGGCGTCCGATAGCCAGACCAGCGTCGAAGTGCACGTGGCGCAGGGCGAGCGCCCGCTGGCACGGGATAACCGCACGCTGGGCCGGTTCCACCTGGTCGGCTTGCCGCCCGCGCCGCGCGGCGTGCCACAGATCGAAGTGACCTTCGACATCGACGCCAACGGCATCGTCAACGTGTCGGCCAAGGACCTCGGCACGCAGAAAGAGCAGAAGATCACCATCACCGCCTCGTCCGGCCTCAGCAAGGACGAAGTGGATCGCATGATGCGCGAGGCTGAATCGCACTCAGCTGAAGACAAGCAGCGCCGCGAGGAGATCGAAATCCGCAATCGCGCCGACCAGTCGGTCTATACCGCCGAGCGCATGTTGAAGGATACCGGCGAGAAGATTCCGGTCACCGACAAGAACGCGATCGAGAACGCGATGGCCGATCTGAAGAAAGCGATCGAGGCCAACGACACGCCGGGGATGAGCAAGGCGATGGACGTGCTGATGACGGCGCAGCACAAGGCATCGGAGGCGCTCTATAAGAACCAGGGTGACGCGGGTGCGGCCGGTGCCTCGGGTGCCGAGGGTGGCTCCGATGGTGGTGGCAAGGTCGACGGCGGCGACGTGATCGACGCCGAAGTCGTGGAGGACGACAAGAAGTAGTGGACCTCTACATCGTTCTTGGCGTCGAGCGGGGGGCGCCGTCCGGCGATATCAAGAAGGCTTATCGCCGGCTCGCCCGTCGGCTGCATCCCGACATCAACCCGGGCGATGGTGAGGCCGAGACACGGTTTCGCCAGGTCCTCGATGCCTACGAGACGTTGATCGATCCCGACCGCCGGCGCCGCTATGACGCCGGTCAATTGAGTGGCATTACTGAAGAGGAGGCGGCTTCGTTCGGCTTTGCCGGTTTCGATTTTTCCAGCCGCGTCCACGCCGAGCGGACCACCACCTTTGGCGAGTTGTTTGAAGAAGTGTTTTCGCGGCGGGTGGGTCGCGAACCATCCGATGGCGCCGACCACGGCGCCGACATTCACGCCCGCGCGTCGCTCACCTTTGAAGAGGCGTGGCACGGCGTGCAACGGGGTGTCAGTGTCACGCGGCAAGACACCTGCCGGTCGTGCGCTGGCAGTGGCTTCCGGCGTGTCGCCGAGACGCGGTGCGTCGCCTGTGAAGGCACCGGCGCGGTGCGGTCGGTCCGCGGCCACATGGTGTTTGCCAAGAACTGTCCCACCTGCGGCGGCGCCGGCCGGCTGAAGCAGGAAGGGTGCTCGCCGTGTCACGGCCAGGGCGTGGCGCCGCGCGCGGAAACGCTGAACGTGCGCATTCCCGCCGGCGTGGCCGCCGGGGCGCGTGTGCGCATTGGCGGGAAGGGGCATGCAGGCGTGCGTGGCGGTCTTCCCGGCGACCTGCTGATCGATGTCGATGTGCTCGAGCACCCGGTCTATCGACGAGAAGGCGACGAACTGCACCTGACAGTGGCGATCGCCGTCCATGAGGCGGCGTTGGGAGCGAAGATCGACATCGAAACCCCGGACGGTCCGGTCCGGCTGCGCGTGCCGCCCGGTACGCAGTCGGGTCAGCGCTTCCGGTTGCGCGATCGGGGCGCGCCTGGGCGCAACCGCCGGCGCGGCGACCTGGTGGCCGAAGTGCGCATGCGGTTGCCCAAGGTGCTCGACGAGCGCTCAAAAGAATTGCTCAGGGAATTCGGTCGCATCAACGGCGAAAGCGTCAGGGAGTCCACCTCCGCTAAAGCTACGGCGGATAAACAATGACCAAGCGACAAGGCAAGGCGTATTTCATGATCAGCGTGGTGGCGCAGCGTTACGACATCCACCCGCAGACCTTGCGACTCTACGAGCGGGAAGGATTGCTCAAGCCTTCACGGACGGAAGGCAATACCCGGCTGTATTCCGAGGACGACCTGGAACAACTGGAAACAATTCTGGCACTTACCCGAGATTTGGGAGTCAACCTCGCGGGCGTCGAGATCATCCTGAACATGCGCCGCAAGATGGAGCAAATGCAGGTCGAAGTGAATGAGTTCATGGAATACGTGAAGCGTGAACTGGCGCGCGGCATCGACGATTGGGAACAACGACTGGGCACGGCACTGGTAAAAGCGTCACCGACAGATTTGGGGCGTGCGGCGCCCCCTGGTCCTGATGCCACCGTCGGTACCGCAGACACCACGAAAAAATCCCGCGAACAAAGTTAAAAGTTTTCTCCGGCGATTGGACGGTGGTAAGATTCGCTCGTGGTCAGGAAGTTCGAGTCACTGGCATCCCAATCCGAAACCCTGCACGCGTACCTCCGAGAAATTTCCAGCTTCCCGTTGCTCACGCCAGATGACGAGCAGCAACTCGGGCGCCAGATTCAACAGCATGGTGACGAAGATGCGTTAGGGCGGCTCGTGCAGTCGAACCTGCGCGTCGTGGTGCAGTACGCCAAGCGATTTCGCCGGCTCGGTGTGCCGTTGCTCGACTTGATCCACGAGGGCAATCTCGGGCTGATCGAGGCGGCGCGCCGATTCGATCCAGCGCAGTCCGACACCTTTCAGGCCTCGGCCTTGTGGTGGATTCGCCAGGCGATGATGCACTTGCTGGCGGAAGCGTCGCGCACGCCAGAGGTCGGTTCCTCGGGCCTGATGGCCGCGACCGTGGCCGGCCGCCAGGTGGAAGCGATCCACGTGGCGCTTGAATACGCACACTCGGCCGCGACCGGCGGCGAACCGAGGGAGCCGGCAACCAGCGACGCCGAAGACCTCGAGATGCACCTGCAGAATGAAGGCCGCAAGCGGCGCCAGGCCCGCAAGACGGGCAAGGGCCCCCTCCAGTTCGAAGCCGGCGCCCTGCACGCCCTGCGCCAGCACAGTGTGCTGGTCAGCTATCTGAACTAGTAGCCAGAGCCAGTAGCCAGAACCAGTTCGCCTTCATGGATTGCCCCATTTGCAACGGATCGCGCTGGAAAAGCGTGGCGGTCGACGGGGTCGAGCGCCTGACGCGCTGCGACTGCTGGCGCAACGTCGTGAAAGAGCGCTACCTCGTCGAATCCCGCATTCCGACGAAGTTTGCCAAGGCCGACCTGAGCAACTATCGGCCCGACACTGACTCGCAGCGCGATGCCCTGCGGTTAGCCAAGAAGTTCGTCGAGGCCTTCCCGGCGGAGCAGAAGGGCCTCGTGTTCTACGGTCCAACCGGCGTCGGCAAGACCCACCTGGCGGTGGGCCTCTTGCGCACCGTGATTCGCGACAAGGGCGCACGCGGCTTCTTCTTTCAGACCACCGAATTGCTGCGCCTGGTGCGCGAAACCTACAACCGCTCGGTCGACGAGACCGAAATGGAAGTGCTGCGGCCGGTGCTTGAGGCCGACGTCCTGGTGCTCGATGACCTGGGCGTCGAGAAAACGTCGGAGTGGGTGCAAGAGACGCTCGGCTTGGTCATCAACACCCGTTACAACGCCCGCCGCGCGACCATCGTCACCAGCAATCTGCGCGATCCCATCGACAACACCGACATGAACTCGTTCATGGTGCAGCTGGGCGTCCGCTCCCGCTCGCGATTGCTCGAGATGTGCGAATGGGTCGAGGTGCAAGGCACCGACGTGCGCGACGTCGAGCGGGTCACCGCCGCGGCCAAGGCGGGGCACCTGCCCGAGCCTCCTGAACGGCTCAGCAAGAAGGGCCCGTTACCCGGCAAGAGCGGCGGCATGGCGCGCGCCCGCCTGAAAGACTCGGGCACGCAGTTCGAACTGAACTGGTCGGGCGGCAAAGCCGGTAGCAAGTAGTGCCGATCGGGCTCTACCTTCACATCCCCTTCTGCGCGGCCATCTGCAACTACTGCAACTTTAACCGCGGGCTGCATGACGACGGCCTTCGGCGCCGCTATGTTGACGCGCTGGTCGCCGACATCCGCCGCCACGCCGCGCCCCGCGTGGCTGCAGACACCATCTTCTTCGGCGGCGGCACGCCCTCGCTGCTCGAGCCGGGCGAAGTGGCCGCGATCCTCACTGCTTGCCGCGAGAGCTTCGCGCTGGCCACCGATGCCGAGGTCACGCTCGAAGCGAATCCGGAGTCATCGACGGCCGAGATGCTTGATGGTGTGCGTGCGGCCGGCGTCAATCGACTGAGTTTCGGTGTGCAGTCTTTTCATGATGCGGAGCTCAAGCGGTTGGGCCGGCTGCATACCGCCGCGACCGCCCGCGCGGCGGTGGCGCTGGCGCGCGCCGCGGGCTTCGACAACCTCAGCCTCGACCTGATGATGTGGTTGCCGGGCCAGCGTCCCGCGGATTGGCTGGCCTCGGTCGACGCCCTCATCGACGTGGGTCCCGACCATGCCTCGCTTTACCTGCTCGAGATCTACCCCAACGCGCCATTGAAGGATGAGATGGCGCGAGGCGGTTGGTCGGTGGCGCCAGACGACGATGCCGCGGAGATGTATGAGGATGGGTTGGGCCGGCTCGATCGAGCCGGCTACGAACAGTATGAAATCTCGAATGTGGCCCGGCCGGCAACGCGCCGCGCGCGTCACAACTTGAAATACTGGCAGGAAGGGGAGTGGATCGGCTTCGGCTGCGGGGCGCACTCGACTTACGGCGGCGAGCGGTGGCGGACGCTGAACTCGACGGCCGAATACGTCCAGCGCATGGCCGCCGGCGCCAGCGTCCAGCTCGATCGGCGGCAGCTGGCACCGCAAGAACGCCTCGAAGAAGCGCTGTTCATGGGCCTTCGGCTGGTTGATGGCCTGGACCTGCCACTGATGCGTGAGCGACATGGCGTTGATATTTGGACACGATACGGACAAGACTTAGCTCCGTTCGTCCAAGCGGGGTTGCTGGTCCATGAGCCGGACCGGCGCCTGGCGCTCACGAGGGCTGGCATGCTTCTGGCTAACGAGGTGATGTCGGTGTTCATCGGACACCCAGGTACGGTAGAGTAGCTAACTTTCGTTTGAAGGAGGCTGGGAAATGCGTCGAGGAATGCAGGTCTTTGTGTCGGGGATGGTGCTGGCGGCGTTCACGCTGGCGGGGGTAGGGGTAGCGTCGGCTCAGGAGCCGGCGGCTCCCGCTAAGCCCGTCCTCACGTTGGATGGTGATGCGGCGGTCATCACGTTTTTGATTAAGCCCGATAAGACGGCAGACTTTGAGGGTGTCGTCACCAAGCTTAAGGAAGCGCTTGGCAAGAGCGACAAGGCCGAGCGGAAGGCCCAGCTCGCCGGTCTGAAGTTCTTCAAGTCGCCCCAGGCGGTGAACAACAGCGCTGTCTACGTCCTCATGGTTGACCCGGTGATCAAGGATCAGGAATACGACATCACCCGGTTGATCGCCGAAGTGTTTCCGGTGGAAGTCCAGGAAGTGTTCCTGAAGTACAAGGAAGCCTTCGCCGGCCGCGCGATTACCATTCTAAACAAGGTCCCGTAGGTTTCCAAGCGGCCCTGGAGTCCGATTGGGCTCTGGGGCACGCCCCTGCGGTCGCTGTATGCTGTCTCTTGTGACCGTCGCGATTGCTCTCCTTGCGCTGCTAATCCAGGCCGCGCCATCACTCTCCACGCCGGGGCCTCCGCCACCCCCCGATCCGGCCACCTCCGCCTTCATCGGCGAGGCCGGGCTGATCATGGCGGCGGTGAAACCGACCGCGACTGCTGACTACGAGGCAGTCATTCGTGCGCTGAACGCGGCCCTGCACACGGACACCGACCCGGTTCGCAAGGCCGCCACCAAGGGTTGGCGGGTGTTCAAGGCCGCGACGCCAGACGCCAAGGGCAACGCCCTCTACATCCACGTCTTCCTGCCGGCCGTGCCGGAGTACGACTACCGTCCGTCATTGCTGGTGGACACGCTGGTGAAGGAGTTGGCGCCCGACTTGTTGTCGCCGTATCAGGACTCGTTTGCAGGCCCACTGTCGAAGCTGGATCTCAAGGAGTTGGCCAACATGGCGTTGGCGCCCATCCCCCCCGAGGTGTTCAGTCCGCCGGTCGTGCCACCGGGGAACGCGACACCGGCCAGTCCTCCGGCGATCAAGAAACCGGGCGGCCGGTGAGCGCCGTGCCACTGGTCCACTGGCGCCGCTAGAACGCGATGTTGGCGCCGGCGTAGAACCGCTGGTAAGTGGAATGGAGCGGCTCGCCTCGCAGCTGGAACACGCGATAGTCTAGCCTCAGCCGTACCGGCCCAAGCACGCGCACCTTGAGCCCGCCTCCCAGGTTGATGCCGACGTGTGATTCCTGGCGCGCGGCGAGGTTCTCGCGGTAACCACTGCCGCCGGCCGTGGCGTAGAACTGCGTGCCCTTCACTTCAACCGGCGTCTGCACGAAGACGTTGGCGGAGTAGGTCTTGAGACCTGGCAGCGCGTCGAGCGGGTCTTCGCCAAGGTGGCTGAACTCGAACTCGAAGCCGACGACGACCAGCGACAGCCCGCCGGCAAACCCCTTGACGGTGTGGCGTTGCGGCGTCGGTGATAAGCCGAGAAAGGCCGTGACGTCGGCTCGCGCCGGCACGGCGGTCGAGGCCAGGAACAGGATGGTGAGTGCGATAACGGGCGCGAGAGTGCGTGTGCGCGTAACAGGTGACATGCCGCCTCCGGTGCTATGATCCCATGGTCCCAGTGCAAGAGATACGCCACTGCGACCTGTCCACCGTAGCCTTGGCGAAGGTGGAAAGGCATGAAATTCGCAAGTGTTTGAGGTCAGTCTCGAAAAACTGTCCGTAGGAGGTTACACATGGTTCCCCAACGCTGGATCGCGCGCGTGGCCCTCATTGTCGCGCTGCCCATCAGCCTGCAAGCCGACACACTGATTCTGCGTGACGGTTCGCGGGTGCAGGGCGAGCTCATTGCCGTCAGAAACGGCACCATCGAGTTCGAGGAACGCCGGAACTTCGGCGCCGGCCGGACCTTGCGCTTCGACCGCGACGAGGTCGTGCGCATCGAGTTCGAGACCTATCGAAACAACACAGGCGGCTCGTGGAACAACCTCAACCGGCCGACTGGCATGCGCGAAAAGCAGGTCGTCGTCTCGGCCGACGTCTCCTGGAACGACACCGGCATCGATGTGCGCCCCGGGCAAACGGTGTATTTCGAGTCGCTAGGCCGGGTGCGCTGGGGGCGCGATCGCCAGGATGGTCCTGCCGGCGAGCGAAACTCGCCGCCTAACCCCGGTCGTCCCATGCCCAATCGCAACGCCGCGGCGCTGATCGGCAAGATCGGCAACGATTCGGGGGACCTGTTCTTCATCGGCGACGAAACCGGCGCCGTGCGCCTGCGCGGTAGTGGTCGCCTGTTCCTGGGCGTCAACGACGATGTGCTGACGGACAATTCGGGGAACTTCCGGGTGGTGGTTTACTACTGACGCTTGCCGGGATCCGGGATCCCGGATCCCGGATCCCGGACCCCGGATCCCGGGTCCCGGACCCCGGGAGATATAATCGAAGTAATGGATTTCCGCCTGAGCGACGAGCAGGAACTGCTCCGCAAGTCAGTCCGCGAGTTCGCCGAAAGCGAAATACGTCCCCACATCATGGCGTGGGATAACGCGCAGCATTTCCCTCGCGAACTCCTGCCCAAGCTTGCCGCGCTCGGCCTCATGGGCATTCAGTTTCCCGAGAGCCTGGGCGGCGCCGGCATGAGCGCCGTGGACTACTGCATCTGCATTGAAGAACTAGCGCGCGTTGATCCCAGTGTGTCGCTGTCGGTGGCTGCGCACAATGGCTTGGGCGCGGCGCACATTTCGATGTTCGCCAACGACGCCCAGAAGCAGAAGTACCTGGTGCCGCTGGCCAAGGGCGAGACACTCGCGGCGTGGGGCCTGACCGAGCCGGGCTCTGGCAGCGACGCGGCAGCCATGCGCACCACGGCGATGGCCGACGGCGACCACTTCGTCCTGAATGGATCCAAGGCGTTCATCACCCACGGCACCTCGGCGGACACCATGGTCGTGATGGCGGTGACCGACAAGAGCAAGGGCGCGAAGGGCATCTCCGCGTTCATTGTCGAACGCCGCACCCCGGGCCTGCTGGCCGGCAAGAAAGAAGACAAGCTGGGCATGCGCGCCAGCGAGACGACAGAAGTGATCTTCCAGAATTGCCGCATCTCGGAGTCCCAATTGATTGGCGAGGTAAACCAGGGCTTCATTCAGACGCTGCAGGTGCTCGACGCCGGCCGCATCGGGATTGCCGCGCTGTCGGTCGGCCTGGCCCAGGGCGCGTACGAGGCCAGCGTGACCTACACCGCGCAGCGCCAGCAGTTTGGTCGCGCCATCGGTTCGTTCCCCTCGGTCCAGGAACGCCTGTCTGACCACGCGTCGCGGGTGGAAGCGGCGCGCTTGCTGACCTATCGCGCGGCGTGGCTCAAGGATCAGGGCCGGCGCATGACCCTGGAGTCGGCCATGGCCAAGCTCTACGCCAGCGAGATTGCCGTGCGCGCCTCGGAAGACTGTGTGCAGCTGCATGGCGGCTACGGTTTCGTGAAGGATTACCCGGCGGAAAAGTATTTCCGCGACGTCAAGCTGCTCACGATCGGCGAGGGCACCAGCGAGGTGCAGCGCCTCGTGATCGCCCGCCAGCTGCTGGCTGCCTAGAGAATGCCCCTGACACTTGCCGAGCGTGTGCGGTCCGGCGACGCACGGGCCATCGCCCGCGCGATCTCGCTGATCGAGGACGAAGCCGCCAGCGCGGCCGGCCTGGTTCGCGACATCTTTCCTCACACCGGCCACAGTTACCTGGTCGGCGTGACTGGTCCGCCTGGCGCCGGCAAGAGCACGCTGGTCGAACGACTGACCGCGGCCACGCGTGCGAGCGGCGAGACGGTGGGCGTCATCTGCGTCGACCCGACGAGCCCGTTCACGGGTGGTGCCATTCTTGGTGATCGCCTGCGCATGCTGTCCCACGTCCACGACGAACAGGTCTTCATTCGCAGCATGGCGACGCGCGGACACATGGGTGGCCTGGCGCGCGCGACCAGCGATGCGGCCCTCGTGCTCGATGCCGCGGGCAAGTCTCTCGTCATCATCGAGACCGTCGGCGTTGGCCAGGACGAAGTCGACATCGTCCGCACCGCCGATGTCTCGATCGTGGTGCTGGTACCCGGCACGGGAGACGATGTGCAGGCGCTCAAAGCGGGGATCATGGAGATTGCCGACATCTTCGTCGTGAACAAGTGCGACCGCGATGGCGCCGACCGCATGGTCACGTCGATCGAGTCGAACCTGGCGCTGCAGGCCTACGGGGAAGGCGAGTGGCGCCCGCCCATCCTCAAGACCGAAGCGACGACCGGCCACGGCGTGGCCGAGCTGTGGGCCACGGTTCAGCAGTTCCGGACCTACTCGGAGAATGTGGCGTCCGGCTCGTCATCGAATGCGGCGTCCGGCTCGCTACCGAATGTGGCGTCCCGCTCGTCACCGAATGTGGCGTCCGGCTTCAGCCGGACCAACCGGGCTCGCCGCTTGAAGGCCCGCAACGAGTTTCGGCTGCGGGATCTGCTGACGCATCGCTTCATGGAACTGGTCGAGCACGAGGTGCTGGGTGCCGGCGAGTTCGACGCCTTGGTCGCCCGCATCGCCGCGCGCGAAGTGGACCCTTACACGGCTGCGTCGGATATCCTGTCGCGGGCCCTCAGATCGAAATTGTGATGAAAGCCGTCCTCGATCACATTGGCATCGCCGTCAGCGACCTGCCGGCGTCGCTCGCGTTCTTTCGCGACACGCTCGGACTTCACCTGGAAGCGAGTGAAGAGATTGCCTCGCAGCGGGTGCGCGCGCATTTTCTCTCGACCGGTCGGTCGTCGCTCGAACTGCTCGAAGCGACGGCGGCCGACTCGCCGATTGCGAAGTATCTGGAGAAGCGCGGTCCTGGCATCCACCACATCGCCTTGCGGGTCGACGACATTGCCGCGGCGCTGGCGCACCTCCAGTCGCGCGGCGTTCGTTTGATCGACGAGCGCCCTCGTCCGGGCGCTGAAGGCGCGCTGGTCGCGTTTATTCATCCCGCGGCGGCGCACGGTGTGCTCGTGGAGCTCAAGCAGCCGGCACCGGCCGTGCCGTTGTTCCGGACGGTCGGACGCCAGGCGCTCGGCGACCTCGAGTTGATCACGCTGTCGGACGGCTTCCTGCGCCTCGACGGCGGTGCCATGTTCGGGACGGTGCCGCGGACGCTGTGGGAGAAGCGGTTGCCGCCGGACGATGCCAACCGGATTCCGCTGGGCATGCGGCCGCTGCTTGTGCGCGGCGAGAAAACGCTGCTGATCGATGCCGGATGCGGCGACAAGATGGACGCCAAGAGCGCGGCCATTTATGCGCTCGATCGCAGTTACCACCTCGATCACTCGTTGGCCGAAGCCGGGCTGACGCCCGCGGACATCGACATCGTGCTGGCGAGTCATTTGCACTTCGATCACGTGGGCGGATTCACATCCCTCGCCAAGGATGGCTCGCTCGTCCCCCGTTTCCCCAAGGCGCGCTACGTGGCACACCGCGGGGAGTGGGACGACGCCACGCATCCGCACGAGCGGAATCGCGCCAGCTACCTGCCGGAGAACTTCGTGCCGCTCAAGGATGCCGGTGTGCTGGCGCTGGTGGACGAGGGCGCCGAGATCATGCCGGGCGTCACATTCCGCTGGTCGGGGGGGCACACGCCGAATCACCAGGTGGTGATGATCGAGTCGGGCGGGAAGACCGCCGTCTTCACCGCCGACATGTACCCGACGACGGTGCACATTCCCGATCCGTGGATCATGGGCTACGACTTGTATCCAATGGACACGCTCGCTTTCAAGCGTGCGTTCGCCAAGGAAGCAGTCGAACGGGAGTACCTGCTGTTCTTTGAACACGAGCCCAGCATGGCGGCCGGCTATTTGCGTGAGAAAGACGGGAAGCGATTCGTGGAGCGAGTGATTTGACGGAGCCCTCGACGTCGGCGCGCATTGGAATCATCGGCGGCAGCGGCCTGTACGACATGGCCGAACTCACCGATCGCGAGGACCGGGTCCTGTCGACGCCGTTTGGCGACCCCTCAGGGCCGTACGTGCTGGCCACGCTGCGCGGCAAGCGCGTCGCGTTCCTGGCGCGGCATGGCGCCGGCCACCGGCTGACGCCGACCGAATTGAACTATCGCGCCAACATCTTCGGCATGAAGATGCTCGGCGTCGAGTGGATCGTGTCGGCGAGCGCGGTCGGCAGCCTCCAGGAACAATACCGGCCCCTGGACCTGGTCTTCCCAGACCAGTTCATCGATCGCACGCGCGGCCGGATCAGCACGTTCTTTGGCAACGGCCTGGTCGCGCACGTCGGCTTCGCGCATCCGCTCAGCCATCACCTGTCGGCACTGGCGGCTGATTGCGCCGCCGACGCCGGCGCGCGGGTCCATCGCGGAGGCACCTATGTCTGCATGGAGGGCCCGCAGTTTTCCACGCTCGCGGAGTCGCGCCTGTATCGGTCGTGGGGCGCCGACATCATCGGCATGACCAATCTGCAAGAAGCCAAGCTGGCGCGCGAAGCCGAGATTGCCTATTCCACCATGGCGCTGGTGACCGACTACGACTGCTGGCATCCGGACCACGACGCGGTGACGGTGGCGATGATCATCAACAACCTGACGCAGAATGCGAAGACCGCTCAGCAGGTGATTGCCACCGTCGTCGAGCAACTTGACGTCGAGACGCGCGACCCCGCTCACAGCGCCCTCGCCACCGCCATCATCACGCGGCCCGACGTCATTCCAGAGAAGACCCGGCGCGATCTTGCGCCCATCATCGGCAAGTATCTTAAGTAACGGGATCCGGGATCCGGGATCCGGGATCCGGCAGAGGAAACGAATTCACGCATGAAGCTCATAGTCACCGGTTCGATCGCGTTCGACTACCTGATGTCGTTCCCCGGCAAGTTCACCGAGCACTTCCTGCCCGAGCACATGCATCGCGTGTCGCTCAGCTTCCTGGTCGACACGATGGACAAGCGACGGGGCGGCTGCGCCCCCAACATTGCCTACACCCTGGCCCTGCTCGGCGAGCGGCCCTACCTGATGGCTACGGCCGGCCAGGACGTCACCGACTACAAGGCGTGGATGGATGCCGCCCAGATCGACACCTCGTTGATGAAGATCGTCGACGGCAAGTTCTGCGCCTCGTTCTTCTGCAGCACCGACCAGGCCAACAACCAGATCGCCTCGTTCTACACGGGTGCCATGGCGAATGCCGGTGAGTTATCGTTCCGCGCGGTGTCGGACCTCGCTGACGGCCTGGTGATCATCTCGCCCAACGATCCCGGCGCCATGGTTCAGTACGCCGAAGAGTGTGCGGCGATCGGGCTGAAGTACATCTGGGATCCGGGTCAGCAGTGTGCGCGCATGGAAGGCGACCAGCTAACGGCGGGCGTGACCGGCGCGTTCATGGTGATTTGCAACGACTACGAGTTCGAGCTGATTCGCCAGAAAACCGGCATGGGCGAGGCCGAGATCCTCGCGCACGTGCCGCTGCTGGTCGTGACCAAGGGGGAGAAGGGCTGCACGATTCACACCCGCGACGGCGTCACCGACGTGGCCGCCGTGACCCCGCACCGCATGGAAGACCCCACCGGCGTCGGCGACGCCTTCCGCGGCGGCTTCATGAAAGGACTGGCGATGGGCGCGGCTTATCCGGTGTGCGCACAGCTGGGCTCGGTGGCAGCCACCTATGCGCTCGAGCACCTCGGCGGCACCTCACATGCGTATACTTGGAAAGAGTTCTCGGCGCGTTACGAAGAGCATTTCGGCACCCTGAAGGCATAACACCATGATTCGTTCCGCCATCCTCGTCACCAGCGCCGCCCTCGCCGTCTCGGTGAGCGCGGCGGTCCTGCACGGCCAGACGCCGCAGAAGACCACCAATAGTGCCGTCTATACGACGGCGCAGGCCGAGCGCGGCAAGGCGGTGTTCGGCGAGAAGTGCAGCGCCTGTCACGACCCGGCGCGCTTCACCGGCGCCCCGTTCTTCGAGGTGTTCGACGGCAAGGCGCTGAAGGAAGTGTGGGATATCGCCAGCGGGACGATGCCCGAAGATAATCCCGGCAGCCTGAAGCCGCAGGAGTACGGCGATATCATCGCGTATTTCCTACACCTGAACGAGTTTGCCACCGGTGAAGCCGAGTTGCCGGGTAACGCCGGCGCGATGGCGAACATCAAGGTCGAGAAGCTGAAGAAATGAGTGCGCGTTCATTCCCTGGCTGCGCAGGCACCCTCGAAATCGGTCAAGGCTGGCGTCTACACGGCCGCGCAGGCCGATCGCGGCCAGGCGCTGTATCGCAGTAAGTGCGCGAGCTGCCACGC
>SHUG01000151.1 GCA_009694735.1 Acidobacteriota bacterium | reverse complement strand
CACTGCGCTACGAGTTCTAGGACGGGATCCGGGGCCCGGGATCCGGGATCAGGTTCATACCTGGTCCCGGATCTACCTCGGAGTCAGCACGCGACCAGGGCGATTGCCGGACAGCTGATCGCCGCTCCACACCAGCGCACCGTTGACGAACACCGAGTGGATGCCGCGCGCGCGGAGCTTGGGATTGTCGAAGGTTGACCGATCGATCACGGTGGCGGGATCGAACAGCACGAGGTCGGCTTTCATGCCGACCGCGATCCGGCCACGATCGGTCAGGCCCATGCGCGCAGCCGGCAGCGACGTCATCTTACGGACCGCGTCGGGCAGCGTCAGCCACTTCTCGTCGCGGACGAAGCGGCCGAGCACGCGCGGAAACGTGCCGGCGCCGCGCGGGTGGCTGGCGCTCACCCCACCGTCGCTGGCGACCATCGCCCACGGCTGCTTCAGGAAGGTCTGCAGGTCGGCCGCGATCATCGTGTGGCCGATGATGCCGGCGTCCTCATCCGCCACGATGCGGATGAACAGGTCGACCTCACTCACGCCCGCGGCCTTGGCGGCCTCGTCGAGCCGCTGGCCGATAAACTGCGGGAACTTCGGCAGCCGCGTAATCTGCACGTTGCGCCCACCACCCACATCGTCCAGCGCTTCTTTCACGCTCGCGGGATTGGTCCACTGCTTGTCGGGAACCAGCACCTTGAGATTGGAACTCCAGGCCAGGTAGGGATAGACGTCGGCCGTCACATCCACGCCACGCTGGCGTGCCGCGTTGATGGTGTCGACCACCTCGCGAGCCTTGCCCCACACCGCCACCGTGCCGAGCTTGAGGTGGGTAATCTGGACCGGCAGTTTCGCCTTCTCGCCAATCGCAATCGCTTCGCGAATCGCCTCGAACGACCGATCCGCCTCATCGCGAATGTGCGAGAGGTAGAAACCGCCGTGCCGCGCCGCGACTCGGGCCAGCGACACCACTTCTTCGGTCGACGCGTAGCTCCCCACTTCGTATTCGAGGCCTGACGACAGGCCCATGGCGCCGTCTCGCAGCTCCTGGTCGAGCAGCGCGTCCATCCGCGCGATCTCCGCCGGCGTCGCGGTGCGCCGGAAATCGTCGCCCATCACGCGGCGCCGAATGGTCGCGTGCCCGGCCAGCACGGCCACGTTCACCGTGACGGGCCGGTCGCGCCGGCGAGCCAGGTAGTCGCGCACCGGAAACGGCGAGCTGCCGTCCTGGCCGAGCAGCATGGTGGTGATGCCCTGCGACACCTGGCTGGCGGCATCGGGGTCGCTGTCGAGTCCCTCGGTCGAGTGGTTGTGCGCGTCGATGAAACCCGGCGCCAGCACCAGGCCGGCGGCATCGAGCACGCGGTCACCCGGGCGCGGGCGAAGGGTGCCGACCTCGGTGATCGTGTCGCCGACGACGCGGAGGTCCGCGCGACGCACGACCGCGCCGGTGCCGTCGGCAATGAGGGCGCCGGTGATGGTCCACGCCTCCTGTCGGGCTAGAGCGGTACTGCCGAACACGAGCAGCCAGGCCAGAATCATTCGACGCATCGCGAGACTATAGTCGCTCCGCGCCAACCGGCCCAACGCCGGCCGGCCCGGCCCTTGGCCCGCCGCGCCGCCGCCGCTACAATCGGCCCACGCCATGACATCACTTGCCCGCGCGACCGCTGCCCTCACGGCCATCACTTGCCTCCTGTCGCCGCCGGCTGCCGCTCAAGACCGGCATGACGGGCGTTTCGATGCGCTGGTGGCGCTGACCGAAGCGAAGATGCGCGAATTCCACGTTCCCGGGGTCGCCATCGGCATCATCGACAACGGCCTCGTCACCACCCGCGGGCTGGGCGTGACCAACGTCGAGGATGCGCTGCCGGTCACCGCGCACACGGTGTTTCCAATTGCCTCGATCTCGAAGACCTTCGCCGCGACGGCGATGATGCGGCTGGTTGAGCAGGGCAAGGTGGATCTGCAGGCGCCGGTGCGCCAGTACCTGCCCGACTTCAGGGTGCGCGACGAAGCCGTCAGCCGCGACGTCACGGTGTGGAACCTGCTCACGCACACCAGTGGGTGGGAAGGCCAGGTGTCGGGACCTGAACGCGGTGAAGACACCTTGCGCCACTTCGTGACGACGGTCAGCGACCTCATGCAGGTGGCGCCCTTCGACGCCGCACGGGACGACGCTCAGGGCAAGCCTCACGCCGCCGTGTGGAGTTACAACAACGCCGGCTTCAGCGTGGCGGGCCGCGTGATCGAGACCGTCACCGGCACGTCCATCAACCGCGCCATTCGCGACCTGGTGTTCACCCCGCTCGGGCTGTCGCACGCCGGCACCACGGCCGGCGACTTCATCGTCAATCGCTTCGCCGCTGGCCACGCCAACCGTGGCGACGCGCCGCCGGCGCTGCAACGGCCGTTCGCTCCTTCCACGAGCGTCACCGCCGGCGGCGTCGGCCTGTGCGTGACCGACCTGCTCACCTACGCCGGGTTTCATCTGGGCGACGGCAGGTCAGCCAGCGGCGAACGCCTGCTGACGCGCGCTTCGCTCGAGCAAATGAGGACGACCCAGCTGCGGAAACAGGGCACCGATGACGACATCGGCCTGGCGTGGCACCTGCGCACGGTGGGCCCGCTGCGGGTGGCCGCGCACGGTGGCACGCTGGCCGGGCACGTCCTGTTGCTGGCGATCGTGCCCGAGCGCAACTTCGCGATCGCGATCCTGACCAATTCCCAGAACGGGTGGCGGCTGATCCAGGACGTGGAGCGGGCGGCGCTGGTGTCGTACCACGGCGCCACGCTCGCGAAGAACCAGGGCATTGCCCATCGCGGCTTGGTTGAAACGTTGCCCACCGCCGAACCGTTGACCGTTCAGCCCAATCCCGGGCCCTATGTCGGCCGCTATCTACGCCCCGCCAACGCCGTGGTGGTCCGCGCGGAGGGTGCGAAGCTGTTCGTCCAGGAGCGCCCGAACACGGGCGAGCCGAGGCCCGAGATGCCGATTGCCTTCTTTGGTCCCGACCGCGCGGTCGTCATCGACGGCGCTGACCGCGGCCAGTCGATCGAGTTCGTCCGCGCCGCCGACCACACCGTGACCTGGATCCGCGTGGTCGGTCGCGTCGCCGTGCGCGCGAACCAATGACCACGCTCGACGACCTCCGGCACTTTGCCATCACGCGCAGCCTGTTCCCGCCGACCACGCTGCCTCGGGCGATCGAGGCTCTGGGGTTTGTGCAGGCCGATCCCATTCGCGCCCCCGCCCGCGCGCAGGACCTGACGCTGCGGCCGCGCGTGACCGGCTACCGCGACGGCGATCTCGAACGGCTCTACCGCCGCTTGCCGATCGAAGAGGATTTTTTCATCAACTACGGCTTCGTCACGCATGCGCTGCACCGGCTGATGCATCCGCGCACCGGACTGTCACCGACGTCGGCGAACCAGCGGGCGGCGGCCGTGCTGGCCTTCGTGCGCGCGCATGGCACCGTTCACCCACGCGCAGTCGATGCGCACTTCGCGCACGGACGCGTGACCAATTACTGGGGCGGCTCGTCCTCGGCGACCACCCGCATGCTCGAGGCCATGCACTACAAGGGCCTGCTGCGGGTGGCCGGTCGCGAGGCCGGCATCCGCCTGTACGCCACCCGCGAACCGGACCCCGCCATCGGCGGCGCCGCGGCGCGGCGGGCCCGCGTGGATGCCCTGGTCGATGTCCTGGTCGCCAAGTACGCACCGATTCCCGGCGCCAGCCTGTCGTTCGTGCTCGGCCGCCTGCGTTATGCGGTGCCCCAATGGCTGCCTGACGTCCGCAGCGCCCTGGTGCGCGCCCGGCATCGGCTGTCGCAGGGTGAGGTCGACGGGCAGAAGTGGTACTGGCCGGCTGACCAGGCCATGGTTGACTCCGAGGCACCGGAGACCGTCCGCCTGCTGGCGCCGTTTGATCCGGTGGTGTGGGATCGCCGGCGCTTCGAGTTGCTCTGGGGCTGGCCGTACCGGTTCGAGGCGTATACGCCGGAACCCAAACGCAAGTTCGGCTACTACGCGTTACCGCTGCTGTGGCGCGATCGGGTGGTCGGCTGGGCGAACGTCTCGCGCCAGAACGCGGAGCTGCACGCCACGTTTGGCTACCTCGCCGGCCGGTCGCCCCGCGATCGTGCCTTCAAGCGCGAGCTCGACGCGGAACTTGACCGGTTCCGCGTGTTCCTCTCGTCGCCTTAGTCTTCCTTCCAGGGGTTGTTCGCGAACACGGCCACTTCCGGCCACAGCACGCGCCGGGGCAGGTTGAGTCCCGCCATGATCGTCGCGGCAATGTCTTCGGCATAGAGCTTGTTCGGGTTATTGCGGCCGGTACGGCCCATCCAGTTGGTCTGCACTTCCGAGGGGCAGATGCACACCACGCGAATGCCGTGCGGCCGCAGTTCCGCCTGCCAGCACTGGCTCATGCCGCGCACGGCCCACTTGCTCGCCGCGTAGGCAGTGCCGCCCTTCGCACCCTTCATTCCCGACGTCGAGGCCAGGTTCACGATGTCGCCGCCAGCTTGCGCCTTCATGAGCGGGACCACGCGGTTGGTCAGGTCCACCATGCCGAACACGTTGATGCCAAACAGTTGCCGCATCTTGTCGATCTCGAGCGCGCCAATCTCCGCGGCGTAGCCGGTGCCGGCGTTGTTGATCAGCACGTCGATGCCGCCCATCACGCTCGTGCAGGTGGCCACGGTGCGAGCGTTGTCGGCATCGATCGAGACATCGGCCTTGACGCCATGCGCGCCGGTGACCGTCGCGAGCGCCTCGAGCTGCGCGTCGTTGCGGCCGGTGAAGACCACCTGGTGGCCGGCCTGGCGCGCCTGCGTAACGACGGCGGCGCCTATGCCCTGGCTGCCACCGGTGACCAGAAAACGTTGGATCTGCATCTGCCCATTATGTGTCGCGCCACCGACCCTGCTGCCTGGCATCTCGTTTCTGTCGAAGCCGTTCACGGCCGAGACGCTGGGCCGGAAAATCCGTTCGGTGCTGGACGAGTAGAACGCCTTAACAGCCTCTTAACACTCTGAGCGCCCCGCGTCTGCTGTTGTACCCTGAGGCCATGAGCAGGCCACGTTCCGCAGCCACTGCTGCGCTGACGCGTCGACGGTTTCTCGAGCAGCTGGGGGTCATTGGCGGGTCATCGCTCGTCATGAGCGCGATGACCTCGTGGGACCTGATGGCGGGGTCGGCGGGTCAGCGGCCTGAGCTCACCGGTCGTCCGGCAAAGGCCAGGGTGCTGGTGCTTGGCGGCGGCCTGTCGGGCCTCGTGGTGGGCTACGAACTTGGCAAGCTGGGCTACGACTACCAGCTGCTCGAAGCGCGCGAGCGTGTCGGTGGCCTGCAGTGGACCGTGCGAAAGGGATCGGAGCACACCGAAGCCGGCGGCGAGCGCCCGGTCTGCACCTTCGATGAGGGGCAGTACCTCAACGTTGGACCCTGACGCATTCCGCACTCGCACCACGGCGTGCTGAACTACTGCAAGGAACTGGATGTCCCGCTGCAGGTGTTCCTGAACGAGTCCGACGCCAACTTCTTTTTCCACGAAGGCAGTGCCGCCGGGTCACTCGCCAACAAGCGCGTGCGCATGCGCGAGGTCAAGGCCGACCTGGCCGGGCAGGTCAACGAGCTGCTGATCAAGGCGATCGATCAACAGAAGCTCGATTCCCCGCTCACGGCCGAAGATCAGAAGCGACTGGCGAGTTACCTGGTGAACCAGGGCTACCTGGACGCAACCACCCGCACGTATAAGGCGTTTGCCAATCGCGGCGAAGGCGACCCGTACCAGTTGGCCGCGCTGCTGCAGGCCGGATTCGGCAATCGGCTTCGCTCCGTACCCGCGATCGAAGGCACGACCGCCGCGCCGATGTTTCAGCCGGTGGGTGGCATGGACCAGATTGCCAAGGGATTTCACCGCGCGATGGGCGCCAAGCGGGTCACCTTCAATGCCGAGATCCAGTCGGTGCACCAGGGCGACGCCGGCGTCAAGGTCGTGTACCTCGACACCAAGACCGGCAAGCAGACCGAAGTGGCCGCCGACTACGTCGTCTGCTGCATGCCACTGAACATTGTCGCCGGGCTCGACATCAACCTGTCACCCGCGCTGATGGCGGCGGTCAAGGCGGTGCCGTACAGCAACAGCGCGAAGATCGGACTCGCCATGAAGCGCCGCTTCTGGGAAGAGGACGAAGGCATCTTCGGTGGTCACTTGTATTCCAACCTGCCGTTGGGCGAGTTCTCGTATCCGTCGAACGACTACTTCACCAGGAAGGGCGTGCTGCTCGGGCTCTATGCCAACGGGCCGGTCGGCAACTTGATGGACCAGCCGATCGCGGCACGCATCGAGCATGTGCTGATGCACACCAGCAAGGTGCATCCGCAGATGCGCGCCGAATTCGAGAGCGCCTACGCGGTGTTCTGGAAGAAGGTCAAATACAACATGGGCGGCTACGC
>SHUG01000150.1 GCA_009694735.1 Acidobacteriota bacterium | reverse complement strand
ACTTCGGAAAATTCAACCACTACAAGGAGAAACTATGCATGCAAAACTTAGAGCCCACGATGGAATTGTGGGTGTGTTGTACATGATCAGCGTCGTGCTTGGAGCAACAACCGACACTCAGTGGTTGTGGATTGCTGGAGCAGTCGCAGCGCTGCAAATCATCAGCCCACTCACTCGATTTTGTCCGGTTTACTTCATCTTGAACAAAATGATGCCAGGTACAGAACCAGTACAAAGCGGCAGCAGATAACCAACTGCTGTTTGCTCAAAACCTTATTGTGTCGAGGGTAATTGTGTGCCCTCAACACAATAGACAATTACTTTGTAGAAGTGTCGTGTTGTACTTCGTGTGCAATTTTTGTGACAGTCGCACATGGCAATCCGGCACGCTGCGCATGCTCTCGAACCATCTCTTCTGAATCTGCGTTGTAAACACAAAAGATTGTGTCGCCCGCAACGAAGCTTCTTACCTGTTTAATCTTTTTGCCCTCACCACGCATTTGTGTGAGCACGTCCTCCGAATGCGCTACGGCGCCCTCAAGTTGTGCTTGGGGAAGTGACGCGGCACCAGGCATTGGTCTTTCAATCATGAATTCTGGGTCTGAGAACGGGCCTGATGTTGACACGGGAGGCCGCTAATACGGCTTATCGTCTGCGACGCGAATACTCGACATGATGACAACGAGGTCGAAAGGGTTTGGGACGACTCTGACAGTGAAGGGTGGGGTGGGGTACATCACTCCCGCCCCTTAGAAGCGACCGAATCTTGTGATCTTGCGATGTGTTGATCGGGTGATTTTAATGTCTTGATCTCTTGATCTCCTGATCTCCTGTTTTTTTGATCTCCCGATCTGATGACCGCGCGCTCGACCGACAATCGAGATCACACGTTCACCAGATCAAGAGATCACAAGATCGATCAACCGATCACCAGATCAACACATCAACAGATGTGCCGCGTAGCCTCCAAGCGCTAGAACGTCACGCGCAATCCAAGCTGCGCGGTGCGGCCCTGTCCAGCGACGATCGTCTTTCCGAAATTGACCGAGTTCCTGGCCCCGGTCGGGTTACCTAAGTTCGCGTGGTTCAGCAGGTTGTAGACCTCGAGGAACAGCCCGGCCTGGTATTTGCTGACCTTCGCGATGTATTGGACCCGCCCGTCGAGGAGGATCTGCGTCTCGCCCTGGATGCCGTTGCGGACGGCGATGCCGCGCGAGTCCACCGCCGAAACGATTGTTCCCGGCTTCCCGGACGGCAGCGTGACCAGATCGTTGACACCTTTCTGCGGGCGATCGTTGCTGGTGCCGTCCCCATTGACGTCGGTGCCGACCGTTTCGTTGTACGGGTAACCGGAGTACGCGCGGAAGACGATCCCGCCGCCGAACCCCTTCCCGAGATCCACCGACGTGCTGGTCGCGAACGCGTGGATGTTGTCGCGGTCGCAGCGGCCGTAATCGAGCGCGGGGTTGCTGTCGACGATGATCGACGCGACGTCGTAGCAGTGGGAAAGCGTGTAGCTCACGCGGCCGGACCAGCGGTTCGAATGCCGCTTCTCGAGCCCGACCTCGAGCGAGTTGAACGTGCTATTGAGCGCCGAACCGAGCTCTGTCGTCCGGTACTGGTTGAACTGGTTGAACGTCGTGCCACGTGCGGCGGCCGGAACCAGCTCGCCGTTGGGATCGAACGCGCTTACGCCCAGCCGTGTCACGCGCCCGGTGGCCGGCGTGACGGGTCCTTCGTTGATGTCGATCACCGCCGTGTTGTCGCGCCCGCGGTTGCCGACGTAGTCGATCGACACCGCCATGTTGGGCAGCACCTCGCGCTTCACGCCGACGCTGAACGCCCAGGTGTACGCCATCCGCCGATCGCCATCCACCAGGGGCCCTGTGGTCGTGTTGTTGACGACGCCCCCGGCCAGGACCGACGCGCGCTGGGTTTGGAGGAACGCTCGGCACGCCGGACTGATCACGGCTTCACCGGGGTTCGTGCTGGCGATGGGGTTAAGGCACGCCGTGGCGTTCGCATTGGCCCCCACCGGGAACGTGCCAGTGACTGCCGGGGACGTCACCTGTGCCGTGTCGTAAGCAAACGTCGGCGCGATCACCGAACGTTGCAGGAGCGTCTGGAGGATGTTGAGTTGCTGATACTGGTAGACCTTGCCAAACCCGCCGCGGACGAGCGTCTTGCCGTCGCCGGTGAGGTCGTAGGCCACGCCGACGCGAGGACCAATGGCGTCTTTCGTCTTCTTCGTCAGCTCCTGCCAGTCGTAGCGGACGCCGATATTCAGCGTGAGCCGGTTGTTCAGCTGCCACTTGTCCTGCACGTAGCCGCTCGCGCGATGATCGATCTGCGTGAAGTTGTACTGGCCCATGCTGATGCCGAAGCGGAAGGGATAGGTCGTTGGATTGGCGGCATTGAAGGGCGCATCGGTCGGGAAGGTAAACAGCCCGGTGAAGTTGGTGGCCGTGCCCTGCGGCAGCGCGCCGTTCCGGCTGTACGCCGCTCCCGCCTTGAACGTATGATCGCCGCCCCACCCCGACTTGATCCACGTCATCGTGTCGTCGAAGGTGATGTCGCGGATCAGATCCTGGGCATAGCTGTTCCAGACCCCCGCGTTGTAGTCCGGGTGGGTGTTTCGCGATCCGACGTCGAACGGGTCGATGCCCGCGAACCCGATGAACGTCCAGTCTTTGTCGAACAGGTTGCTCGGTCCCTGGAGCAGGTTCTCGCGCACGTGCCCGAACTTCAGTTCGTTGGTGGTGCGATTGTTCAACACCGACGTCCATGACGCGCTGAACACCTGGTCACCAGAGTCGTTCTCGTGGCGGGCGGCGCCGAGAATCGCCAGGTCGCCCTCGATGGAATCGCGCTCCGTGATGATGGCCTCGCGCGTCCAGCGGAAGCTGACCTGATTGTTGTCGTTCATGTGGTAGTCGAACCGCGCAAAGGTGTTCGGCCCATGGAAGTAGGTCGTCGTCGAATACGACACCGCCAGAGGGGCAGCCGCGGCCGGGAAGCTGAGGTTCGCGGCTGAGTGGTTCAGGGTGCCCTCGTAGTTGCCGAAGAAGAACACCCTACCCTTGACGATCGGGCCGCCTAGGCTGCCGCCGTAGACGTTGCTGCCGGATTCCGGATTGTCCTCGCCGGCCAGCTCCAGGAAATAGTTGGTGGATTGCAGCTTGTTGCTCTGGTAGTACTCGAACACACGGCCTGAGAGCTTGTTGGTTCCGCTCTTCGTCACGCTGTTCACGACGACGCCGGTCGAGCCGCCATATTCGGCAGCGTACTGGTGTGTCTGCACCTGATACTCGGCCATCGAATCGAGCGAGACGCGCGCCTGCGTGCCCTGCGAGCCGCCGCGGCGCGAGTCGTTGTCGTTCTGCCCGTCGACCAGGAATAGGTTATTGGTCGTCGCCTGGCCGTTGGCGCTGAACTGGCCGCCCTCGAACGATCCCACCTGCAGTATCGGCACGAGCCCCGGGATCGTCTGCATGAGGCTGAACTGGCTCCGGTTCGCGCTGGGCAGGCCGTCGATCTCCCGGCTGGTCACGTTGGTGCCGATGCGGCTCGACGTGGCCTCGACCAGCGCCGATTGCCCCGTCACGGTCACGGTTTCCGCAACGCCCGCGAGCTGCATGGTCAGGTTGACCGACAGTTCCTGGCCAACGTTCAGGATCAGGCCGGTGATGGTCGTCGCCTGAAAACCCGACAACTCCGCCTTGATCGTGTAGGTGCCAGGGACCAGTGTGGGAATGGTGAACTTGCCGTCACCACTCGATACGATCGTCCGCTCCAGGCCATTGTCCTGGTTCGTGACGGTGATGGTGACACCGGGCAGCACGGCCTTGCCCGCGTCCGAGACCGTGCCGGTGATTTCCGATCGCCCTCCCTGCGCGGCCGCCGAGGAAGCGAGTGACAGGAGAACAATCAAACTTGCAAAAAGCGAGTAGCAACGTCGAACCATGAGAAAACCTCCAGCGCCCGCCCGAGGCCTGACGCGACCGAGATTGCCGATGTCCGAGGAGTAAACGATCCGCCTGTTCGTCAACCCTACCGCTTCAGCGTGACCTTCTGCGCACGCCAGTTCCACACTTCACCTACCCATAAATCGTTTTCGGTCCGGCAGTCGATGGCGTTCACCATGCCGAACTCTTTCGGTAGTTTGCCGGCCTTGCCGAACTTGCCAACCACCTGTCCGCTCAACTGGATCTTGTAGATCTCGCCGTGGTCCATGCTCTCGGAATCGTTGGAGTTCGAGCTGTACAGGAATTGCGTCGAGCCGCCGGAGATGCAAATCGCCTGCGGGGTGCCGACGTTGGCGATTTGGGATTTGAAGGTGCCTTCGCCGTCAAACACCTGGATGCGCTTGTTGCCGGCGTCGGCCACGTAGATGTTGCCGGCCGCGTCGCTGGCGATGCCACGGATCTCGCTGAATTGTCCCGGCCCCGAACCGGTGTGACCCCAGGTCTTGAGGAAGTCGCCGTCCTTGTTGAATTTCGCGATCCGGCTGTTGGAGCCGAACCCGTCGGCGACGTAGATGTTGCCGGCGCGGTCCCACGTCACGTCGGACGGCCGGTTGAAGCCGTCGCCGTTGATTCCCGCGCCGGGCGTGGCATTGCCGCCGCGTCCGCCGCCACCACCACCGCCGCCGGGGCCGCCGCGTCCGGCTGCCGGCGCGGCGTTCTTGGCCACAAACTCCGCGTCGGCCGCCGTGGCCGACACGCCGGGGCCCGGCCGCAACGGAATGTTCTCGGGTTTTCGTCCCAGCACGAGCCGGAATCGTCCATCGGCATCGAACTTCACGACCTGGTTCGATCCGGCATCGACGATCC
The DNA here is from genome assembly GCA_009694735.1 of Acidobacteriota bacterium. Classification (GTDB taxonomy): domain Bacteria; phylum Acidobacteriota; class Vicinamibacteria; order Vicinamibacterales; family UBA2999; genus 12-FULL-67-14b. The sequence continues at coordinate 1,649 of SHUG01000150.1, read as the reverse complement.
AGACGTTGTCCTGGGGATCGACGCGCACTTGCTGGGCGAAGTTGATCGCGTAGACACCCTGCCCGATCTCCTTGACGAACTTGCCCGCGGCATCGAACTGAAAGAGCCGTGAGCCGCCGTGATAGAACGTGCGCTCGTCGCCGAGCGTGGCCACGCCGTGGCCGGTGCGCGCGTAGACGAAGACATTCCCCCGTGAGTTCGTGGCGACGCCGGCCACTTCACCGTACGACGGCAGCGAGATGAGGTTGGCGTTGGCGTCGAAGTTGATCTCCGGCACCGACTGGGCGTAGAGCGAGCCGCCGATGGCGGCCGCGACCGTGGCGACGGCAAACAGAAGTATGCGCTTCATGATGACCTCCTATTGCCTGGCCGAAGACGTCGCGCCCTGCGGCTTCAGGATGATCTTCTGCGCGCGCCACGCCGTGATCTCGGATACGTAGATTTCGTTGGGGTTCCGGCAGTCCATCTGGTGCACACTGCTGAATTCCTTGAACCCGTGCCCCGCCTTGCCGAACCGGCCCAGCACGGTGCCGTCCAGTTCCATCTTGTAGATCTCGCCGGTCATCGCCGCCTGGTCGAAGTTGTTGCCGGTCGGAAATGAGTTGGAGCTGTAGAGGTACTGGTGCGGCCCGGCCGAGATGCACACCGCCCACGGCGCGCCAACGGTGTCGTAGACCGCTTTCTGGTTCAGGTCGTTGTCGAGCACGACGATCCGCGAGTTGCCGCGGTCGGCCACGTAGACGATGCCCCTGGCGTCCACCGAGATCGCGTGCGGCGTGCTGAACTGCAACGGCCCGTTGCCGCGCGTGCCCGCCGATTTGATGAAGCGGCCGTTCTTGTCGTACTTAACGACGCGCGAGTCGCCGTAGCCGTCGGACACGAAGATGTTGCCCTGCGGGTCGAAGCCGACGTCGGTCTGGCGATGGAACGTGTACGGCCGATTGGTTCCCGCGTAGGTGCCGGCCCCCGGCGTGAGCGCCAGCTGATCGAGCGGATCGGGCCGCTTGCCGAGCACCATCAGGAGCTTGCCGTCCGGACTGAACTTCTGGATCACGTTGGTGCCTTCATCGACCGCCCACACGTTGTCGTCCTTGTCGACGCGCACCGCGTGGGCGAAGGCGAAGCCGTAGCTGCCGGCCCCGAACTCCTTGACGAAGGCGCCGGTTTGATCGAACTCGAACAGCCGCGTTTCGCCGCTCCGCACGTAGACGAAGACGTGCCCTTTCGAATTGGTCGCGATGCCGGTGCCCTCACCCATATAGAGGCCGGCCGGCAACTTGAAGAAGTCGGGGACCGAATCGAACGGGATCTCCGGGGTGGTGGCTTTCGCTTTCGCGGGTCCCGCGACGTTTTGACCAAACGTGGACCCGGCGATGAACAGGAAACCGATGGCGAGCGCGGCAAATCGTCGCAACATGCGTGACCTCCTCCGAATACAAGGGCTGGAACAGGTCGAGCCTACACCGGTTTGTCGATCGAGTGTGCACAAGCTCTGACGTCCCCCCAGATTTGAGTAGCGTTTTCGTTTAGAGTCCGGCCTAGCGAAAGGGTCGGGCGATGAAGAAGCGGTTCACGGAAGCACAGATTGTCGGATTCCTGCGGGAGGCCGATGCGGGGATCCCGCTCAAGGACCTCTGCCGCAAGCACGG
>SHUG01000016.1 GCA_009694735.1 Acidobacteriota bacterium | reverse complement strand
TCGAACCGTGCGAGGCGTTCGGGATCAGCGGCGAACGCGTCTGGCAGGATCTTGATCGCGACTTGGCGGCCGAGCGTGGTGTCGGTGCCCCGCCAGACCTGCCCCATCCCGCCCTCGCCGATTTGGGCCGTGATGTCGTAAACGCCGAGACGGGAACCGGGGGTGAGGGGCAAGACGCTGGAAGTTATAGCGGTCAGCGTCGCGCGGACACGATTAATCCTGGGTCACGGCCATCTGCTTACCTAAGACGGCCGGGCCATCAACCAAACAGTCTGCGCGGCACCGAGCGAATCCTCTCGCTCAGCGCCGCGAAGCAGGTCCGTCTTACTGCGCCGGCGCTGTCGCCGTCGGCTTTGCGCCAACTGGCGCCGCCGGCATGTCGTTCCAGAATAACAGCCCGTTGAACACCATCCCGTGTTCGCCGAAGGTCTGCCATCGGTAGATGGGATTGTTGGCAAACATGATCACGCGGCCCTTGCCTGACGCCGCATCCACGATCATCGGCCGGTTCCTCGTCTGGTCGGGATTACGCATCAATCCGCTCAGCACACCCGCCTCGCCGCCCGTGAAGCGGGCGATTACCTGCGGGCGCTCGGGTGATGTTCCGGCAAACTGCTCGAACCCTGCCGGCGGTCCCGCCTGCAGCAGCGGCCCACCGGCGTAACGAATCGCCAGTGTCTTTTGCGGGTAGCCGAACATCACGGGATGGTTCGGCATCAGGATCTCGCTGTTGACGTAGGGACCGGGTGCGTAGAATCCGGGCGCCGGGCCCTGCGCATCCACGCCCTTGGCAATGCCAAACTCGGCGGGGAAGTAGCTGGCCACACCAAGGGTCATCAGCACGCCGCCTTCGTCCACGAACTTCTGGAACTCCGCCGCGCCCGCCAGGCCCATGCCGCCGCGCACATCGTCGGTCTCCGCATAGAAACCCATCGACTTGAACTGGTCGTTCTTCTTGTAGGCCAGCGGTTTCGACAGCTTCGGCTGCTCGTAGACCATCGACTTGCCGTTGGTGGCCTGGTGCGGCATCACGATCACGTCGTATTTGCCGCGCAGGTTCGCGCCTGCCTGCACGTGATCCTTGTGGATCAGGTCGAACGGAATTTCCCAGCGATCGAACGCCAGCCGCACCCAGCCGACTTTTTCGGTGTTGGACCAGGTCGTATACATGGCAATGCGCGGGAGGTCGACATCAACGGTCGGCACGTCGGTAGGCCCGGTCTGCAGGGCCACGGCCGACAGGCCCAGTGCTTCAATCTCCTTGCGCGCTCGATCCGAGCCGGGGATCAGGAATGAACCCGCTGGGAACTCGTCGGCGCCGACCGTGAACGCCGCCTGCGATGCCTTGATCGCCGTGTCCTTCAGGCGATAGCGCAGCGTGATCAGGTTGAGCGAACCGTTGTGACGGACGATGTAGACCGGGTGGTCGGAGCCAATCGCTCCGCTGTGGTCGGCGAGCACCCCGAGCGTCGTGACATCGGCCGAGAGCAACCTCGCCGGCGCATCGAGGATCGACTTGTCTTCGATGGTCCTGACGTCGATGTTGTTGGCCATCCCCATGGTCCACGCGCTGTCGTCGTAGGTCGTCAGCGAGGGATCCGGGTAGTTCTGCTTCTCGAGCAGCGTCTTGGCCAGCGGACCATAGGGCTGGTTCAGCTTGACGATGTACGAACCGGCGGGGAAGGTGCCTTCCTTGACCGTGATCTCGGCGGCGGCCCGATGCACTTCGATGGCCTGCCGGCGAATGAGGTTCGCCACGCGGTCCACCTGCGACTGGTCGCGCTGGCCAGCGGGGATGACAAACGCATGCGGCGGCTGGTCGGCGCCGCGCTTCATCGCGTTGAACGACTTCTTGTAGTAGTTCTCGACCACCATGGTGGGGAACTTGGCGGTCAGTTCGAGCGCGGTCAGCAGGCCGGTCTGCGCGTAATTGATGGAGTTGCGGATTGACCAGTCCACTTCGCCGGCCGGTGCCGGCATCGGCCGGAACCATTGCCGCGTGGTTTGCGCGCCAGACAGCCGCGCCTTCTTGGTGTTGGCACCGCCCTGGTTGAAGATCTCATACATCCGGAGCATGCCGTTGTGGTTGGCGGCGGCGAAGCCCAGGTAGCCGGGCGACCACATGTCGACAAAGCCAAAGTGCCAGACGCCCGGCATGCCGTAGCCGGTCATCTTGTTGACTTCGTAGTTCGCAAAGAACGGCAGTTCCGTGTAGAGAATCGGATCGAGATTCGCGTTCTGGGGCGGCTGGCCGCTGAAGGTGTAGAGCAGCGTCTGGGCTTCATGGAGGTCGTGCCAGATCGGCGGCACCCAGTTGAGGTACCAGGTCAGGTGCGCGCGCAGCGAATCAACGCCGTAGTTGATGTCGCGGTTGTTGTCGTGGAACACGTACTTGCCCCAGTAGGGAGGGCCGCCGTAATTCTCGCCGCCGTCGTAGAGTTCGTCCACCTTGTAGGCGTAGTACCAGTCGACGTAACGGTCGCGGCCATCGACGTCGGTGGCGCCGGTGATGCTGACGATCACGTGGTCGCGAATGTGTTGAAGGTAGGGCTCTTCGCTGACCGCGAGTCGATACGCCAGCTCCATGACGGCTTCGGGCGAATTGGTTTCGCCACTGTGGAGGCCGGCGCTGACGTGGTAGTGCGGCTTGGTGGTGGCAATCAGCTGTTGCACCTGCGCGTCGGTCAGGCCGCGGGGATCCGCAAGCTTGCGCGTGTTCTGCCGGTTGGTCTCGAGGTTCTTGATGTTCGCTTCCGACGAGACGTAGACGACCATGATGTCGCGGCCTTCTTCGGTCTTGGCCACCACTTCGGTCTTGAATCGCCCAGGCAGCGCCTTCTCGAGTGCGCGGAAGTAGCGCTGCTGATCGGCCACGTAGGTCAGCTTCTTTTCGGTGCCGATGTGGTACCCGAGAATGTCCTTGGGCGTTGGCACGCCCAGCTTCCTGGGCAGGTGATCGACTAGCGGCGACAGGAATTCCGGCTTGGTGGTCGCCTTTTTCACGAACTCGGCGAAATCGGGGTCGTTCGCCGGGGCGACCGGCTTGGCCTGCCTACCCTGAGCCATTTCGGGTCCAAAACCCATGGCGAAGAGGACGAGAAAGCCAAAAACTGCATTTTTGCGCCCGATGGCGATCATTTTTATAAACCCTTCAAATTCATAGAGTTAAGGTCAATTATCGGGTCGTTATAGGGGTCGATCGCCCACGATTTCTGGCAAAAGCCATTGAGCGGGCGCGGAGGCGATTATAGAATCTGCATCTTTGGACAGACTTTTATGATCAGCGTAGCCGCTATCCGGATGCAGCAGTTCGGCGTGCAATTCTATCAAGCCTCCCTGACCGCCAGTGACATCGACAAGCTCGTGCGTTTCGAGGTGTTGAGCTACCAGGACCAGGGTCATGCCGGGGTTCGTGGCAAGAAAAAGGGCGTGCAGTCCAAGATCAACTGGGACCTGCTCGAGCGTCGCATTGCCTCGAATGAAAAGGCGTACCAGCGCCAGATCATCCGCAAGAAGATCGACGAGCTCGTCCAGTACTACGAGCAGTGCCGGCAGGCCCGCGACCTGCCGTCCATTCCCGGCGCCGTGATCATCTCGTGCGACGAGAAGCTGAGCTTCGAGGCGGTTGAGAGCGGCTCGTCGCTCGGCCGCTTGAAGGTGCCGGAACGCGAGGGCATCTTGCGCGCCATCGACGGCCAGCACCGGTTGCTCGCGTTGCACGCCGACATCGATCGATTCGGCGACGAACCCTTCACGGTGCCGGCGATCATCTTCGACCGCGTGCCCGAAGATCACGTCGTCCAGATGTTCGTGACGATCAACGCGAAGCACACGCGCCTCAACGCGTCACACCTGGTGTCATTGTCGGGACGCCAGCTCTATCGCGACGAGTCGCTGGCGGTCGCGCATGACGTGGTGCGCGCGTTGAACGACCGCGACGAGTCACCGCTGGCCGGTGAGATCAAGCTGCTCGGCGTCGGCAAGGGCCGCGTCGGCCAGGCCCCCCTGGCGCAGGAACTCAAGAAGCTGTTCTCGGACGAGGCCGCCCTCGGCGGGGCGAGGAAGAGCGCCGAGTTCCGGGAAGAGTCGAAGAAGTTCTTCGTCAACTACCTGAAGCAGATCGCCAGCATCTTCGAGTCGGCGTGGAACGGCCGGAAGTACAGCGTCAAGTCGGCCACTGCCTTGCGCGCGTTCATCCGCGTGGCGCCCGATGTGCTCCAGAAGATCGACCAGCAGCACGCCGATCGCACTGACTTCCGCGCCATCGGCCGCGTGATCTCGCCGTGGGGCCGCCGCATCGGCGCGCTCCGCTTCGAAACCGACGGTGCCTGGAAGCGCCAGGGCACGACGGTGGATAACCTGGCCAAGGAGCTGCGCCTGGCCCTGCAATACCCCGAGGGTGCGGCGGGCTGAGGCCGGAAAGATTTGTGATCCCGCCCACGGAGTTGTGGGCGCCGTGCAAGGCCCAGCGCGCAAATTCGCGGGAAAAGGCCTGAAAAGACACGGCACAAACTTTGGATTAAGGGTGGCTGTCGCCAGTCTGTTTACTACGGCATTAGTGCCGTAGTAGCTGGGGGAGCCAGGTTGGCGGCAACTTCCGCCGCCCTTACTCATTCCTGGGGACTTTCCGCTACACTCCCATTCATCCAACAGCTAAGACCGTTACAGATGTTGCGTTACGAAGATCGTCCTGTCTAAGTCGGAAAGGCTTATTCGAGGCCCTCTGGGAATGCGATCGACCCCGTTGCCGGAACACATCGGCCGCTTCCAAGTGGAAGCGTTGTTGGGACGCGGAGGGATGGGCGAGGTCTAAAAAGCCTTCGACCCCACCCTGCAGCGAACCGTGGCGGTGAAGACGGTCAGACCGGACATTGACCGTCCCGAGTACCTCGACCGCCTGATGCGCGAGGCTCAGGCCTGCGCTCGCCTCTCACATCCCCACATCGTCACTGTCTTCGAGGCGGGACAGATCGACGGCATTGTCTACATCGCGATGGAGTATCTGCAGGGCGAGAACCTGTCGCAGGTGCTCGAGCGCAAGGACCTGTCGTTCGAAGGCAAGATCCGCATCCTCGCGTCAGCGGCAAGGGTGAATTCAGCGGCACCGATACGGTCATCTCACAGACCTGTGACGGACCGACCGCGACCGGCTCGTTCAGACAGGCTTTTACTATGTCGGCGAAGGCGCCGCCCGCGAAGCACTCGCCCAGGTCGACGCGCTCGGGCTCGACAACCTGGTGGCGCAAAGCACGGGTGGCCTGAATGCCAGAGGTACCATGAAGCGAAGCTTGGTGGCGGCTGACGCCGCGCGAGCCGCGTCCCTGGTGCCGACCGCGCGGGTCGGGTCGCCGGTCGTCTCGAGATACTTGAAAATCGGTCGTGCGGAGCACTTGCTGACGGGGCAAGTGCTGGGCATCACGCCTGCCTTTCAGCAGATCCTTCGCCTTGGTGTGGCGCGCGGACGGTTCATTTCCGAAACCGATGAATCGGCGGTCGCGCGGGTGGCGGTGATCGGCGCCGGGCTGGCCCGCCAGTTGTTCGGCTTCCGCGATCCACTGGCCGACACCATCACCATCGCCGCTGATCACTATCGCGTCGTCGGCGTGCTTCGTGAGCAGGGGACCGATCCGCAAGCCGGCAGCACCATGGCGTGGCACAACATCAACGGGGCTGCCTTTGTGCCGTTGCCCACGCTCACCGGCCACACGTTCGCCGTCGCGCCCAACCAACCGGTCGACGAGGTCTGGATTCAGGTCGCCGAGGGCGAGCGGTCCGAGGAATTGGGCGAGGTGTTCCGGCGCGTCCTGCTCCAGAACCGTGAGGCCGATGAGTTCACCATCGTCGTGCCGCGCGAGTTGCTGGCGCAGCGCTACCGCACGCAGCGAACCTTCAGCGTGGTAGTGGGCAGCGTGGCGGCGCTGGCGCTGCTGGTCGGCGGCATCGGCATCATGAACATCATGCTCACGTCGGTGGTTGAGCGCACCCGCGAGATTGGCGTGCGCCGTACCGTAGGCGCGCGGCGGCGCGACGTGACCATGCAGTTCCTGGTCGAAACTCTGCTCATGACTGTTGGCGGCGGCGTCGTCGGCATTGCGGTGGGGGCCGTGGTGTCGGCCGGCAGCTCGGCGTACGCGGGCTGGAGCACGCACGTGTCCACCACTGCCGTGGCCCTAGGGTTTTTCGTGTCGGTGAGTATCGGGATTCTATTTGGTCTTTATCCGGCGATGAAGGCCGCGGCGCTCGAGCCAGTCGATGCGATGCGCCATGAATGAGCGGCAGATTCTCACGCCGCCCCGGATGCCACAGCCGCGGATTCAAGGCTGATTCTGCGTATTCAATCGGCGTGTAATCGGCGGCTGTCCCAGACTGCAGATCTGAATCCCGGCGGATTCAAGCCCGGCGCGGACGGCGCGGGCGAGGTCGGCTGCGCCGGGTGTGTCACCGTGCAAGCAGATAGTGTCGGCCTCGAGTGGAATCACCGAACCATCGATCGCCACGACCTGACGCTGGCGCACCATGCGGATCGCGCGCGCTACGACCGCCGCTTCATCGTGGATGACGCTGCCCGGCTTCTGTCGTGACGCCAGGGAGCCGTCGCGTTCGTAAGCGCGGTCGGCGAACGCCTCGGCGGCAACGCGCAGCCCGGCTTGTTGGCCCGCGCTAATCAGTTCCGACTCCGGTAGGCCAAAGAGGATCAGGTGCTTGTCGAATGCGGCCACGGCTCGCGCAATCGCATCGGCGAGCGCGCGGTCTCGGCAGGCCATGTTGTAGAGGGCGCCGTGGGCCTTGACGTGCTGGAGGCGCATGCCCTGCGCACCGGCGACACCAGCCAGCGCGGCCACCTGGTACAGCACGAAGTCTTCGACTTCCTGCGGCGTGGCCTTGATTTCGCGCCGGCCGAAGCCGACCAGGTCAGGGAAGCCCGGATGCGCGCCAATGGCGACTCCGTTGGCCTTGGCCAGCGTGACGGTGGCGCGCATGGCTGAAGGATCGCCGGCATGAAAACCACATGCGATGTTGGCCGAGGAAATGCTCGCCATGAGGGCGGTGTCCTGTCCCATCGGCCAGGGACCGAACGACTCGCCAAGATCCGAGTTGAGGTCAATCTTCATCGTTCTGTTGACGACTATGTTAGTCGGCCATCGTCGGGGGCACCAGCAGGCAGTATGATCCGCTCCATGCGCCGACTAATTCTTGCGGCGGTGTTCATCCTGGCGGCGGCGCCCTTGGCCCTGGCCCAGACGCCTCAGCGTCAAACCCAGGAGGACGACTACACCCGTTATGAGCTGCTCGGGCCCGATACCGCGCAATTCCGAATCCTTTATGAAGTGACCGCCACTACTGTCGGGGCGCCGTTCTTCTTCAACGCCATTCGTCGCGGCAGTGTGGCGACCGACGAGCGTGTGACCGACATGATGACGGGGCAACCACTCAAGTGGGAAGTGGTGAGCGGCACGCAGGCCCGCGCCGAAGGGCATCCGATGGCCGATCTGGAAACCGAGTGGCTGAAGGTCTACCTGGCCCGGCCGGTTCCCAAAGGCGGCGAAGGACGCGTGCTGATCGACAAGACCTACAAGGATGCCAACAGCTACTTCCGCGACGGCGAGACGATCGTCTTCGATCGCTCCCTCGGCATTCGCCGGAACGCAGTCGTGCTGCCGGTGGGCTATCGGCTGATCAGTTGCAATGTGCCATCGCAAGTGATGGCGACGGCGGACGGCCGCGTGATGATCACGTTCATGAACACCAGCGCCGCTGCTGCGCCGTTGGTGATTCGCGCTCGACCTGGCTTGGCGCCGTTTACCCCGAAGCTGTCAACGACGCGAGGTGCCCCGGCGTCGGTCACCATGGCCTCGCAGGCCGCGCGCCTTTCGGATCGCGCGCATCAGGATCGCGAGATCGTTTACTTTCCTAACGACCCGTCCACGCACTCGTTCAGCCTGTACCACGACTACACCGAGTCGCGTCCTGGCGTGGGCCACTACTTCAACGTCGTGCGCGCCGGTAGCTCGGTGTCAAACCCTTCGGCGGTGTTGCTCGATACCGGCGAAGCACTGAAGGTCGAGACGCTCAATGGCGCGCAATTGAAGAAGCGTGGCCTCGACGCCGGCGAGCCGGTCACTGACTCGACGCAGATCGTCGTGATCTCGTTTCCCGCCGTGAAGCCGGGACAGTCGGCGCGGCTGCGGATTACCGAGACCTACACCGATCCCAACCGCTACCTCCGCGAAGGCGATGAGCTGGTCTGGGACCGCGCCTTCGGCCGTCCGCGGAACTCGGTTGTGCTGCCGGCCGAGTGGACGGTCGTGGCCAGCTCCATTCCCGCCGTCATCTCGCAGGATGCCGATGGCCGCCAACGGTTGTACTTCGAGAACGGTCGCAACGATGAGATCCAGGCGCTGATTCGCGCACGCCGGGTCAAGGAGTAGCCATGAAGAGATTCGCCACACTGGTCCTCGTCGCGCTCGCGCTCGGCTCGCCATCGGCCCAGTCCGGTTCGCTGATTTCCGTCGAGGACATCCTCAAGGTGACGACGGCGTCGGTGCTGGACCTCAGTGACGATGGGCGCCGTGTCGCGATCGGCGTGCGCCGCCCGGGTGACAACGCCACTACCGATCATCGCCGCTACGGTGACCCGGCCTACTTCGCGCCGTCCATGATGGACGTGCAGGTCATCGACACCACGACCGGCGCCGCCGACCGTGTCGGCACCGGCCTGATGAACGTGCGAACCGCCGCGTTTACGCAAGACAGCGCCAGGTTGGCGCTGCTGACGGCCGCGGAAACCTCTGCCGGCCTGCCGGTGACGACGTTGTGGGTGTACGACGTCGTCGGCAAGCGCCTCACCCAGGTGCCGCGCTCGGCTGGTGCAGAGGTGGCAGCGAATTCGGATCTCTCGTGGACACCGGACGGGACGAAGCTGTTGGTCGCCCTGCGGGATCCCGAGGACGACAAGGCCGCGAACGCGGCGTTCAAGACCCTGGTGTCCGGGCCGGTCGTGGTCCAGACGTCGGCACCGTTTCTCGACTGGGATGCGATGAACCGCACCAACCGCCGCCGTGCACTGGCGCAAATCGATCCGGTTACCGGGGGCAAGGTCGCCGTGCTGGCGACCACGGCCATTTCGAGCTATCAGTTCTCGCGCGACGGCTCGTTTGTGACGTGGCTCGAAGACAGTACCGAGAAGACCAGCTACGACGTGATCTTCGGCACCGACAACGCCGTGCGAACCCTGACCCGTGGCAGCGCCTCCCGAACCGTGCTCGATGCGAAGATCTTGAAGACCAACCAGCCGCGGTGGTCGGATGATCGGCGTACGCTGGCCTATGCGGACAAGGGAGAAGTGTTCGTCCAGCGCATCGACGAGACCAAGCCGCGATCGATTACCCCCAAGCCCAAGCCGGACGGAGCGGCCAAGCCCGCGGGTGAAGACGAGGCGGAATCGTTTTCGGTGACGTCGTTCTCCCGCGATGGCTCGAAGCTGTTGCTGACCAGCAAGAAGGGCTGGTACGTGACTTCGGTGGCCGACGGCGTGCGCGAGCGCGTGCTGACACTGGACGACAAGAACGAGGACAAGAACCCCAAGCTCACGGTCGTTGATTGGACGCCGTCCGGCGATGCGCTGCTGGTGCACTACGGCGAGCCCGATCGATGGCAGCGCGGCTTGTCGCGACTGGACCTGAAGACCAAGGCGCTCACGCCGCTGATCCGCGACAACGGCGTCTACCAGGGCTTCCGGATGTCGCGTGATGGCAGCACGGTCGTGTTCCAGAAGTCCGACGGCACGAGGCCGCCGGAGATGTTCGCCGCGGACACCTCGTTCAAGCACGTCCGGAAGCTCACCGACCTCAATCCGTGGATGGCAGCGAAGGCGTTACCGGCGTCCGAACTGGTGTCGTACCGCGATGCGGACGGGAAGGTGCTGTACGGGGTGCTGCGCTACCCGGTCGGCTACGAAAAGGGCAAGCAGTACCCGACGGTGTTCGAAATCTACGAGACGTTCTTCGACAACGGCTTCAACGGTCGCGCCGCCTTCCTGGCCGGGCAGGGCTACGCCGTGTTTCACCCGTCCGTGAACCTGGTGGTCGGCCGACCCGGTGAGTCGTGGGCCAAGGGCGTCACGGCGGCGGCGAACAAGCTGATTGACATGGGCGTCGCCGATCCGGATCGACTCGGCGTGCATGGCACCAGCTACGGCGGCTACGCGACCGTGCTGCTCCTGACCGAGACCGATCGCTTCAAGGCGGCGATCAACGTGTCGGGCAAAGTGAACATGGTGAGCTTCTACACCGACAGCGAGCGGCTGGGCGTGCGCAACACCCACGCGCCCGAGAAGAGCCAGGACCGCATCGGTGGCACGCTGTGGGAGTACCCGGAACGCTACATCGAGCAGTCCGCGATCTTCCGTCTCGACCGCGTGAAGACGCCGCTCCTGACCATCAGCGGCGATCAGGATCCCAACGTGCCGGCGAACCAGTCACGCGAGTTGTACTACGCGTTGCGGCGGCTGGGCAAAGAGGTGGAGTGGGTGCGTTACGTCAACGGCGGCCATCGCCCACCGAACAGCGTGGCCGAAAGTATCGACTTCGAGCAGCGGATCGTGGCGTGGTACGACAAGTATTTGAAGGCGCGGCCGGCACCAGGGACACAACGGTAGGTTCGACCGCGTGGGGCTCGCGGCTACGCCGCTCGTGTGGCTCGAGCGCTACGTGAGCATCTGCACGAGCAGCGCTTTCTGCGCGTGCAGACGGTTCTCGGCCTGATCGAACACCACCGAGATTGGCGACTCGATCACCTCGTCGGTCACCTCTTCGCCGCGGTGGGCGGGGAGGCAATGCATGAACAGCGCGTCCGGCTTGGCCAGCGCCATCAGGTTCTCGTTCACCTGGTAGCGCTGGAACAGCTTCTTGCGATCGGCGTACTCGACTTCCTGTCCCATCGACGTCCAGACATCGGTGTAGACCGCGTCGACATCACGCACCGCCGCCTTGGGGTCAGTGAACTCGGTGAGTCCGGCCCCCTCTTGCGACACGGCAGCGGCCTGGTCGACGACCTCGTCCGGCAGTTCGTAGCCTTTCGGGGTCGCCACACGCACGGCCATGCCGAGCATCATCGCCACGTGAACCAGCGATGCGCAGACGTTGTTACCGTCGCCGACAAAGGCGATCCGCCGGCCCTCGAACGAACTCCATTTTTCCGTCAGGGTCTGCATGTCGGCCAGCGCTTGGCACGGATGTTCCTCGTTGCTGAGCGCATTGATGACATGCAGCTTGGGGGTCATCTCCGCGATCTGCGACAGGCGTTCCTGCGCGAAGGTGCGGATGACCACGGCATCGACCCAGCGTTCCAGGTTGCGAGCCACGTCCTGGATCGGCTCGCGGTCGGCATGCATCACGTCGGCGGGAATCTCAACGATGTCACCGCCGAGTTCGCGGACGCCGATCGTGAAAGTAACGCGCGTGCGCAGCGACGGCTTCTCGAACAGCAAACCGACATGCTTGCCATTGAGGGCGGCTGCGGTTGGCGCCTTCATCCCCTTGACGCGTTCGCGCTTCAGCTTCGCGGCGAGCGCGAGCACCTTGGCGAGGCGGTCCGGATCGAGATCGAGAATAGAGAGAAAATTCTGCACGTGCGTTGAACCTTCGTGATTGAACGGTGGTGATTGAACCCCGGGCGTGAACCCTCTAAGGTTAGGTTCTGTACTCAGCGTTGATCTTGACGTATTCGGCCGACAGATCGCAGGTCCACACGGTCGCGCGGTGGGTCCCGCCCGTGCCGAGATTGACCTCGATCGCGATGTCCTTGCCGGTGAGGTAGTCGGCTGCCTGGGGCGCCAGTTCGTCGAACGGGCGGCCGTTCTCAAATAGCACCAGCGACCCAATCTGGACCCGCGCGCCGTCGAGCACAAACGCGGCACCCGAACGACCGGCCGCGGCCACCAGGCGGCCCCAGTTGGGATCGCCGCCGTGGACGGCTGTCTTGACGAGCGGTGAGTTGGCAATCGCGCGAGCCGCCATCCAGGCATCGGCGTCGGTCGCCGCCCCAGTGGTGGTAATTGCAATCAGCTTGGTGGCGCCTTCGCCGCCCCTAACGACGCCGAGCGCGAGCTCGTGGGCCACCGTGCGAAACGCCTCGAACAGCTCCGGGTAGAGGTTCTCGGTGACCTCCACGCCGCTGGCGCCATTGGCCAGCGCCAGCACACAGTCGTTGGTCGAGGGCTCGCCGTCGACGGTAATCGCATTGAACGTGAACCGGCACGCGTCTGACAGCACGCGCGACAGCATCACGGGGTCGACCGTCGCATCCGTCGTCAGGTAACCCAGCATCGTCGCCATCCGCGGCTCGATCATCCCCGAGCCCTTGGCCATGCCGCCGACCCGGAACGATCCGATGTCGGTGCGCACTTCGACGGCGTACTCCTTCGGAAACGGGTCGGTCGTCATGATGCCGCGAGCCGCGGCAGCGCCGCCCTGCTCGCTCAGTTCCGCGACCGCCTGCGGAATGCCTGATCGGAGCTTGTCCATCTTCAGGTTGACGCCGATCACGCCGGTTGAGAGAACCAGCACCTGCTGCACATCGCAGCCGACCGCGGCCGCGGTTAGTGCTGCCATCTCACGCGCATCGGTCATGCCTTGTGGTCCGGTGCAGGCGTTGGCGCAGCCGCTGTTGGTGATGATGGCGCGCGCGCGTCCGCCCGTGGCGGCCAGGTGGTCCTCGCACACCAGCAGCGGCGCCGCTTTAGCGAGGTTGAGCGTGAAGACACCGGCGGCCTGCGCCGCGGCGTCGCTGACGACGAGCGAGAGGTCGGGTTTGCCGCTGGCCTTGATGCCGCAGTGCAGGCCGCTGGCGCGAAAGCCGGCTGGAGCGGTGATGCCGCCGTCGATGGCGTTGATGTTACCCACGGCGATTCCCAACCGCCGCGCCCGTGCCGGCATCGGTCATGGCGTGGGCGCGTTCAAGATCCAGGACGATGGCGTACTGCCCGCAGTTGCGGAACAGCGGACACGAATGGCAGTCGTGCGCGATCTTCTCGGGCACCCAGGTGTGCGGCACGATCGAGAAGCCAAGCCGCACGAAGAACCGCGGGTCGTGAGCAAATGCGCACAGGCTGGTAAAGCCCTCGCGGCACCCGCGACGGCCCAGTTCGTCGACCATGCGCTGACCGAGTCCTGCCTGACGCGCCTCGGCGCTCACCACCAGCGAGCGCACTTCGGCGACCGCCGCCGACAGCGGCGCCAGTTCAGCGCAGCCGACGATGCGTTCGGCCTGGACGGCGACGACGAATCGATGCGCGTGGTCCGCCAGCTCGGCGAGCGTGCGGGGCAGCAGCCGTCCCTCTTCAAGGTGCGCGGCGATCAGGGCGTGCAGGGCCGGCGCATCGGCCGACACGGCGGCACGAAGCGCCGTTGCGGGCTTGGCCGCCCGCCGACTCTTGGCGCCCGCAGCGCGTCGCCCTTTCCCTGGTCCGTTATCAACGACAACACGCATCGTCACGCTTTCACCTCGGCCGTCGATCCCTCGACCCTGACTGACGCCAACACCCCATCAAGAATCGTGATGGCTTCTTCAATCTCCGCCTTCGACACCGTGAGCGGCGGCAACATGCGGACCACCCGTTCGGCCGTCCGGTTCACGAGCAGGCCGGCCTTCAACGCCGCCTCGACCACCGGCTGCGCATCCACGGTCAGCTCGAGCCCGCGCATGAGGCCAGCTCCGCGCACGGCCGCGACGACCGGGTGCTTCTTCTGCAGGTCGAGCAGGCGGCGCTCGAACAGCCCGCCCGCGTCGGCAATGTGGGGCGCGAGCGCTGCCAGCTCGTCGAGCACGTACAGTGCCGCGCGCGTCGACAGCAGGTTGCCGCCGTAAGTGGTGCCGTGGTCGCCGGCGAAAATCTGGGCGGCCACACGTTCGGCAACCAGCGCGGCGCCAATCGGGACGCCCGAGCCAATCGCCTTGCCGACCGTGACCAGGTCCGGCGTCCAGCCGAATGCCTGGTAGTGAAACGGCCGGCCGGTGCGGCCGAGGCCGCACTGGATCTCGTCGGCGATCAGCAGCGTGCCGGTGTTCTTGGTCACGCGGGTGATGGCGGCCGCAAACTCCGGCGACAACGGACGCACGCCGCCTTCGCCCTGGATCGGTTCCGCGATGATTGCGGCGGTCGCCTCCGTGACGGCGGCCTCGAGGCCGGCGATGTCGTCGGGCGACACGAACGTGACGCCGGGAATCAGCGGTTCGAACGGGTCGCGGTAGTGCGCGTTGGCGGTCACCGACAAGGCGCCCATCGTCCGGCCCGAGAACCCGTGTTCGAGTGCCACGTACCCGGTGCGGTTCTTCACACCCTGCGAGTACCAGAAGCGGCGCGCGAACTTGAGGCACGCCTCGACCGCTTCCGTGCCGCTGTTGCAGAAGAACGCGCGCTGCAGGCCCGAGAGCGCCGACAAGCGGGCGGCCAGCTGGCCCTGCAGCGGGTGGTAATAGAGATTCGACGTGTGGACGAGCGTCTTCGCCTGCTCGGCAATGACCGCCGCCAGACCCGCATGTGCATGGCCGAGCACGACCACGCCGATCCCCGAAATGAAGTCGAGGTAGGAGCGCCCGTCGACGTCGAACAGCCGGGTGCCTTCACCGCGGACAAACACCACGGGTTGCCGCTTGTAGGTTTGAAGCACGTGCCGCGCTTCGAGCGCGGTCACGGTCTGGGTGTTCGTGTTCACGGCTATTTCACAATCCTCGAGGTGGCGCTGGTCTTCTCCAGCGCGACGGCCTGCGCGATCCGCCGGGCGTCACGCCCGTCAATAATCACCACGCTGCTCGCGCCGGCCAGGGCCGCCTGGCAGGCGCTCAGCTTGGCCACCATGCCCGCATTCGCGGTGCCCGAGGTGACCAGCTTCGCGATCTGCGTCTGGTTCAGGCGCGGAATGGTCTGTCCGCGTTTGTCGAGCACGCCGGCGGTTGCCCCGGCAATCACGAGGCGCTTGGCCTTGACGCGCGACGCCAGGCTGCCAGCCAGGGTGTCGGCATTGACGTTGAACAGTTGCCCTTCCTTCGACGCGCTGACACAGGCAATTACGGGCACGTAGCCGGCATTGCACAGCAGCGTGAGCAGTTCAGGCGCCAAAGCCCTGGTCACCGGGGTGCCGACCATGCCGAGATCCACGGTGTCGCCGCTGGTCGCCTTATGCGGCGCGGCCTTTTTCACCGGTGCCACGCCGGCGTCGGCGCCGGTCAGGCCAATCGCGCGCCCACCCGCGGCGTTAATCGCCGCGACAAACCGCGTGTTAATCGATCCCGCCAGCACCGAGACGACAATCTCCAGCGTCTCGGGGTCGGTCACGCGCAGGCCGTCGACCTGGCGCTTGGGGATGCCGACCTGCGCCAGCGACGCATCGATCTCGCGGCCCCCGCCGTGCACCACAATCAACGGCCGGGTCTTCGAGGCCTGCTTGATGACCTTGCCGATGGCCTTCAGCCGCTCCGCGCCTTCGATCAGCTCGCCACCGAGCTTCAACACGACCGGCCGCTTCACAGCAAACCTGCCTTCTGGTCAAGGCCGAACATCACGTTGAAGTTCTGGATGGCCTGTCCCGCTGCGCCCTTCACCAGGTTGTCGATCACGCTGACGACGAACACGCGACCAGTCGCTTCATCAACCTTCCAGCCGATGTCGCAAAAGTTGGTGTGGGCAACGTGCTTGATCTCCGGCAGTGCGTCACCGGTCAGCCGGACGAACGGCGCGCTTGCGTATGCCGCATCGAACGCCGCCGCCACCGCCGCCGGCGTCGTGCCAGGGACGAGGCGCGTGTAGAGGCTCGACAGGATCCCGCGGTCGAGCGGCACCAGGTGCGGCACAAACGTCACGCTGCGTCCCAGCGCCTGCTCCATTTCGGGCGCGTGACGATGGCCGAACGGGTTGTAGGCGGCGACGCTGCCGTGGTTCTCGGAAAAGTGCGTCCGATCCGAGGGCGCCTTGCCGGCGCCAGAAATGCCAGACTTCGCGTCGATGACGATGTCGGCGCCCGGCAGCAACAGGCCGGCACGCTGCAACGGCAGCAGGCCGAGCAACGACGCGGTGGGGTAGCAGCCGGGATTCGACAACAGCTTGGCCGTGCGAATCGCCTCGAACTCGAACTCGGTGAGGCCGTAGGCGACGCCACCAGGCAGCGACTTGGTAGCCGGATACCAACGCGACCGCACCGCGTCGTCACGCAAACGGAACGCCCCTGACAGATCGATCACCCGGACCCCCGCGGCGAGCAGCACCGGCGCGATCTCGGCCGACGCGGCCTCGGGAAGCCCCAGGAATACGGCGTCAGCGTCAGCGGCAACGGCTGCGACATCGAGCGGCACCACCGTGCCGTCCCAAATTCGCGCGAGCGCAGGCAGACGGCGTGGCGCGCTGGTCGACTGCGAGCCGGTGGCCGCCGTGATGGTGACGTTTGGATGGCGGGCGAGCAGGCGGATCAGTTCCTGGCCGGCGAAGCCGGTGGCACCAGCTACCGCCACGCGAATGGGGGCATGTTGGCCCCGCTGGTCCCCTTCCGTTTCGTTGACCACCTGCGTATCCATCTTCCCTCGCCCTGCCTCGGTCCCTGGACGCGCTGTAAAATTATGCGGCCAAAAGAATAATTATACAAAGCCTATTCATCTCTGTCAACATGTAATTGCATGTATTCCCTAGTCGTTGTGTATACTGATTCATTCAGACGCATAAATATGAAAGCCCAACGCCTCTCCGCCATCCAGGACGTGGTCGAGCACGAAGCCGTGCGCAGCCAGGAACAGCTCCGGCAACGGCTCGCCACGCGCGGGTTCGTCGTCACCCAGGCCACGCTGTCGCGCGACATCAAGGAGCTGGGGTTGTTGAAGCGATCGGCCGATGGGGCGTATCAGCCCTCGGCCAGTGAAGAGACCCCTCAGCCGACGGCGTTGGGTACGCTCGGCAAGGCGCTGACGGCGTACCTGATCAACATTGAACCGGTGCAGCAGCTGATCGTGCTGCGGACCGGCGCCGGCCAGGCGCAGCTGCTCGGCCTGACGATCGATCGCTCGCGTTTGCCGGAGGTCGTCGGCACCCTTGCCGGTGACGACACCATCTTGATCATTGCCCGCGATGCGAAGAACGCGCTGGCCGTGGTGAAGAAGCTGAAGGACCTCGCACGTTGAAGAAGCCGATCGTGATCGCCTATTCGGGTGGGCTGCAGTCCTCCGTCGCCATTCCATGGCTGGCGGATCGTCACGATACCGAGGTGGTCGCGGTCACGCTCGACCTCGGGCAGTCCGCCGACCTCGCCGAGATTCGCGACCGCGCGGTGGCGGCCGGTGCGGTACGCGCGCACGTCATTGACGCGCGCGAAGAGTTTGTCCGCGACTTCGTGTGGCCGACGCTGCGGGCCGGCGCGCTGGCGGACGGTGGCTATCCCATGGCCACGGCCATGTCGCGTCCGCTAATTGCGAAAAAACTCGCCGAGATTGCGCACATCGAGGGCGCGACGCTGGTGGCGCACGGTTCAAAGGGCCGCGATCGCGCGCGCATCGAGCAACCCCTCCGCGCGCTCGATGGTTCACTGGCGATGGCCTCCGGTGACGGCATGACACCCGCCCAGGTGTCGGAATATGCCGACCGCCTTGGCATCTCGGTGCCGGCGGCGGGCGCCGACCGGATTGATGACAACCTGTGGGGTCGTACCGTCGGCCGTTCGACCGACGATGCCTCGCAAGAGGCGCCGGATACGGCTTTCAAGTTGTCGCGCAGTCTCGCGCAGACGCCTGCCAGTCCCGCCGTTGTCGAGCTGTCGTTCGAACGGGGCGCGCCCACGGGGATCAACGGCGTCGCCATGACGCCGGCGGAACTGGTCGACAGCCTGTCGACGATTGCTGGTGAGCACGGAGTCGGCCGGTTCGATCGCGTGAAGACCCGCCTTGATGGATCGCGCTGGCGGGTGCTCTACGAGGCGCCCGCGGCCGCCGTGCTTCATGGCGCACGCCGCGATCTCGAGCGCCTCAGCGCCTCTGAGAGCCTGATCCGATTTTCGCATGCGGTAGCCGCCGCCTATGCCGGGGTGCTCGGTCGCGGCGAATGGTTCAGTCCGCTGCGCCAGGGACTGGACGCGTTCGTGACCTCCGCGCAGGAAGGCGTGACCGGCACCGTGCGTGTGAGACTATTCAAGGGCGATAGCCGCATGGTCGGCCGCTCAGGCAACCCCGTTGCTCCGCACGCCTAACCCTTAACGCCGATGTCCCAACACCTCTGGTCTGGCCGCTTTGACTCCGCTCCCGATCCCGCGGCGTTTGATTTTGGTGTGTCGTTTCTCTTCGATCGCCGGCTCTTCGAAGACGATGTCACCGGGAGCCTGGCGTGGGCAGAGGCGCTGGCGCACGCCGGGGTGCTCGATGCCGCCGACGCACGGTCGATCGCCGAGGCCCTCACGGCCATTCTCGAACAGGGTCGGAAGGATCCGGCGTGGGTGACCGGCGACGACGAAGACGTGCACAGCTTCGTCGAGCGTCAGCTCGTGACCCGCGTTGGCGATGCTGGCCGGCGCCTGCATACCGGCCGTTCGCGTAACGAGCAGGTGTCGCTCGACCTGCGCCTGTATCTTCGCCGCCGCATTCCGCTGCTGCAGCAGAAGCTGCGGGCCGCGATCACCGCGTTTGCCGACCAGGCTGAGCGGGCCGGCGACGCGCTGATGCCGTCCTACACCCACATGCGCCGCGCCATGCCGGTGCTGGTGTCGCACTTTCTTCTGAGCCACGCCGCCGCCTTGCGCCGCGACCATCATCGTCTCGAGATCGCGCGCGAAGAGGCCAACGCGCTGCCACTGGGGTCTGGCGCGATTGCCGGCACCGGCTACGCGGTTGACACCGCCGCCCTCGCCGCACGGCTCGGCTTCGCGCGCGTCGTGCCGAACAGCATGGACGCCTCGTCCGACCGCGACTTCGCCGTCAGCTTCCTGCACGCCGTCTCGCTGTCGATGGTGCACTTGTCGCGCATCGCCGAGGACTTCATCCTGATGACCGGCGAGGAATTCGGGTTCTTCGAACTGGCCGATTCGTCGGCCACCGGCAGCAGCATGATGCCGCAGAAGAAGAACCCGGATCCGCTGGAGCTGGTCCGGGGCAAGTCGGGCCGCGTCATTGGTCACCTGACCGGCTTTCTGATCACCATGAAGGGACTGCCGACTGGCTATAACAAGGACCTTCAGGAAGACAAAGAGCCGCTGTTCGATTCGGAAGACACGCTAGCGGTGTCGCTGGCGGCGACGGCGGCGGTGATTGGCAAGCTCGGACTCCATCCGGAGCGCACCGGGAAAGCGGCGTCAGGGTTGCTCCTTGCCACCGACGTGGCTGACTACCTGGTGTCGCGCGGCATGCCGTTCCGCCAATCGCATGAAGTGGTTGGCGCCATGGTTCGCAAGCTGCTGTCGGAAGGCCGCGACTTCGAGGCGCTGTCACTGGCCGAATGGCGCCAGTCGAGCGGCCTGTTTGGCGACGATGTCAAGGACCGGGTGACGGCGGCCGCCTCGGTCCGCGCCAGGAGGACACCACAATCGACCCATCCAGATGCCGTGGCGGCAGCGCTGGTCAATCTGCGTTCGTGGCTTGCCCAGGGCACGGGCCTCTGATATATTGCGAATGCCCTGCGCCCTGCGGTCTACCGACCGAACAGGCGCTTCCCGCACTCAACACGACCCTCGGCCGCTCTCGTGTTCGCGGCCCGTGGACCAACGGTTCGAAGCAGTAGAAGACCAGTACCGATGCGGCTTGGCGGGAAGCCGATCGGGTTTTCGGGGGAGTTGCATGCAAGACCGCCGGTATCGGCCCGGCGACGTGCTGGACGACTATTGTCCGCGCGAGCGCCGCATTACGGACCACGCCATCGTGGCCATGGTGGACGAAGACATCCAGCGCACGCGTTGCGGAAGTTGCGACGGCGAGCACGAATACAAGCAGGCCAAGGTCCCGGTGCCGCGCCGCAAGACCCAGCCGCCCGCGCTCCCGGCGCAATTGGATGGCCTGCAGGGCTCGACCCCGCGTCCCCAATCACCGCCACCAGCCGCACCCCCGGGTCTTGATGCTGCGCCCGGCGTGCCCGCCGCAACATCCGCTCCGGTGGTTGACCCCGCGCCTCCGCTGGCCGCCCATGGCGACGCCGCCGAAGCGCCGCCGCCAGGTGAGAGTGACCAGGATCGCGAAGGCGGTTTCAGGCGCTCGTTAATACGAGCGACCTTCCCCAAGCTGGAAGGCGCCATCCCGGTCCCCCGCGCCCTGCCCGAATTCACCATCCAATCCCTGAACAACCGAGGTCGCAGTAACGGCGGCGCGCAGCGGCATGCCGGCGGTGCCGGTGGCGGTGGCGGCAAGTTCCGCGGACGTCGGCGGCCAGCCGGTGGCGGCAGCCAGGACAATCTCGGTCCGATGCGCTTTCGCGAACACGGCAGCGGCCAGGGCGGTCAAGGTCAAGGTCAAGGTCAAGGTCAGGGTCAGGGTCAGGGCCAAGGTCAGGGCCAAGGCGGTGGACGCCGTCGACGCGGTTGGAAAAAGAATCGCTGATGGCCGACTTCACCGGCAAGGTTGGACTCATCGTCGGCGTCGCCAACCATCGTTCGCTCGCCTGGGCCATCGCGCAGGCCACCGCGAACGCGGGCGCCAAGCTCATCCTCACCTATCAGGGCCGCTTTGAGGAGCATGTCAGCGAACTGGCCGCCACGTTGGATCCGCGACCGACGGTGTTGCCCTGCGATGTGGGGGACGACCAGCAGATCGCGGCGGTGTTCGCGCAGATCGAGCAGGAGCATGGCGGGCTGGATTTCCTGGTGCATGGCGCGGCGTTCGCGTCGCGTGACGAAATCACCGGCGGGTTCCTGAAGACGTCGCGCGAAGGATTTAGGCAGGCGCTCGACATCAGCGCCTATTCGCTGATTGCGCTGACGCGCGGCGCCCAGCCGCTGATGGCGGCGCGCGGCGGCGGCAGCGTGCTGACGCTGACGTTCCTCGGCAGCGACCGGGTGTTCCCCAACTACAACGTCATGGGGGTCGCGAAGGCCGCCCTCGAATCGTCGGTGCGCTATCTGGCGGCGGATCTGGGACCCCAGAACATCCGCGTCAACGCCATTTCCGCGGGGCCGGTCAAGACCCTCGCGGCGGCGGGCATCGGCGGTTTCTCCGCGATCCTCGGTGTGGTGCGCGAGAAGGCGCCCTTGCGCCGGGCGATCGAAACATCCGAAGTGGGCGACGCGGCAGCGTTCCTGCTGGGCAACGCGGGACGCGGCATTACCGGCGAAGTCCTGATGGTGGACGCAGGATTTCACGTGATCGGGATGTAGGGATCAGGGATCAGGGATCAGGGATCAGGGATCAGGGATCAGGGATCAGGGATCATACCTACCTCCGTGCCACTCATCAGCGTCGCCGTTCGTCACGTTACCAAGGCCACGCCGCGAACCCGACATATTCAGCTCGGCATCGCTGACGGCGTGTTCACATTTGTGGCGGGCCAGGCCGTGATGGTGGGGTTGCACGGCTCTCCTCTCCGGAAGCCATACTCGATCGCTTCCGCACCATGGGAGGTGACGAAGACCGGCGTCCTCCAGTTACTCGCGCAAGTCGACGACAGCAGCGCCCTTGACCCTCACCTCGAACTCGCGGCACCGGGAACCCTGATTGACTTCGAGGGCCCCTTCGGCACCTTTGCCGTGCCGGCGGCGGCGGAGCACAAGCCCTTGCTGTTTATTGCGGGCGGAACCGGCATCGCCCCATTGCGATCGATGTTGATGGACCGGCTGTCGCGGCCCTCTGTGCCGGCCATTGCGCTGGTCTACAGCGCGCGATCTCCAGAAGAGTTTGCCTATCGGACCGAACTCGATGCCATGGCCCAGGCCGGTCGCATCACCGCGCACTTCACGGCAACGCGCGCCGCCGCGGGCTCCTGGGACGGCCGACGCGGACGCATTCAGGAAGACCTCCTGCGATTGGCGTTGCCGTCGTTAGACGCGCACTGCTTGATTTGCGGTCCGCCGCAACTGGTGGACGATGCTCGCGGATTGTTGCGGCAACTGGGAGTGAATGAGGCCAGCATTCTCACCGACCACTACTGATCCCTGATCCCCGCTCTACAGCACCCCAAAGCCTGCCCGCTGAATGTCGATCTCGGTGATTTCGGTGATCACCGGCTGCAACGGCACGTTCACCGCCGGGAGGCCGTCGGTGCCGGTCGCGGCCGGCTGCACCTGCACGCGCTGCTTGCGTCGTGACTTATCGCGATACATGCGGCTGTCGGCCGTGACCAGCAGCGCTTCGTAGCTCTCGCCGTCTTGCGGGTAGATGGCGGCGCCGACGCTGATCGCGAGCGGCAGCCGGCGGCCCGGACGGGCCTCGAACAGCACATCGTCCACGGTGCGCTGCAACTCGAGCCGCTTGCGGTCCGCTTCCTCCGCGCCGCAGCCGGACAGCACCACGATGAACTCGTCACCGGCGTAGCGCACGCAGATGTCGTATGGGCGAATCGCGGAGCGCAGCACGGTGGCCACTTCGCGCAGCACGCGGTCGCCGATGTGGTGGCCGTGGCTGTCGTTGATTGCCTTGAAGTTGTCGAGGTCCATGACCAGCAGCGCCACTTCGGCCTTCAGGCGTTCGGCCCGCGCCAGCTCGCGCGTCAGGTGCATGAACATGAAGCGGGTGTTGGGCAGGCCCGTGAGCGGGTCAGTCAGCGAGTCTTCCTGCGTCTGCTCGAACACGATCGAGTTGTGGATTACCGCCGAGGCCTGCTCGCTGACGCGATCGAGCAGGCGGCGATGATCGTCGGTGTAGAAGTCCGCCTGGGTCGAGTAGACCACCAGCGTGCCGATGAAGCGATCGCTGAACACCAGCGGCGTGACCAGCGCCGATTGCAGCGTGGTGGCGACCGCGGTCAGCCCGGCGGCCTCGAATTCCGCGCTCGGCCGCGCGTTGACCAGCGGACGGCGGTTGCGGGCCACCCAGCCGGTGAGTCCCTGGCCGGCGCGCACCGACATGGTGCCAATCGCCTCGGCCTCGACGCCGGTGGCGAAGCGGCAGCGGAGCGTGTCGACTTCCTCGTCGAACAGGAACAGCGCGCATGACGAGAACGGCACCAGGTTCGTGAGTTTCGACGAAATCAGCGCCATCGTGTCAGAGACACCGAGGCTGGTGCCCATGGTCTGGGCGATCTCGCAGAGGGCGTAGATTTCGCGGTGCGCGAGCGCGATGTCTTCGAACACCGTGTTGCTCTTGGTGGATTCGGGCTGGAACCCCACCGCCGGACGGCCGCGCTCGTTGGTCGGTTCGATTGACAGGCGGCGTGGCGTGGCGGTGTCGATGGTGCCCGCCGCCGCGGCCATCTCGACTTCCATCTTCACGAACATGGCAACCACGGTCGCGTCGAGAGCCCGTCCGGCCTCCTGCTGCAGCAGCGCGACCGCCGCGTCGTGCGTCATGGCCTTGTGGTACGGCCGATCCGAAGTGAGGGCATCGAAGTAATCGACCACCGACAGGATGCGGGCGCCGAGGGGAATCTCTTCGCCCTTGAGGCCCTGCGGGTAGCCCTTGCCGTCCCAGCGCTCGTGGTGGCTGAGGATCAGCGGCGCCACCGGGTATGGGAACGGCACGGCGCTGATGATTTCGGCGCCCACCTGGGGGTGAACACGGATCTTCTGGAGCTCTTCCTGGGTCAGCGGACCGGGCTTGGACAGAATGTGCTCGGGCACGGCGAGCTTGCCGATGTCGTGCAGCAGGGCTGCGGTCTTGACGCCCTGGATCTCGGTGTCTGACATGCCGAGACCGCGCGCAAGGCCGGTGGCATAAACCTGGACGCGTCGAATGTGCGACTGCGCGGTCTGGTCCTTGGCGTCGATGGCGAGCGCGAGCGCTTCCATGGTCGCCAGGTGAAGATCCGCCATCTCCTCGACGCGCCGGCGCCCATCGTCGATGCGTCCGAGGTAGACCTTGTAACTGCGATAGGTGACGTAAAGCGGCGCTGCGGCCAGCAGGACGACGTAGACGTAGACGCCCGAGGTCATCACCGCCCAGGTCGCGAGGGCAGCGGCGCCCGCGCCGACGAAGTAGCTGGGAGCACTCCAGAGGAAGTTCTGGTTCCAAACCGTTCCGAATGCCTGGCGCGTGGCCAACGCCACGGCAATGGCGATCAGGCACGTGTTGAACACGAAGTACATCGCCCCGGCGGCGACGAGCGGCTTGGCCAGGCCCAGAACGTCATGCGCCAGCTTTCCCGGATCGCCGCCGAGCACTTCGTAGGCGAACCCGGCGGCCTGCACCGTGATCGCCAGGCACGCCATGCGGAACAGCGTGCGGTAGATGGGATTCCTCACCTTCATGCGGAAGGTGCACTGGCTCCACGCGCTGATGACCGCGACGAGCATCGTTTCGTTGGGGCCCAGCAAGAGGAGTGATGCGAAGTCCACCGCGTACGACACCGACATCGTCGAGCCACTCTTGGCGAGCGGCAGGCTGACCTTGAAGGCCGAGGTAATGGCGGATGTCAGGAGCAGGGCGGAGAAGAGGAGCGGACTGGCAAATGTCGACTTCGGGCCGAGCAATACCACCAGCAGGGCGCCGATTGCGATGGTGGCGCCGATGTAGATTCGGGCAGGGAGGGGCAAGGAGCGCATGTGCGCTGTTTCTTCTTTTGAACCCCAGACCGCCTTGGATCGAATGGCTTCCGCAGCGAACCAATTCGAGCCTCGAGACGAGTGGACGGGGCGCTGGGGGGCGCGTAACAGCTTCACAACCTGCGGATCATACACAACCAAAGAGTCATACAAAAAGGATAAATCTCTAGAATTGGACGCAACCGGAGACATGTAATCCAGTAAGTCTATTATTTAAGCCACTTACTGGATATTTTTCTGGTCAATTTGTTGTGCAAATGTCAACAATTCAACTCTTGACTATAAAACAGTAAGCGACAGTATGTCGCAGTTCGGCGCGCCGTCGGCGTCAGGAACGGCCACGGCGCCGGCCGCTGCCCACGGCGGGCTCGAGACCGTACTCGTCGATCTTGCGGTAGAGCGTGCCCCGGCTGATGTCGAGCACCTTGGCCGCTTCGAGCTTGTTCCACTCCGTCGCCTCGAGGACGCGGATGATGTGGGCTCGCTCGGAGTCGCGCAGCGACGGCAGGCGATTGGAGGTCTCGTCCGCTCGCGGCATCGCATGGCCATGCAGGAACTCGATGTCGGCGGCCCGAATCGATCGCCCTGGCGCCGACAGCGCGGCTCTCGACACGGTGCTCTCGAGCTCGCGGATGTTGCCGGGCCAGTGGTACGAGGCGAGCAGGTCTTGCGATTCGGATGAGAACTGCTTGGCATCGAGCGGCAGTCCGTTGGCCGCGCAGTAGCGCGCGAGGAAGCGGTTGGCGAGTACCGGAATGTCGACCGCGCGCTCGCGCAGGGAAGGCAGGCGAATCGCGAAGGCGTTGATCCGGTAGTAGAGATCCTCGCGAAAGCGGCTCTCGCGCACGAACATGTCGAGCGGGCGGTTGGTCGCCGAGATCAGGCGGAAGTCGACGTGAATCGACTTGTTGCCGCCCAAGCGCTCGAAGCGGCGCTCTTCGAGCACGCGCAGCAGCTTCGCTTGCGCCATCAGCGACATGTCGCCCACTTCGTCGAGGAACAACGTGCCGCCGTTGGCCAGTTCGAGGCGGCCGGGTTTTCGATCGTGCGCGCCGGTGAACGCGCCTTTCTCGAAGCCGAAGATTTCCGATTCGAACAGGCTATCGGGCAGCGCCGCGCAGTTGACGGCCTGGAAGTTCTCGGGCCCGCGCCGCGACAGTTCGTGGATCATCCGCGCGACCACCTCCTTGCCCGAGCCGGTCGGGCCCAGGATCAGCACCGAAATGTCGGACTTGGCCGCCGTGCGGATCCACTCGAAGATGGCCAGCATCTTCTCGTCGCGCCCGATCATCTCGCGGAAGCGCTGCACCGAGGGCGAGGCTTCCTCGATGCCGAGGTAGGCGCGGCCCTCGAGGAAGACCTCGAGCAGCTTTGCCGCTGGCTCGGCGTCAGGACGCATGGCGCCGTAGGTGGCCGGGTCGCCGGAGTCCTTGCGGACGACGCCGAATTCCACCAGCTCGTGAATGCAGTTCTCGACGTCCTGGCGCATGCGCCCGAACGTCTGCATGATCACTTCGGTATCGAACTTTTCGTTGGGGCGGGCCGACAGGAAGCGCAGGATGCCGGCGCGCAGTGGCGACTGCACCAGTGTCTTGAACCGGGTCTCGATGTCGGGCGGCTCGGCGCGCTGGCCGCTGCTGCCGGCGCTGTGGCGGCGCGCGGCGAAGGTGAGGTCATCCACGCGACACCTCGGCGGCAGGGGGCGCACCGGCGGAACGGTAGTACTGCGTCTGGTATTGCTCGATCAGTTGCTTCATGCGGATCGCGTCGGCCTGGCGATGCCCATGGCACGCCACCGGCGTCGTGCCGCCGGTCGTTTCAATGAGCACGTTGGAGAAGAACAAGTTGGTATCAATGCTGACCGACGCCACATGCGCCATATGGATCGAGTGTTCTTTGCGGCCGACCAGTTCCGGTGTGTAGTGCACCACCGCGGTCGGCGTGACCGACACCTGGGTCGGGAACCACCGGTTGCCCCGTGACCACCGGCTGGCGCGAAACACGTCGCCCTCGGCGAACGGCTGGCCCTTCCGCCAGAAGAACACGACGAGGGCCACGATGGCGGCGGCCAGTGCGCCGGCCAGCGGAATCCAAACGCCCTCAGTCACAGTCCAGATGCTACCCTAAAGGACCGAACCCTGCCTGAAACCACGGCCGCCGGACCTCAATTTTGGCATACGCTAGCAGCAATGCCGTACCGTTCCCCTGGCGCACCAAAGGGCAAGTCGTTTCTCAAGGGCAAGCCAATCCGCTACTACCGTCCGAAGGGGAGCGCGGCCATCCGCACCCTGATCGATGACGGCTTCCAGGCCTTCAACGCGGCTCGGCTGGGCGAAGCCTGCCGGATCTACGGCGACAAGATGCTCGCCAAGCAAAACAACACGACCATCGCGCTGACGATTGCCGGCGCCATGACGCCCGCCGGCCTGGGCGGCTGCGTCATCGAGTTGATGAAGCGCGGGCTGGTCGACTTCATCATCAGCACCGGCGCCAATCTCTATCACGACCTCCACTACGCCCTGAACTTCACGCTGCGCCGTGGCTCGCCGTTTGTCGACGACCGCGTGCTCTACGAAGAGGGCGTCATCCGCATCTACGACGTGCTGTTTCCCGCGCAGGTGCTGCTCGACACTGATAGCTTCATCCGCGACTTCCTCGTGACCAGCGGCCTCGAAGGTCCGATGTCGTCGGCGGCCATGCACGAAGCGCTGGGCAGGCACTTGCTGAAGGTGCGGCCTGGCTGCGCCAACTACTCGCTCGTGGCCTCGGCCGCGAAGTACGGAGTCCCGATCTACACCTCGTCGCCGGGCGACAGTTCGATCGGCATGAACGTGGCCTACCATGCGTTGATCAATCGCAGCACGCTGCAAGTCGATCCGAACAAGGACGTCAACGAGGTCTGCGCCATCATCCGCGCCGCCGAGAAGAACGGCTGCGTGATCCTGGGCGGCGGCTCGCCGAAGAATTTCTACCTGCAAGGACAGCCCACCCTGTGGGAGGTCTACGGCATTCTCAAGGGCGGCAACGACTACTTCATCCAGATCACGACCGACTCGGTGGTGTGGGGCGGCCTGTCGGGCGCCACGCCGGCCGAAGCCGTGAGCTGGGGCAAGATCAATCCCAGCGTGTTGCCCGACACGGCGGTGGTCTACGCCGACTCGACCATCGCCTTTCCGCTCTTCTGTGAGTACGCGGTGGGCCACAAGAACGGCCGCCGCCCGCGCAAGAACCTGCTCGCGCAGCGCGCGACGCTCGTGAACGATCTCGAGCGCGAGGCGCGCAAGCAGATCAAGAAACGCGACAAGGCCCGCGCCTGACGCCTGATCCATGGCCACCCTGTGGTCGGAACTGGCGCCGGTGGCCGAGGCGGTTGCCGATCGCCCGCGGGTGTATGCCGATGCCAACCTGCCAGCTGGCCTCGTGCGCTACATGCGCGAGCAATTGCGATGGGATGTCCTGTTCGTGATGGATCATCCCGACCTGCGGCGCGCCCGCGACGCCGAACACTACCGGCTGGCCCGCCAGCTGCGGCGCACGTTGGTGACGCTCGATCGCGACTACCTGGACGATCGGCAGTTTCCGCCCGAGCAAGGCTGTGGCGTGCTGGTGATGGCCGCGCCCGACCAACGCGAACTGACGGTCCTGATCGCGCGCCTCGACCAACAACTCTTTACCGGCGCGCCCCTGCCGCTTGACCGCCGCAAGTTGCACGCGCACCCTGATTGGCAACCCGAACATGCCTGAACTGACGCTTGGCGTCGATCTCTCCGACCTGGTCGCCCGCGTCGTGGTCGTCAACGACGGCGGACAGGTGCTGTCGCGTGGCCAGCTGCCGCCAGCGCCGGGCAACAAGGCCAATGCCGTTCGCGCCGCCGCGCGTCGCGCCGTCGCTGGCGCCGGTGGCAAGGTGTCGGCGCTGGCGGTGGCGCTGCCGCAGGCGGGCGACCCGGTCCCCACCGAGATCGCGGCGGCGCTATCTGAGGCGGTACCCGGCGTGCGCGAAGCCATGCCGATCGCGGCAGGCACGGCGGCGGCGATCGCCGAGCAGTGGTGTGGCGCCGCGCGTGGGTTGAAGCAGGTGATCACGTGTGCCATCGGCGAGCATGTGACCGCCGGCGTGGTGATCAACGGCGAGCCGTGGTTCGGCGCGCATGGCCTGGCCGGTTCCATCGGGTGGCTGGCGCTCAACCCCGTCGAGCGCGAAGACCATCGACGTTACGGCGGACTCGAAGCGGAGGTGGCGGCCGCCGGCATCGTCCGCCGGCTCGTGTGGCGCATCAAGTCCGGAGATCGATCGGCCGTTGCCGACAACGCCGGCGGCGACCTCACCCGCATCACGGCCGCTGACGTGTTCCAGGCCGCGCGGGTGGGTGACGGCGTGTGTATCTCCGTGGTTCGCGACACCGCGAAGTACGCCAGGATGGCGATTGCCAACCTGGCGACCATGCTGGATCCCGAGGCCATTGTCCTCGGCGGCACGATTGCCGCGTCTGGCGACCTGATGCTCGAGGCGATCCGCCTCGAATGCCGCCGGCGGCTGCGGCCCGTCCAGAACGAGCGCGTACGCATCGTGCTCTCCACCCTTGGCGCCGATGCCGTGGCCATCGGCGCGGCGCGTGCCGCGGCGCGCCCGACGGCATGATGGTGCTCGCCGGCGCCGACCTGGTCCTGCCGGATCGCGTCGTCGAGCGAGGCACCCTGGTCATCGACGCCGGCCGCATCGAGGCCATCGACTCACGTGCCATCGACGGACCAGCCGGTGCGACTCGCATCGATTGTTCGGGCCACGTCATTGTTCCCGGCTTTATCGACGTACACGTCCATGGTCTCGAGGGCATTGATGTGCTCGATGGCGGCGGTGCGGTTGCCGCCATCGCGAGCCGGCTGCCGAAGTTTGGCGTCACGGGCTTTTGCCCGACAGCGGTCGCGTGCGATCCGTCAACCTTGGCTGAATTGCTGGCGGCGGTGACTGCGGCGCGGTCATCGCGCGCGCCGCGTTCGGCCCGTGTGCTGCCGGCGCACCTCGAGAGCAACTTCATCAATCCCGAGTGGATCGGCGCGCAGCCGCGCCGCTGCCTGCGCTTGCCGCCCCTGGAAAGTGAAAAGTCAAAAGTCAAAAGTGAAAAGGGCGGGCACGACTTCAGGGCCGCTGACATCCTCGATGTGATCGCGCGTCATCGAGCGGCCACCGGCATCATCACCCTCGCGCCGGAGTTGCCGGGTGGCCTGGACCTGGTGCGCGCCCTGGTCGCCGCCGGCCATCGCGTGTCGATCGGGCACACCGGTGCGACCTACGACGAGGCTCGCGCCGCGATCGACGCCGGCGTCCGTCACGCGACGCACTTGTTCAATCGCATGTCATCGATGACGTCGCGTTCACCGGGCGTGGTCGGCGCCGTGCTGGAATCCGAGGCGGTGGCGGCCGAGATCATCTGCGACGGTTTTCACGTGCACCCGGCGCTGGTCGCACTGGCGATTCGCATGAAAACGGCTCGCCGCATGATGGCCATTACCGATGGCACCGCCGGCTCCGGGCTGCCAGTGGGTGCCCGCGCGCGGCTCGGCGAGCAGGAAATTATCGTCACCGAACGGACGGCCGAACTCGCGGACGGCACGCTCGCGGGCAGCGTCCTGACCATGGACACGGCCTTCCGCACTCTCGTCAACCGCGTCGGTGTGTCCCTCGTCGATGCCGTCCAGATGTGTTCGACGACGCCGGCATCCGAGTTGGGATTGACCGAGGCGGGGGCGATTGCCCACGGAATGACGGCCGATCTGGTGGTGCTTGGGCCGGGACTGGCGGTCCGGCAGACCTACCTGGCCGGCGCGGCTGCCTTGGAACACTGACCGCAAGCTGTCCGTCTATCTGCCTGAGGTGCTCATGAGGCTCACGGTCCACCGCTCACTGCCCGTTGCGGCCGCGTTTCTTCTCGCGTCGACGGTCTTGGCGGGGTGCGAGGTCAACCTCAACACCGAGGGGCTGTCGGCCCGCGAGACCAAAACCTTCAAGGTTGCCGGCCTGCCCGAGATTGATCTGGACACCTTCGACGGTGCCATCGAAATCCACTCGTGGGACAAGCCCGAAGTGGAGGTGGAGATCGAGAAGCGCGCCATGGACCAGTCGCTCATCGATCAGATCAAGGTCGAGGCGACCCAGCAAGGCGACAAAATCGTACTGAAGGTGACCGGGCCGTCGCGCACCGACTTTGGCGGCGTCACCATCGGCGTGCATATTTCTCCGACCGCGCGCCTGCGCGTCGTGGTGCCGCGCGCCAGCAACATCGTCGCCCGCAGCGGCGACGGATCGATTCGCCTCGACAAAGTGTCGGGCAAGCTCGACCTCGAAACCGACGATGGCAGTATTGGGTTTGAAGGAAAGCCGTCTTTCCTGCGGCTCAAGACCGGCGACGGCTCGGTGCGGTCGTCACACCCGATGCTGGACGATGAGCGCGACGAGCGTCGCAGCGGCGAGGGCGGCGACGATCGGCGCGAGCGCCGCCGCGTCATGCGGACGAAGATGGGCGATGGCGGCAAGACCCTCCGCGTGCGGACCGGCGATGGCACCATTCGCATCGATCGGTAGGGTGCTGTCGGTAGGGCGCTTGACACCGACCCGATCAACATGTGAGCATCGCTCTATCGTGACCGTCATCGTCAACCGCGCGTGTTGTTGTTGTGGAGCTTCTGCTTCCGCGCCGCGGTCTGTACGCATGAACGTGATCCGCTAGATTTCACGTCCACGAACCTGAGTTCAGAACGGCCCGGAAGGCAACGCGCTTTCCGGGCCGTTTTGCGTTTGCGGACAGCCCGGCCGGCGCAATCGGTTTCAGTCACGGTGCGGTGGCGAAGTGGCAAACGCGGCGGCCTGCAAAGCCGTTATTCGAGGGTTCGAATCCCTCTCGCACCTCCACGCTCAGATGTCAGGGCGAAGGCTGCCCACCATAGCGGCAAAGCCGCGGCGGTGGGCCGCATCGGGCGCAACGAGCTACGGCTGGCAAGCCAAGGCCATGAGGGAAAAAATGACCACGAGTTCACGACCGATCGGCATTTACCACGAGCATCAGGATTGGTTCCGCCCGCTGTTTGCGGAACTTGATCGGCGCGGCACGCGCTACGAGCGCATCGATGCGCGCCGGCACCGCTATGACGCCGACGGCAGCGACGAGGCGGCGTACTCGGTCGTGCTCAACCGCATGAGTCCATCCGCCCACCTGCGCGGAGCCGGCCACAGCATCCTCTACACGCAGAATTACCTCGCACACCTGGAGCAGTTGGGCGTTCGCGTGATCAACGGCACGCAGGCCTTCAGCATTGAAACCTCGAAGGCGCGGCAGCTGACGCTGCTGCGGTCGCTCGGGCTGCCGTATCCGGCCGCCCGTGTGATCAACCACGGCAGCCAGGCGCCCGCGGCGGCCGAGGGCCTGCGGTTTCCGGTCGTGGTCAAGGCCAACATCGGCGGCAGCGGCGCCGGCATCATCCGGTTTGACTCGCCGCGGGACCTTGAGCGCGCGGCGTCGGAAGGCCGTCTGGAGTTAGGGCTCGATCAGACCGTGCTGGTGCAGGAATACATTCCCGCCCGCGGTGGCCACATCACGCGAGTCGAAGTGCTGGCCGGCCGCTTCCTGTACGCCATCAACGTTCACACCACGGGCGAGACGTTCAACCTGTGCCCCGCCGATATTTGCCAGACCAGCGACGGCGTCGCGCTCGACCGCGGCGCATGCCCGGCCGATGCGCCAAAAAACAACCTGCGCGTCGAAGCCTTCACGCCGCCGGCTGAGGTGATTGCCGACGTGGAGACGATCACGGCCGCTGCGGGCATCGAGATCGGCGGCGTCGAGTACATCGTCGATGACCGTGACGGCCAGCGCTACTACTACGACATCAACGCGCTGTCGAACTTCGTCGCCGACGCCCCACGCGTGCTGGGTTTCGATCCGTTCGTGCGGCTGGCTAACTGGCTCGAGCGCGAACAACTGCGCGTGGACGTGCCTCCGGTGTTGCTGCCGCTGGGCATCGCCGAGGGCGCGACGCGCTGGTGAGCGACCGCCAGTCGCTTAACGATTCGACGCGCTAGATGAGGCGGAGATCCGGGAGGTCGCGAAAATCGCCGGGGTTGAGCGTCCAGACGCCAGCACCGTTGGCGATCGCGCAGGCGGCGACGGCCAGGTCGATCTCCCGTCCCCGGGCTCGCGACACCTGCTTGTAGAGACGGGCGGCGACCGCCGCCTCCGCCGGCCCAAAGGCGACCGCTTGTTCGGACGGGAACAGCTCTTCCTGCACCGCCAGTTCTTCGCGGGTGCGAGGCCCCCGTAGCCATTCGTACAAAACGATGGTCGAGAGTGCGAGGCGGTGCCCGCGATCGGTGAGCGCGATCAGGGTTTCGAGCGAACGGCGCGGCCCGGTGAGAGCATCGACCAGAGCCGACGTGTCGACATGGACGATCATGCCCCGGGGTGCCGCCGTCCGCCCACCCGGCGCGCGGTGCGGATGGCGCGCAGTTCCGCATCGACCCCGGTGGCCGGACGCGTCGGCTTGGCGCCGCGCAGTCGCTCTAGCACGCCCATCAGGTGCTGCCGTTCACGCTCGCTCAGGCGGTCTGTGCGCGCGGCATAGTCCGCGACGGCATCGCGAACCACGTGACTCTGCGGCCGTTGCAACCTGGCCGCAGTGTGCCGAATCTGCGCCACCGTGGCGTCATCGAGCGAAAAGGTGACCCGTGCCATAACACGGCAATAATACCATACGCTGTCAGTAAGTTTAGAGACTCCGTCGCGATGCTGCGCCTGCGGCCGCCGAAAAGAGTCGTTGTTCTGCCGGCGCTCACGGCGCTTTCGCATGTTACGATTCGGGCGATGACGCCGGAACAGATCCGCGCATTCGTGACCCGCGATTGGGCGGGCCTGGCCGCTGCGAAGGCGTTCGCGTGGCAGGCCGGCCAGCGAACAGCCGGCGGGGATCTGCACACGGCCGACCAATTGCGGCGCTACGTGCTGACCGTTCGGCCCGATTGGCCCAGTCCCGACGATCGCGCCGACGACCTGCGAAACCACATCCGAGTCAGCGAGGCGCTCGGTGCCATCGCCATCCGACCCCGCTAGCCTGCTTCGCGCGCTGTCGAAGGCGCTCTCGGCGCACGGCTGCCGCTGATTCACATCGAGTCGACCATGCCGCTCGACGTGGTCCTGGCCGGTCCTGGACTGGAGGAGCAATTCCTGGATCGCGTGATCGCCGTTCCGGTTGGCGACTTCACGGTACTGGTGATCGCTCCAGAGGATCTCGTGTTGACCAAGGTGCTCGCGGGGCGGGAGAAGGACGTCGGCGATATCAGGGGCGTTTTGCATGCGCGCGCCGACTCGCTGGACCTCGGCTACATTCGTCGCACACTGCGGGTCATCGAAGAGGCGATGGGCCA
>SHUG01000149.1 GCA_009694735.1 Acidobacteriota bacterium | reverse complement strand
GCCATTTCGAGCGGCGTGCTTGTTGCGACGATCGAACCGGCGAGTCCGGCCGCGAAAAGCCCGCTGCGCGAAGGCGACATGATCATCGGCCTTGACGGCCGCGATGTGTCGAGCATCGACCAGCTCCATCGGTTCCTCACGGAGGAGCGCATCGGGCAAGAGACGGCGCTCACCGTGATCAGGCGCACTGAGAAGCTCGAGATCGCGGTGACGCCGGCAGAGTCGTCGGTGAGAGCCTAAGGCAGGCCGAACCCCGTACCACCTGTAGCAAGCTTGCACCACCGGTAGAATGTGCCCGTGACAATCATTCCCAGCTCCATCGCGGATCTGCAGCAGCGCCTCGCCGCGCAGCATTACATCGCCGATTACGGCCTTGCCGTCTCTACGTATCTCGCGCTGCGGCTCCAGCGTCCGTTGTTCCTCGAAGGCGAGGCTGGCGTCGGGAAGACGGCGCTGGCGGGCGCGGTAGCGGCGGTGTTGGGGGCCGAAGTGATCCGGCTGCAGTGTTATGAAGGCCTCGACGTCACGCACGCCGTGTACGAATGGGACTACGCGCGGCAGATCCTCGAGCTGCGTATCCGCGAGGCGGCAGGAACGTTCGACCAAGTTAACGCGCGGCGGGAGCTGTATAGCGACGTGTTCCTGATCAAGCGGCCGTTGCTGCAGGCGATCGACCCAGCGCGCACGCGTCCCGCGGTACTCCTGATCGACGAGATCGACCGGGCCGACGAGGAGTTCGAAGGGTACCTGCTCGAGCTGCTCGCGGAATTTCAGATCACGATTCCTGAACTCGGGACCGTCCGCGCCGTCAAGCCGCCGGTGGTCATCCTGACGTCGAACCGGACTCGCGAAGTGCACGACGCCCTGAAGCGGCGATGCCTCTACCAGTGGATCGAGTACCCGGCATTCGAGAAGGAGCTCGCGATCGTGCGGGCGCGTGTGCCGAAGGCTTCCGCCCAGCTTGCGACGCAAGTGACGGCCCTCGTGCAGGAGCTGCGCACGCTGGATCTGTACAAGGTGCCAGGGGTATCCGAGACGCTCGACTGGGTGGCGGCGCTCGCGGCCCTCGACAGGGACACCCTTGACGCGGACATGGTCGTGGCGACGCTCGGCGTCGCGCTCAAGTCCAGGGAAGATATCGAAGCCGTGGCGGGAGAAGCGCTGGCCGGCCTCATCACCCGCGCGAGCGCGAGGAGATGACCTCTACTGCGTCGGGGCTGCTCGGAAACCTGCTCGTCTTCGGCCGTCTGCTGCGCTCCCTCGGCCTCGAGGTGCACCTGGGCCGCCTGGTCGACATTGTCGACGCGCTGCAGCACGTGAACATCGGCGCGCGCGAGCAGGTGTATCACACGTGCCGGGCGCTCCTCGTCCATCGCCACGACGACCTCGCGATCTTCGACCGGGCGTTCGAGGCGTTCTGGCAGGTGCACAGTGACCAACTGCCGCGAACCGATCGGTCGCCGGGTGGCGAGCTACGCACCGAAGGACAACATCCAGGCCAGCCTGGATCGTCGGATATTTCCACGGTTGGTCTAAACGATATGCCGGCTGAGCCGGCGTCGGACGGCCCGTTGACGTGGAGTGACGCCCGGACACTGGCGCACAAAGACTTCGCGGAGTTCACGCCGGAGGAGTTCGCGCTCGCCGGCGCCGCGCTGGATCGCCTCGAGTGGACACCTGGCGAGCGCCGGACGCGCCGCTGGGTGAAGGGGCGCGGACCGCGAGTGGACCTCAGGCGCGCTCTCGCGCAGAGCGTCCGCACCGGCGGCGATGTCGTCAGGCTCCCCACGCTCCGCCGCCGTAAGCGGCCGCGGCCGATCGTCCTCCTGTGCGACATCAGCGGCTCGATGGAGCGCTACTCGCGCCTGCTGTTGCACTTCGCCCACTCGATGGGACGGCGGCACCGCCGGGTCGAGGCGTTCGTGTTCTCGACGCAGCTCACGCGCGTGACGAAGGCGCTTCGTACTCGCGGCCTGGACGAAGCGGTCGCCGCCGTCTCGCGTTCGGTGCCCGACTGGTCCGGTGGCACGCGCATCGGCGAGGCGCTGCGGCAATTTCATCAACGGTGGACCCGCCGCGCCCTTAGTGGCGGCCCCGTGGTGCTGCTCATCTCTGACGGTTGGGATTGCGGTGATCCTCCGGTGCTGCGCGAACAGATCAGTCGTCTGCAGAGGGGTTGTCATCGCCTCATCTGGCTCAACCCGCTGATCGGCACAGAGGGTTACATTCCATTGACGCGCGGTCTGCAGGCCGCGCTGCCGTTCGTCGACGACTTCCTGCCGGCCCGTACGCTAACCAATCTCGCGGACCTGGCGATACACTTGAACACTTTAGAGGGCCCCCAATCATGGACATCTCCGGCACGTACACGTTCAACGCGCCGCCCGACCGTGTCTGGGCTCTGCTGATGGATCCAGCGGTGATCTCATCGTGCATTCCGGGTTGCGATCGCTTCGAGCCGGATGGTGAAAACAAGTATCGTGCGCGGCTCACCGTGGCGCTCGCCGCGATCACCGGCACCTACGAGGGAACCGTCGCGCTGTTGGATCTGGTGCCGCTGACGTCGTACCGGCTGACGGCTGAAGGGCAGGGGAGACCGGGATTCGTGAAGGGAAGTTCGGCGATTACGCTGCGCGCGCAAGGCGACTCGACCGTCGTCGACGTGAGGGCCACTGTGCAGACGGGCGGCTCAATTGCCCGGCTGGGTCAACGCCTGATCGGAGGCGTCTCGAAGATGATGCTCGACCGCTTCTTTGCCTGTCTCTCGGGAAAGCTGGAGGAGCGCCCCGCCTGAGCGGCGCGACCAGCGGAATCAGGCCCTCGCCATCGCGCTTTCGAGCGCGCGCCGTGTGAACACCGGAATCATCGCGCGGCGGTACTCCGCTCCCGCGTGGATGTCCGAGTTGACCTCCGCAAGATCCACCCCCGCCACCTGCGCGGCGGGAGCGATGGTTTGTTGCGACAGCGGCTGACCCGCAAGCGCACGCTCCACGTTGGTCAGGCGACGGGCGTGCGACGCCGCTCCGGTCAGCCCGATGGCCGCCGAGGCGATCCTGCCCCCACTCACGTGAAGTGCAGCGGCGACCCCGACGATCGCGTAATGCGACGCGCGCTGATACAGCTTTGCGTACGCGGCGGTGCGCAGCGGCGCGAACTGGATGCTCGCGATGATCTCGTCGTGGGCCATGTCCACGGTGAACAGATCCCGAAAGAAGTCCGGGGCCTTGACCACGCGCCAGCCGTTCGGTCCCTTGAGGTGAATCTCGGCGTCGAGCGCGAGGAGCACGGCCGGCATGTCGGCCGACGGATCGGCGTGCGCCACACTGCCTCCGATCGTGCCGCGGTTGCGCACTTGCGGGTCACCGATCATGGCCGCAGCGTCGGCGACCACCGGGCAGCGTTCGCGAATCACGGAAGACGTCGCGATGTCGTGGTGCACGGTGCCGGCGCCGATCACCATCTTCCCGTCGCGCTCGCTGATGCCGGCGAGGTCCGGGATGCGCCCGATGTCGATCAGCAGCTGTGGCTCGCTGAGGCGCAGCTTCATGAGCGGCACGAGGCTGTGACCGCCGGCGATGAACTTGCCGCTGCCGTTCGCCGCCTTCAGCTTCGCCAGCGCATCTTCCAGCGATGTGGCGCGAACGTATTCGAATGAGGTCGGGATCATGCCTTGCCTCCGTGGATGATCCGCCACAGTTTCTCTGGGCGCAGCATCATGTCGATGTGCGTCACGCCGAACTCGCCCAGCGCGTCGACCGCCGCGTTCACGATGCACGGCGTCGAGCCGAGCGTGCCCGCTTCGCCGACGCCCTTGGCACCCAGCGGGTTGACGGGCGTTGGCGTGACCGTGGAGTGCAGCTCGAAGCGCGGGAAATCGGTGGCGCGCGGCAACGCGTAGTCCATGAATGATCCGGTCAGCAGCTGCCCGTCTTCGCTGTACACGGCCTCCTCGATCATCGCCTGTCCGATGCCCTGCGCCAGCCCGCCGTGAATCTGCCCTTCGACAATCAGGGGATTGATCAGGTTCCCCGCGTCGTCGACGGCAATGAGTTTCAGGAGCACCGGCTCGCCCGTCTCGCGATCGATCTCGAGCATCGAGATGTGGCAGCCGAACGGATAGGTGTTGTTCGCCGGCTCGAAAAAGGCTTCATCGCTGAGACCGGGCTCGAGCCCCGGGGGCAGCGGCACGGGCACGTAGGCGTACCCGGCCACCTCGGCAAACGACTTTGCGGAGGCCGGCGATCCCTTCACGCCGATCGTACCGTTCTCGAAGACAAGGTCGTCCTCGTGCGCTTCGAGGAGTGCCGCCGCGAACTTCGCCATCTTGGTCTTGACCCTGCCGCCGGCGAGGTGCAGGGCGGTCCCGGCCACCGCCTGCGAGCGGCTGCCAAACGTGCCGATCCCCTGCTTCACGACGCCAGTATCGCCATGCAGGATGGTGATGTGCTCGATCGGGACGCCGAACTGGTCGGCGAGCATCTGCGCGAACGTTGTCTCGTTTCCTTGCCCGTGTGGCGAGGCGCCGGTCGTCGCGCTGATCCGGCCGTCGCGCTCGACAGTGACCTGCCCGTGCTCCCAACCGCCCGTTGGCAGCGAGGACGAAGGGCCGAGGCCGCACACCTCGACGTACATCGCCAGCCCAAGGCCGACGAGCCGCCCCTCCTTCCTAGCGGCATCGCGCTCCGCCACGAGTCCCTTCCAGTTCGAAGCCTTCAGCGCGAGGTCGAGCGCTTTCTCGTACTCCCCTGAGTCGTACACGGCCCCCATCTGCGTCACATAGGGAAATTTGTCCGGCGCGATGAAGTTCTTCCGGCGCAGGTCGGCCGGATCCATCTTCAGCTCACGCGCCAGCATGTCCATGGCGCGCTCGACGAAGTAGGTTGCCTCGGGACGGCCGGCGCCGCGGTAGGCGTCGGTCGGTGTCTTGTTCGTGAAGACCTCGGTGAGCGTGGTGCGGATCGCCGGGATGTCGTAGGTGGCGTTGGCCATCATCATCGTGAGCGTCGGAATGGCGGCCGTCAGCAGCATGTTGTACGCGCCGATGTCGGCGATGAGCCGGAGCTTGATTCCCAGCACCGTGCCATCGCGCTTTGCCGCCACGTCGATGTAGCCGATGATGTCGCGCCCGTGCGTGGTCGCGACGAAGGCTTCCGAGCGGTCTTCTATCCACTTGACGGGAATACCCAGCCGTTTCGAGATGACGGCCGCGACGTACTCCTCGGCATAGATGTTGATCTTTGCGCCGAAGCCGCCGCCGACCTCCGGGGCGATCGCGCGGACCTGGTCCTGACCCAGGCCGGTCATCGCTGCGATCATCGAACGCAGGATGTGCGGGTTCTGCGTCGAGGACCAGATCGTCATCGATCCTTTGCCCGGCTCGAACTGGGCGACGACCCCGCGCGGCTCCATCGCGTTCGGCACGAGCCGCTGGTTCATCATCCGCTGCGAGATGACGACCTCGGCGGCGGCAAACGCCTTGTCGACGGCCGAGTCGTCCACCTTGCCGTCGGCGCTGACCCCGGTGCCGCTCGGCACGAGCGCCACCGCGAGGTTGTTCGGGAAGTCCCCGTGGATGACGGCCGGCTGGCCCTTCATCGCAAGCTCGGGATCGACGACGGCCGGCAGCGGATCGATGTCGACGACGATCGCGTCCGCGGCGTCGCGCGCCGTGTACCGGTTGCTCGCCACGACGACGGCGACCGCTTCACCGGCGTAGCGGACGACGTCCACTGCGACGGCGCGATGGGGCGGCGACGGGAACGGCGTGCCAATCGGCATCGGCGCCAGGAGCTCTGCGATCTGCGCGCCGGTGAAGACCGCCTCGACCCCTTCCATCGCCTCCGCGGCGCTGGTGTCGATCGAGCGGATGCGCCCGTGCGCGACGTCGCTGCGCTTGAACGCCAGGTGGTGCATGCCCACGATCTTGATGTCATCAACGTAAGTGGCGCGTCCTTGGATCAGGCGCGGGTCTTCGCGGCGCTTCACGCGCTCGCCCACGAGCTTGGGTAGTACTGGAGTCGGGGCCATGGCGCTACTTCCTCGCCGCCGCGGCGTGCTGGATGGCGTTGACGATATGCTGGTAGCCCGTGCAGCGGCAGAAATTCCCCGAGATCCCTTCGCGGATCTGCTGCTCGGTCGGCTGCGGCGCGTCGTTCAGGAGGTTGACCGCCGACATGATCATGCCCGGCGTGCAGTAGCCGCATTGGAGACCGTGTTCGGCCCAGAAGCCTTCCTGGACCGGGTGCAGCTGGCCGTCTTTGGCGAGGCCTTCGATCGTCGTGATCTCGGAGCCGTCAGCCTGGACCGCGAAGATGGTGCACGACTTGGCGCTGCGGCCGTCGACGAACACGGTGCAGGCGCCGCACTGGCTGGTGTCGCAGCCGACGTGCGCGCCCGTGAGAAGAAGCTGCTCGCGCAGGAAGTGAACGAGGAGCAGGCGTGGCTCCACGTCGCCTTTCCGCAACTTGCCATTGACCGTCATCGAGATGTGAGCCATAGGGTCTCCC
>SHUG01000148.1 GCA_009694735.1 Acidobacteriota bacterium | reverse complement strand
CAAAGTCGATCACCGTTTCAGCGACAGCGTATCGCTCTCAGGTTTTTACCTCTACAACACGACCGATGAGCCGTGCGCCAACTACCTCGAGCCCGGGCTCGGCGGCCCGAACCGGTTCGTCGACAACGGCGACTACATCCTGCGCCGTCGCGTGCAGATCCTGGCGCTGAACAACACGTGGATCCCGAGCAGCAACACCGTGCTGACGTTCCGCTACGGCCGGACGGTTTTCCGTGACGACAACACGCTCTCGATCGACTTCGACCCGTCCACGCTTGGCTTCAGCTCCGCGTTCAGCAGCGCCATCCAGACCAAGAAGTTCCCGTCGGTCAGTATCACCGACTATTACGGGCTCGGCGCGATCGACCCGGCGGACAACAACTGGTACTCGTGGAGCGCCAACGGCGCCATGTCGAAGCTCGTCGGCCGCCACACCTTCAAGATGGGTGTGGACTATAGGATTATGGGACTCGAAGCGCAGTCATTTTCGGGCGGCGCCGGCGTCTTCAACTTCGATCGCCGGTACACCTCGCAGGTTCCCACCTCGAATGGTGTGAATGGCGCCACGCCGTCGGGCAACGCGCTCGCCGCCCTGTTGCTGGGCGCGCCGTCGGGCGATCCAGGCAACCAGAGCCGCATCCTGGTGTCGTCGCCGGCGAATTACTTCACGCGCTACTACGGCGCCTACCTTCAGGATGACTTCCGCGTCAGCGCGCGGTTCACGGTCAACGCCGGCCTTCGCATCGAACACGAAGACGGCCTGCGGGAGGAAGACAACCACTTCGCGGTGAAATTCGATCGGACGCTG
The DNA here is from genome assembly GCA_009694735.1 of Acidobacteriota bacterium. Lineage (GTDB taxonomy): Bacteria > Acidobacteriota > Vicinamibacteria > Vicinamibacterales > UBA2999 > 12-FULL-67-14b. The sequence continues at coordinate 5,698 of SHUG01000148.1, read as the reverse complement.
AACCCGGGTGGTTCGCTCGGCGCCGCCGGGGCGCGCGGCGGCCTCGTCTATGCCGGCACGCCCGGCGCGGCGACGCAACAGGGCAACCAGCCGGCCGCGAAGTTCTCGCCGCGCGTGGGCTTTGTCTATTCCGCCAGTCCGAAGACCGTGCTGCGCGGCGGCTACGGCATCTACCAGGCGCCCTGGAACTACCAGGGGATTGGCTCCGCCAACTACGGAAACGTCGGCTACAGCCAGAATACGTTTATCAGCCAGGACGTCTTCCGGCCGACGACGTCGTTGACCAATCCGTTCCCGGCCGGCGTGAACCAGCCGCGGGGCAACACGCTCGGCGCGCTGGAAGGTGTGGGCAGCCAGATCGAATTCATCGATCAGGACAAGGGCGCGCCCTATGTCCAGCAGTACTCGTTGGACATCAACCGTGAGCTGCGCGGCGGCATTGCGGTGGGCTTCGAATACAACGGCGCGACCGGGCGCAACCTCGGGCTCGGCGGCTCGAACGACGGCGCGCTGAACATCAACCAGCTCACTACGGCCAATCTGGCGCTCGGCGCCGCGGCGCTGGCGCAGCAGGTGCCGAACCCGTTTGCTGGTCTTCTGCCAGGCACCAGTCTCAACGTGGCGACGATTTCGCGCGCCCAGTCGCTGCGGCCCTACCCGCAGTTCCAGAACATCATCATGCGGCAGACCACCGAGGGCAAGAACCAGTACCACGCCGCGATCCTGAAATTCGAGAAGCGGATGCGGAACGGCTGGGGCGGGCGCCTCAACTACACCTACAGCCGGCTGAACGACAACCAGTTCGGCGAGGGGAACGCGTACTCGGCCACCAACGGCAACGCGGCGAACGCGTACGACCTCGGGCCGGAATACTCGATCGGCCTGCTCGACGTTCCGCACAAGTTGGTGTTCTCGCCGACCATCGAACTGCCGTTTGGAGAAGGGAAGCGCTGGGCACAGACCGGCGCGGCCGCCTACATTCTCGGCGACTGGACGATCTCGTCGATTGTCGCGTTCGAGAGCGGGTTCCCGATCTCGATCTCACAGAACTCGAATGGTCTGACCAGCGCGTTCTTCCTGATGCAACGGCCGAACTCGACCAGCACCGATCCTGCCACCAGCGGTGAGCGTGAAGACCGGCTGTACTGGGCCGGTGCGAACCCGTCGAATCCTGGCGTGTGGTTGAACTCGGCGGCCTTCTCGGACCCCGGCTTCGCGCTGGGGAACAACCCAAGAACACTGGGCAACATCCGTACCCCGCACCGCAACAACTGGGACTTCGTGGCCGTCAAGGACCTGCGCCTGATGGGCCGGGCTCAAGCACAGATCAAGTTCGAGGTGCTCAATATCACCAACACGGTGAAGACGGTCGGCCCGACCACGGCCGTGGGCAATGCCAGCTTTGGCCGTATTACGGCGCAGCGCGGTTTCATGCGCCTGACGCAGTTGATGTTCCGTCTCAGCTTCTAACGCGTGAAGGTCCTAGGGTCTTACAGGGTCCTAGGGTCTTACAGGAAATGCCAAGGGCGGCCTTAATCGGCCGCCCTTGTGTTGTACTGGACACAGCTTGCCCCGTCTCCTTCTGACCTTGGCCTTGGTGGGCGTCGCGCTCGCCGGACCGCGGGCGCAAACGCCGACCGCTCAATCGGAATTCGGCCTGGGCGTGGCATGGTTGCACAGCTTCATGTACGAGGACGCCATTGGCGCGTTTCGTACCGCGCAGAAACTCGATCCTGCGTTTGCAATGGCCTACTGGGGCGAGGCGATGAGTTTCAGCCAGCCGCTGTGGTTCTTTGAGGAAGTCGACAAGGGCAGGGCAGCGCTCGTGAAGTTAGGTCCGACGTCCGAGGCGCGCATCGCGAAAGCGAAGACGCCGCGGGAGCAAGGCTTCATGCGCGCCGTTGAGGCGCTCTACGGACCGGGCGACAAGGCCGCGCGCGCCGCCGGCCACGCGCAGGCAATGGCGAAGGTCGCCGCCGAGAACCTCGCCGATGACGACGCGCAGACATTCTACGCGCTGGCGCTGCTCGCGACATTGCCGCGTGGTGAGGCATCACTGCCACTGCGTCAGCGGGCCGGAGCGATCGCAGAGAAGGTGTTTGCCAGAAATCCGAAGCATCCCGGCGCGGCGCATTACATCCTGCATGCCTACGACCATGTGGCGTTGGCGCCCAAGGGCCTCGCCGCCGCTCGTGCCTACGCGAAGATCGCGCCTGCCGCCAGCCATGCCCTGCACATGCCGGCGCATGCCTTTCTACAGCTTGGCCTCTGGGACGAGGCGGCGGTCGCGGACGAACAGTCGTGGAAAGCGTCCGTCGTCTGGGCGAAACGTCGAGGCCTGCCCGTGGCCAGCCGCGATTTCCATAGCCTGTCGTGGCTGCAGTACGAGTGGACACAACAGGGGCGGTTCTCGAAAACGAAGGCTGCCATCGCGTTGGTGGATGAGGCCATGAAGGAGACCGACAAACCTAAAGGATTGTCGCCGCTCGCCGTGTCGCCACCAGTCGTATCATTGTCTCCCCAGCATTCCGGTGGCCACGGCTATGGCGAGAGCGAAATCGGCCGGGGCAGCGGGCTGTCGGCCTTGAGGAACGACCGCGGCTCCATGCGCGCTCGCTACGTCGTCGAAAGCGAGCGATGGAACGAGATGCGGGGGCAATCAACGTTCGACAATATCGAAGAGCTGTTCGCGATTGGCTTAAGCGCGGTGAACCTTGGCGACGCTGCTCGAGTGCAATCGACGATCGGCCAACTCCGCCGCGCCGCGGCGCCCGCTCAAGACCCAGGACTCCGTGAGCAGGCAGAAGTGATGCTTCGTGAAATGGAGGCGCTCGACTTGTTCGCCCTCGGGCGTCACGCCGAAGCGTTCGCGATGATGGACCGAGCCACGTCGCTGCAGGCCAGGATGCCCAAGCCGATTGGCCGGCCCTTTCCGGTCAAGGGCGCCGACGAGTTATACGGGGAGCTGTTGTTGCAGGCGGGCCGTGCAAAGGAAGCCGCCGTGTGGTTCGACCGTACACTGGCGAGGACGCCGAATCGCAGCCGGGCCGTACTGGGCCTGGCGCGCGCGTATCGAAACTCAGGGGATGCCGCGTCAGCTCGCGCGACCTACAAGCGATTTCTTGCCAATTGGCGGCTCGCGGACCCGGGACTTCCCGAATTTGTGGAGGCTCGGGAGGCGGTCAGATAGGCAGTGCGTATCAGACTTCTTCGACCCTCACCTGCCTCATGTAGTACCCAGACTCGAGCCGACGCTGGGGGGTGGAGGCGTCGGCGACGCGTAACGCGATGTCGTAGGTCCCTGGAGCGGTCGGCTTCCAGCGGTACTCCCACAGCGACCACATCGCGTGAGTCTTCGGCGTCGGGCACACGGAGAAGGGCTGGAACTCCGCGTCCTTTCGGAATCGAATCGCCAGTCGATCGACCGTCCTGGTGCCGCCCCACACGATTCCGACGATCCGATACTCAATACCGGCGGCGGTACGTCTCTTTTCGACGCGCACCGGCGTGGCTGCGGTCTGGATGTCGGCGGGCTTGTAGTCCCTCGCTAACTTGTGCAGATCGGTTTGATGGGTTCGGTTGGCGAACTCCACCATCTGCGTGGTGGCCGGTTCGTCCGGGCCGACCAGCCTGATTTCGTTGACCCACTTGATCCACGTGCAGCCATACCAGCCGGGTACCACCAGACGCACTGGTTTGCCGTGGTCGGCGGGCACCGGCTCGCCGTTCATGCGGACGGCAAGGAACGCGCCGAGCTGGTCGAGCGATGCCAGCGGAAACACCCAGCTGGCGCCGACAATGGAGCGTTGAGAGACCTGGCCAATGTGATCGAAGCCGCTGACGAGCACGGCGGTGGCCTCTTTGGCGGGCTTCAGGCTCGCAATCACGCTCGTTAGCGGAGTGCCCTCCCATTCCGCCACGCTCATTAGCCCAAAATTCGAGGGGTTCGCGTTGCCGGAGCATTCGAACAGATGCGGTCCCATGGTTCTCGACTGCTTCGAGATCGCGTTGAGGTCGAGGGCGCCGTCCTTCGCCATCAGACCGCTGGTTTCGATGGTCCAGGCTCCTGTGTGGGCCGCGGCGGCGGCCGGGATCTCGGTCCGAATGTAGGCCAGCTCATTTGGCGTGATCAGCTTGCCGGGATCGAGGATAGACAGGTCGGTTACCAGCCGAGCGTCCAACCCGGCGCCGCCGTACTTCACGCCGAACGCTTGTACCTGGGACCGGTCGCGGAACAGGGGCAGCGTAGCCAGCAGTTCCCCAGCCGGTGCAGAGCCGGTGCATGGCACGTCAGCCGCCAGACGGGCGAGCACCTTGCCTGGATTGACCAGCGTGGCCGCGCCGGCGGCTGCGAACGTGCCGAGAACTTGCCGGCGAGTTGCGTTCATGGGCGACATTATACTGTCGAGATGAAGGTTAGCCTTAGACTAGCGGCGACTCTGTTGACCGCCGGGCTCGTGGTTTCGAACTTGGTCCGGCTGAAGCCGGACGCCCCCTTGTTCGCTCAACAGCCTACGTTCCGCGCCGGGGTCACCTTGGTCAGCACCGACGTGATCCCACGCGACGAGAAGGGACGCTTCGTCTCCGATCTCAAGAAGGAGAACTTCGCGGTTGTCGAAGATGGCCAGCCGCAGGTCATCACGTCTTTTTCGCTCGTGCACGGCGGGCGTGCCTTCAACTTGCTCCAGCCGGCTGCTGCCGCGGCGCCGGAAGGCCTCGTGTTGCCGTCGGCCCGGCGCCCGGTAGACGATTCCGCCGGTCGGGTATTCCTGATCTTCGTCGACGACCTGCATTTCGAGCCCGAGTACACGCCCCACGTGCGCCGGCTCGTGCAGACCATTATCGACACGCTGATTCACGACGGCGACTTCGTGATGGTGGTCTCGAGCGGCCCGTCGTTCATCGAGATCGGTCCCACCTACGATCGTAAGCTCCTGACCGAAGCCGCCAACAAGATACGCGGGTCGGGCTACCTGGCATCAGAAATTTTCAAAATGCTGGAGACCTCTCAGGGGCCAGGGGACATCCGCCACCGCGCGCAGATGGCCTTCTATACGGTCTATGGCCTCCTGAACGACCTCCAGGGCGTCGCCAACAGACGCAAGGCGGTGATTTACATCAGCACGGGCTACGACTTCGACCCGTTCACCGAGGGCCGCAACAGTCGCGACCATGTCATGGGGGGCCGCTTCTCCGACCCCCTCCGGTTCCTCGCGGACGAAGAGAACCCGTATTTCCGCATGGGGACCGTCACCGCCGACCTTGATCTCCATCAGCTGATGCGGGAGCTGACGCTTTCGGCCAACCGCGCGAACGCCACCCTCTACACCATCGACCCGCGCGGTCTCACCGGCGTAACGGATGCCGGCCAGTACTTGGACCAAAGCGAGTGGCGGACCTACTTGCAGAAGACGCAGAGCACCCTGCGCTACATGGCGGAGGAAACGGGTGGGTTCGCCGCGGTCAACACCAACGACTTTGCGGCCGAGCTGAAACGGATCGACGCCGAGACGAGCGATTACTATGTAATTGGGTTCTACTCGACGAATCCCGACCCGGCCAGGCGCACGCGGACGCTCGATGTGAAAGTGGACCGGCCGAACGTGAACGTGGCCGCCCGGCGCGCGTACTCGACGAAGACCGAGGGCAGGCTTCCGACCCCGCCGCCCGTGAAGAAAAAATAGCCCTATTCCCGGAC
>SHUG01000147.1 GCA_009694735.1 Acidobacteriota bacterium | reverse complement strand
CGCGGGGTCAGCGCGAGCGACGCCATATAACCGCGAATCCTTCGTGTGAGGCTCTCGTCACTGCGTACCTGGTGGGATGTTTGAGCGGTGCCGATCGTACGCTCGTCTTCGACCACAGCCGATACGGCATTTCAGGACTTCTTCGTACGGCAGACAGCCGGCGATCCTTGCGGAACGTCGCCTTGGCGTAGCGCGCGTACCGCACCCGTTCGCGTTTCCCGCCGCCGGTGGACTTCCACTCACCGCGATCGAAAGACTCGAGCAACTGCTTTTCATCAGCATCAAGCTTCATGGTCGTCGGCCTCCTCATCGCGGTACTGCTTCATGGCGACACTTTAAGCCTGTCACGATATGCTCGGTGCTGCCATGCGCATCTACCTTGCCTGCACTGTTCGCGGCGACCGCGCCGGCACTGCGGCTGGCCGGGTGATCTGCGAACGTCTGCAGCATCACGGGCACGAGGTGTTAACCACTCATCTGTTGGCTGATGATGTCGAGACCGCTGAGTCAGCGCTGACTGAAGAGGCCGTCTATCGCCGCGACCTCGAGTGGTTGTCGTCGTGCGACGTGCTGGTGGCCGAAGCGTCGGGGTCGAGCTACGGTGTCGGCTTCGAGGTCGGTTACGTTCTCGGGCGCGCCCGGGCAACGTCGCAGCGAGTGTTGTTGCTGTATAACGCCGAACGCCGCGGCGCCATCTCGCGACTGATCATCGGCAACTGTGACGAGTCCTGCACCACCGTGGAATACACCTCGATGCAGGATCTGGTCACGATCGTCGATCGCCATTTCGGTCAGGGTTAGTCTGCGCCGCAACAAGCGGTACCCACCGCGGGCGGCAATCGTGCTTATAATCCCGCCATGTTCGGCGCGCGTGCGGCCGCAATCTCCACGACGCTGCTGGTCGCTGCCGCGCAGGCCGGTGTGGAACCCGGCAGGTCGACCGCGCCGCACAGCATCACGCGCCATTTCACCCCTGCCGATCGCGTCTCCGGCCGCTATCAGTACCTACCGTTCGACGTGCCGGCCGGCACCGGCACGCTTCGGGTGTCGTATCAATACGACCGCGCCAACGGCAACAACGTCGTCGATCTCGGCTTGTTCGAGCCGGGCTCGCTCGAGATCGGCACACGGGCGTTTCGAGGCTACAGCGGTGGTGCGAAGGCTGCGGTGACCATCAGCGCTGCCGAGACCACGCCAGGCTACCGGCCCGGCCCCTTGCCCGCAGGGCAATGGCACGCTCTGCTCGGCCTCTATAAGGTAGACGAGAGAGGAGTGACAGTGACGGTGACCGTGGACACCGAAGCCGGCGCCGACCCGCCTGCACCGGGGATGGTCCGGCTAAAGCCGGACGCCACATTACAGCCGGTCGCAGCGGGGATGGTCCGGCTAAAGCCGGACACCACATTGCGGCCGGACGCCACATCACGGCCGGACGGCGCGCGCTGGCTGATGGGCGCGCTTCATATGCACACGCTGCATAGCGACGGCACGGTCTCGCCGGTGGAACTGATGCGGCTAGCGCGAGACGCGGGGTTCGACTTCGTCGCGATCACCGATCACAACAACACGACGCACACCGACGATCCCGCACTTGGCAACCTTGACCGGCCGCTCTGGATCGTCGGCGAGGAAGTCACGACGCCCGGCGGGCATGCCAACGTCTGGGGCTTGAAGGCCGGCGACTGGGTAGACTTCCGAATCGCACCCGAAGACCGGCGCATCAACGATTTGGTCGGCGCCGCCCGCCGCCTGGGCGGACTGTTTTCCATCAACCACCCCGCGTCCGAGTGCGCCGGGTGCGGCTGGTCACACGAAGTGGTCGATGGGGTCGAGGGCGTCGAGATTTCGAACGGGCGACATGGCGAAGTTGAAAAGGCCCTGGCCTTCTGGGACCAGCTGCTGATCACGGGCCGGCGGATCACCGGTGTCGGGTCGAGCGACTGGCATGCCGCGCCCAATCCGATCGACGTCGCCAACGTCCGCGTCTACGCTGACGCGCTGACCGAGGAGGCGATCTTGTCCGCAATCCGCAACGGACGCGTGATCGTGATGGGTCGCGCGCGCGACGAGACACCGGAGATTATCGTCCGCGCCGGCGACCAGGCCGCGCGCGGCGGTCAGGCATTGACGGTAGCCGCCGGGGCGCCGATGGTCGTCGAGGTCAACGCCGCCAGCCTCAAGGGCCGGCACGGGACGCTGGTGGCAGTCACCAATGGAGTACGCGCGGCCGCGGTATCGCTCGATGAGTTGGGGCAGCTGACGCTGCGGCAGCGTGCGAATCCCGGCTATTTGCGCTTCGAGCTTTATGCTGATGACGGGTCGCTGTTTGCCGCGACCAATCCCGTGTATCTCGTGCGCCCGTGACCAGGCTGCGACATCTCCTTCTCGGCGTGGTGCTGCTCACCGCCAGTGCGGCGTCTTCTGGCGCGCAGTCGCTGGTGACGCCGGTTCGCGTTGGCCATCCTGACGCGCCACAGAAGCTCACGGTGTGGGCACAGCAGGATTACTCCCACCTTGCGGCGCTGCCGCCGATCGCCGCGGCATTCAAAGGCGCTCTGACTGATTGGGCGCGGGCGAATCCCGGCGTGCAGCTCGAGGTCTCGATGATGCCGGCGCTGGAGCAGCACAAGGCGAAGCTGCTGCTCGCGGCCGCGGCGAATCGCCTTCCAGACATCGCCTCGATCGACAGTTTCTGGCTGCCCCTCTTCCAGGCCGGCGGTCATCTACAGGCGCTCAACCCGTACTGGCCCGCCGAGGACCGGGCGGATTTTCTGCCGTTCACAATCGACACGTTGTCGGACAAGAGCGGCAACATCTACGGCCTGTGGCATGAAACCGACTGCCGCGTGCTCTATTACCGCAAAGACCTCGTGCCCAACCCACCGCGCACCTGGGACGAGCTAATCGCCACCGCGTCGAGCATTGCCAAGACTCGTGGCGTTTCCGGCTATCTCTACAACGCCGGTCGATGGGAAGCCACGGTCTTCGATCACCTGGCCATGTTCTGGGCGCAGGGCGGTGAACTGGTCGACGCGGAGGGTGCTCCGATCTTCGGCTTGCCGCCCCACCGCGATCATCTCGTCCGCGTCCTCGCATTTCTCCGCGACACGGTGCGCACCGGCGCCTCGCCGCGCAGCGTCCTCGCCAACAACGATTACAAGCAGCTGTCGTCGGCGGCGATCGCTGGCGATGTCGCGATGTTTCTGGGTGGCAACTGGCAAGTCAAGGAACTGAAAGACGCCCTGTCTCCGGACGAGTTTGCCAAGTGGGGCATCGCGCCGATTCCCCAGTTGCGTGCCGACACCGTGTCGACGGGCACGGGTGGCTGGGTGTGGGTGGTGTTTTCGAAGGATCCGGAGAAGCGCCGCGCGGCGGCACGGTTCATTCTCGATCTCGAGGCCGCCCCCAATGCGGCACGCATCAGCGCGGCAACCGGACATCTCCCCGTGCGCCGGAGTGTTTACCGCGATGCCCCGGCGTTTCGAGAACCGCCGTTCCCGCTCTTCGGCGACATGCTGATCTCTGGCAAAGCGCGTCCGGCGGCGGCCATCTACAACGCGATCTCGCGCGAGCTGCAGCTGGCGATCGGTGATGCCATCGCCGGCAACACCACTCCCGAACGGGCGGTGGATGACGCCTACCGTCGCGTGATGGACGACTACGGCCGCCGCCGTTCGGTGGTGGTGGTCGGTGACGCGGGCGCCGATCCCGTCGCCTGGGTGCCAGGCATACTCGCGGCCTTCCTCTGCACGTTGGTGGTCGTCCGCGCCCGCGACCGTGGCGTCCAGCTCTGGCTGGTGCCGGCGGTGGCCCTGGCCGGCGTCTTCCTGCTGTATCCCGCTCTCGAGCTGGTCCGCATGGCGTTCACGGATCTGACCGCGCCGGGAAGTTCGTATCGCTACACCACCCAGGGCTTCAGGGCGCTGGCCGGCGACCCGCAGTTCTACGGGATGATTGGTGTCACGCTGGTCTTCGTCGCCGCGTCGGTGGCGCTGCAGATGGCACTCGGACTTCTGCTGGCCTGGCTGATGGACGCGGCGGAGCGCCGGCACGTTATGGGCGCGTTGACGGCGCGGGTCGCCGTGGTCAGCGCGTGGGTGATCCCGGGCGTGCTGATCGGGGTGATCTGGAAGATCCTGCTGATCGAGAACCGGTCGGGCCTCGTCAACTATTGGTTCGCGCAGGTGGGGATCGGTCCGGTGCCGTTGCTGTCGTCAACGACCCTTGCCCTGATCTCGGTGATCGTCGCGAATACCTGGCGGGGAACCGCGTTCAGCATGCTGATGCAATATGCCGGCATGCGGCGGGTGGCGGTCGAGTTGCACGAAGCGGCCGACCTCGAGGGCCTCAGTGCCTGGCAGCGCCTGCGCTGGGTTATTCTGCCGCCGTTGGCGCCGGTGCTGCTGCTCAACCTGCTGCTGATCACGATCTACTCGTTGAACACGTTCGACTTGATCCTGCCGCTCACCGGTGGCGGACCCGCCCGCCGGACCGAGGTGGTGTCTCTCTATATGTACCGGTCGGCGTTCTACGATCTCGACGCCGGTAAAGCGGCCGCCATCGCCGTCGTCATGCTCGGCATCAACGTGACGCTCGCCTGGGCCGCGATGCGGATGACGCTGTCTCGTCGCAGCGGGACTTCGGTCCTGTCGGAGAAGAGCGCATGAGAGGACATCGACGATGGTGGGCGATCACGGCGGCACTGGCCGGGGTGACGTTGGTCTTTCTGATCCCGCAACTCTGGCTGGTGTCGCTGTCGCTCAAGGACAAGGGCGGCGTCTACGCCTACCCGCCCGAGTGGCTGCCGGCACATCCGTCGCTCGCCAACTACGTCTTTGCGCTGACCGGCACCCAGGTGCCGTGGTACCTGTGGAACAGTGTGAAAGTGTCGGCGCTAGCGACGGTGCTGACGCTGGCCGCGGGAGTGCCGGCGGCGTTCATCCTCTCGCGCGAACGGTTTCGCGGGCGCGGCCCGCTCCTTGGCGTGCTGCTGGCCGTGCAGATGCTGTCGCCCGTGGTCTTGCTGCTGCCGCTCTACTCGCTGATCGAGCGCGCCAACCTGCTCGATACCCACGCCGGTCTGGTGCTGACCTACGCGGCCATCCAGGTTCCGTTCACGGTCTGGGTCTTGAAGAACTTCTTCGACGCGGTGCCCCCCGCGCTGTTCGAGGCGGCGCGACTTGACGGCGCCTCGCGCCTGCGAACCCTGTGGTCGATCGCGCTGCCGCTGGTGGCTCCGGGCCTCGCCGCCACTGCCATTTTTAACCTGGCGGCGTACTGGTCGGAGTTCGGACTGGCGCTGGTGCTGCTCGACTCGCAGTCGCGCTTCACCATCCCGCTCGGGGTGTTCAGCCTGCAGAGCGCTTACGACACCGAGTGGCAACTGGTGGCCGCCGCCAGTTTTATCGGCCTGGCGCCGATGATGGCGGCGTTCATTCTTCTTCAACGCTATTTCATAACCGGTCTCACGGCAGGAGCCGTCAAAGGCTGATGCAGATTCATCTCGTTTCGCACACCCACTGGGATCGCGAGTGGTATCTCACCTTCGAGCAGTTCAGGTTGCGGCTCGTCGATCTGGTCGACCGCCTGCTCGACCTGCTCGAATCACAACCCGACTTCGCGCACTTTCATCTCGACGGCCAGACCATCGTGCTCGACGACTATCTCGAGTTGCGGCCGCACCACGAGGGGCGGCTGCGCCGGCTGATCGCGGACGGCCGCATTCTGATCGGCCCCTGGTACGACATGCCCGACGAGTTTCTCGTCAGCGGCGAAGCGCTGGTGCGCAACCTGGCCCTTGGGCACCGCATCGCGCGCCGCTTCGGGGCGCCGATGCCGGTGGGCTACCTGCCAGACCTCTTCGGTCACGTCGCGCAGATGCCGCAGATTCTCCGTAACTTCGGCCTCGACAACGCCATTCTCTGGCGCGGCTTCGGCGGGGAGAAAGCCGAGTACTGGTGGCAGGCGCCGGACGGATCGCGCGTGCTGATGATGCACCTGCCGCCCGAAGGCTATTGCAATGCCACCCGCGTGCATCTGGATCCGGCGGCCATGCTGGATCGGGCCACGAAAGCTGCGCGCGCCGAGGCCGGACGAACCGTCGTCGGCGAGGTGCTGCTGATGAACGGCGTCGACCACGTAGAGCCGCATCCGGTGATTCCGGAACTGGTCCGCCAGATGTCGGCCGCCTTGGGTGTGCCGGTCAGGCACTCGACGCTCCCGGCATACGTTGATGCCGTCCGCGCCGGCGTCGAGCAGAACGGCCTCGCCGAGTCGCTGGATGTCATCCACGGCGAGCTGCGCGGCGGCGAGGAGTACGCGAACCTGCTGCCAGGCGTGTTTTCCGCGCGCACGTACATCAAGCAGGCGAATGCGCGGGTGCAGACACTGCTCGAAAAGCGCGCCGAGCCGCTGGCGACTTTTGCCTCAATGCTGGGCGCTCGCTATCCGCTGGAGGAACTGCGCTACGCCTGGAAAACGCTGCTGCAGAACCATCCGCACGACAGCAT
>SHUG01000146.1 GCA_009694735.1 Acidobacteriota bacterium | reverse complement strand
ACCCACAGGGCAACATCGTCGTCATCAACATCGGTAATAGCGACGTGCTGACGTTTTCTCCGGCCGGTCAGCTAGTGAAGACCGAGAACGCGGTGCAGGGCGGCAACGACGGTCTGGTGGTGATGGCGGACGGCACCAAGTATGTGAGCAGCGTTCAGCTTGGCGGCGTGTCGCGCATTCGTCCCGGCCGGCCGGCGGAACTCATCGCCCGGAACATCCCGAACCCCGCGTCGATGTGCTATGACGCTGGAGCGAATCAGTTGGTGATTCCGATGAACGCCAACAACGGGCTGGCGTTCATCCCGCTCAACTGACGGTGAGAGGCGACGCCGTGGGCGAAGAGCGAGCGCGAAGAAGGATGGTGCAGACCACGCCATCTTGCGTTAGAGTGCAGGCTTCAGCCAATGGCCGACCGCGTCGGGGTGGCAGAGTGCGACTGGAGGTATGGAATGAAGCGGCGACTTCTTGAGGGGCTCGGTGCCGCGATGGCGCTGACGGCCGTGGCGCTACTGATGCAGCTTTCACAGGTGTCGGTGGCCGGCCAGACTCCGCCGGCGAAGGCCGAGCCGACCGGAGTGGCTGCCGCCGCTGCGCCAGGGCCGGCGCCTAGAACGGCATGGGGCCAACCCAGTCTCGGCGGGATATGGTTCGACGAGTTCGACACCCCGCTCGAGCGGCCAGCCCGGTACGCGGACAAGGAATTCTTCACCGAGCAGGACCGGGCCGGGCAGGACGCGACGCGTGCGGATAACGCCGGCCGCGATCGGCGCGGCGAGGTCGGCAGCCGGCAAGACGTGGCCGGTGCCTACAACGCGGTGTTCACCTCCGTGAAGCCGACCGGTCTGCGGACGTCGTTGGTCGTCGAACCGGCCAACGGCCGAATCCCCGAGCTGACGGCGGAGGCCAAGGAGCTGAACCGAGTGGCGCAGGAATTCCGCTGGGCCATGCTGCAGAACACCGAGACCTGCAAGACGCAGGGGCCGGGCTGCGTCGGTGGAAAGTATGGGCCGCCCTCGCCGCGCCTCGCCGAGGTCGCGCCGTTCTACAACACCGACCGCATGAACCGTCACAACGGCCCCGAGGACCAGAGTCTCGGCGACCGCTGCATGCTGGGAACGACGCCGGACTTCAACGGCTTCCGCCGTATCGTGCAGGGCCGCGACAGCATCGCGATTGGCGTTGATACCGGGCAGGGTCAAGGCTACCAACGCGTGATCTATCTGAGCGGGAGCCATCCGCCCAGTTCGATTCGCCTCCGCCACGGCGACTCCCGCGGCCATTTTGAAGGTGACACGTTGGTCGTCGAGACGACGAATTTCTCACCCAAGTTCCCGTTCCGCGGCTCTTCCGAACGGCTGACGCTTGTCGAGCGGTGGACGCGGATAGACGCCAACACGACGGAGTACGCGGCCACGCTCACCGACCCGACGGTCTGGACAGCGCCGTGGACCGTCAAGCAACGGCTCTCCGCGCAGTCCAACGACGAGAATCGCATCTACTCCGAGCCCAGGTGCCACGAGGGGAACTACGGGCTGGCGGCGTTGCTCATCGGCACGCGCGCCGACGAAAAGGCCTTCGCCGCTGGGCGCGGCCCCCACCCGGCCTCGCTCGACACCGCCACCTGTTCTGTGCCGTAACCGGCAGGGAGTCATCATGCACAGCTGGTTCAATGGACGGATCGCGGTGACGGCCCTGGCCGCCGCCGCACTGGGCGCCCTGGTGTCGGTGGTCGCAACGCGCGGCGCCGTTCCTGTAGCCGCACCGACGCCGACGGTCGGCGGCAAGCCAGACTTCAGCGGCGTCTGGCAGGCCCTCAACGAGGCGCACTGGGACCTGCAGGCGCACGAAGCGCGCGCGGGCATGGTGACGCAGCCCGGTGTCTACAACTACGAGTACGCCCGGGTTCCTGCGGCGCCGGTCGTCGCGCTGGGCGCGGCCGCAGGCGTGCCCGGCTCCCTCGGTGTCGTGCAAGGTGATGGTCAAATTCCGTACAAAACGGAATCCGCCACCATCAAACAGCAGAACGGCGAGCACTGGATCGACCGCGATCCAGAACTCAAGTGTTACCTGCCGGGTATTCCGCGGGCGATGTACATGCCCTACCCCTTCTCCGTCGTGCAGAGCACGGACAAGATCCAGATGACCTACGCGTTCTCGAACGCGGGCCGCGTCATCCACATGGACAAGGTCGAGGGTCCTCCTGACGATACCTACATGGGGCACTCGGTCGGCCGGTGGGAAGGGGACACGTTGGTGGTCGATGTGACCAACTTCAACGGGAAGAACTGGTTCGACCGGGCTGGGAACTTCCACAGCGATGCGCTGCATCTGGTGGAGCGCTACACGGCTATCAGCCCCGACGCCATCCGCTACGACGTGACGATCGAGGACCCGAAGGTCTTCGATCGCCCGTGGACGATCTCGATGCCGCTGTACCGCCGACTGGAGCAGAACGCGACGGTGATCGACTACCCCTGCATCGAGTTCTCGGAAGAGTTCATGTACGGGCATCTTCGGAAGGACCAACTGGTGAAGCGCTGGGAGGGCGAGACCATGATCGTGGATATCACGCGCAAGGTGCCCAAAGGCGATCTGCTCCACAATTGGTACCGACGGTAGGGGCTTTGCAAGGTGGACCGCCGCACGCAGTGGCATCAGTAAGGAGATTGAATCGCATGAGAGCAACACTGGTCCTATGGTTAGCCGCGGTCGGCGTGTGCCTGGCGAGCACCGCTGTGCAGGTCGTCGCGCATCATGCCTTCGCCGCTGAGTTCGAGGCGAAGAAGCCGGTCACGTTCACGGGGTCCATCACCAAGATGGAGTGGACCAATCCGCACGTCTGGCTGCACATCGACGTGAAGAAGTCCGACGGCACGGTCGAGTCGTGGGCCTTCGAGGCTGGGACTCCAAACGTGCTGTTCCGGCGCGGGTTCACCAAGCAGTCGATGATGCCGGGCACGCTGATCAAGGTCGACGGCTATCAGGCGAAGGACGGCACTCGGCGCGCGAACGGCCGCGATCTGACCTTCGCTGATGGCCGGAAGATGTTCCTGGGGTCGTCGGGTACGGGCGCCCCTTATGAACTGGCCCGCCCTGGCGTCGATAGCGTCAAGCCCAAGTAGGACGGCCCCGGCCTCGGCTCCCACACCGCGCACCCTGGCGGTGTCGCCGGCGCGTGCGGTCGCCCTGCCGCTCCTCTTCACCACGGGTCTGCTGGCGTGTGTACTCTACGCGCCTGTTCGCGAGCAGCCGCGGCTGCTGTGGTCGTGCCTGGGTTCTGCCGCCATCCTGATCGCCTGGACCCTGGCGCTGCTCGCCTCGGCGCTGCGCACGCAGCGCCTGTTTGTTCTGCAGGTCATGCTCCGCCCGCAGCACTACGTGCAAGCCTGCGCTCACGCCTCGATTCTTCTCTACTGGGGTTGGTACTGGCGGCCGGTCTACGAATTTGCCCCGCTGATCGTCGCGCAGCTGTGTTTCGCCTATGCGCTGGACGCCCTCATCAGCTACTCGCGACGAGGTAGCTACACGCTGGGGTTCGGACCGTTCCCGATCATCCTGAGCACGAACCTGTTTCTCTGGTTCAAGCACGACTGGTTCTACCTGCAGCTGTTGATGATCGTGGTCGGCTTTGCCGCGAAGGAGTTCATCCACTGGACGAAGGATGGCCGACAGACGCACATCTTCAATCCCTCGTCGTTTACCCTCACCATTTTCTCGCTGGCGCTGATTGCGACGGGGGCGAGCGACCTGACATGGGGCCAGGACATTGCCATCACGCAGTTCTATCCGCCCCACATGTACCTGTTCCTGTTTCTCATCGCCATGCCCGGGCAGTTGCTGTTTGGCGTGACGACGATGACGCTGTCGGCGGTGCTGACGACGTATCTGTGGGGGCTGGCCTACTACGGAGCGACCGGCACCTACTACTTCATCGACTCCTACATTCCGATCGCCGTCTTTCTCGGTATGCATCTGCTCTTTACCGATCCGTCCACGTCGCCGGGGACCGAACTGGGCCGCATCATTTTCGGCGCGCTCTACGGGCTGACGACGATCGCGCTCTATCAGTTGCTTGGCCAGGCGGGCCTGCCGACGTTCTACGACAAGCTGCTCCAGGTCCCGCTGCTCAATCTCACGATCAGAGGGATCGACCGCGCGGTTCGCTCCGGAGTGCTGCGACGGTTTGATCCAGCACAGGTCGGCCGTTCACTGCCTCTGCGTCACCGCAGGCTGGCCTACATCGCGGTATGGGCGTGCGTGTTCGCCCTCATGAGCACTGCGCAAGGCGTGGGGGATCGGCACCGCGGCCAGTTCGTGCCGTTCTGGCAGCAGGCTTGTCAGCAGGATCGTTCCTACGCCTGCCGGTACCTGGCGCAGATGCAGACCAACTACTGCAACGCTGGCGCGGCCTGGTCCTGCAACGAGTTGGGGATTCTGCAGGGAGAGAGGAACGGCGATCGGCCGGGAGCCATCGCTTCGATTCAGCGAGGGTGCGACCTCGGCTTTCAGCCTGCGTGTGCCAATGTCACCGCTCTCGCCGGTGACGGAGCGCTCGTCACAGGATCTCCGCCGCTCGAGGATCTGGCCATACTCTTGAGGGGCAGCAAGGGGCCGATTGCCGATCGGACATCCGCCTCGCTCTACACGCTTGCCTGCGGCCAGGGCTGGCCCGACAGCTGTGGGCGGTCGCAGTAGGCAGGCTCCGTCTCTACTCCGGGCCGGGTGATTCAGGGCTCTGGGACCGGCTCAATCTTGAGGATGGCTCCATCAGGCATGTCGGTCGTGAGATAGAGCAGGCCGTCGGGCCCCTGCCTGACGTCGCGAATACGCTGACCGAGGTCGACCAGCATCGCCTCTCGACGGCTCTCCAGTCCTTGCCGATTGAAGGTGATGCGTGAGAGCTGCGTGCCCACCAGGCCTCCGACGATGAGGTTGCCACGCCAGAGGGGGAACTTGTCGCCCGTGTAGAACACCATCCCCGAGATGGCAATCGACGGTTTGTAGAAGGTGACAGGCTCCTCCATGCCGGCCGCGGCTGTCGGCGGTTGCACCGTGGGTGGCGCGATGCCGGACTTCTGGCCTTCCGGGTCCGTCGTGTAGGCACGGCCGTAGGTGATGACTGGCCAGCCATAGTTCTTGCCGGCTCGAATGATGTTAACCTCGTCGCCGCCTTGCGGGCCGTTCTCGGTCTCCCAGAGTTCGCCGGTCTCTGGATGGACGGTCAACCCAAGTACGTTGCGAATGCCCAGCGCGTAGATCTCCGGCTTGTAGCCCGGCCGGCCGACAAACGGGTTGTCCGGGGGCGTGCCGCCAGCGTCAGTCAGGCGCAGGATCTTGCCGCCGTACTCGGCGGGATCTTGTGCCCACGACGTGCTGCCAAATCGCTCGGTGAACCCGGGTGCACCGATGGCCATGAAGAGCGTGCCGTCGCGGCCAAACGCCAGGCGCGCAGCCGAGGGGCCGTCGGTCCACGAACTCGATTCGAAGATCTCGCGCACGTCGGCCAGCGTCGACCCTCCGTCGAAGCGGGCACGCACCAGGACCGCCGTCCTCACGTCCTTGGTACCGGGCCTGGGTTTCCAGTAGGCCACATAGACCAGATGGTTCTCCGCGAAGCGGGGATGCAGGACGATATCGACACCGGCCGTGTCTCGCCTCGTGCTCGTGATGCCGAGAGGCAGGCCGGTGATCGGCGTTGGGTCCAGCACGCCTCCGCGAATGATTCGCAGCGTGTTCCGGCCTTGCTCTGTGACCAGCATGTCGCCGCCAGGCAGAAACGCCAACGCCCAGGGATAGACCAGTCCCTTGACCGGCGTGACTCGGATGCTGCCTGTGACAGTCCTGAAGACCCGCGGGCCATCCGACAGGCCGACCGGCGCGGGCGAGGGAGTCTGTTGCGCGCCGCCGACCGCACCGGCCAGCGCCCACGCCAGCACGGCGATAGCCGCGAACCACCGTCGCCGCGACATGGGCTTCGTCATGCGGGCCATTCTACACGTCGAACTCTCCGCCATTTCGAATCGTTGTGGCGCCCAACGATGTGCCGGGGCACAGGCCGCTGAACCGTCTCATAAACACGAAATCACGAAATGATTCCAGGAAGGCTGGAGTAGCCGCGCAGACTCCTAGCGATTCCCCAAGCCGGGCGCACGCCGTGGGACCTCGGGACGTTCAAGACGCGCAGGCGGCTCGGGACGTTGTGGTTCGTTGAAGCACACGCTGCGCCTGATCGGGCCGCTCAACTACCGCGTCTCGAGCAGCATGTCGGTGGACGGTGGACCCTTCACCAACCTCGGCACGCCGTGGTGGCGAAAAAGCCGCTGAGTCCTCGCTGAGTCCGAACCGGGGACGCCCGCCACGGGAGACGCCTTGTTCGTGTCCCTCTTTGCCTAGCGCGCGACCGCCGACACACTCGCCCAGGGTATGGGGCGACCGTGGACGGGCACGAGTTGGGTGACGTCGAGCTTCAGCTTCTGCACGGCGTTGACGAGGGATCGCTGGTCTGCGGAGAGCACGGCCGGCAGCGGCTCGAGCGTGTTGATCAGGTCGGCCTCGATGAGGATCTTCTCCTTCGGCAGGTAGGCCATCAGCATCCCTTCCACGTGCTGGAGACGATAAGCCGTATTAGCGGCCTCCCG
>SHUG01000145.1 GCA_009694735.1 Acidobacteriota bacterium | reverse complement strand
CCGCCGCACGCGACATCGTGTTCCTGTGGCCGAATGGTGATCAGATGGACGCGCGGGCCGAAGGCTACATCGACGACTATCACTTCCTCACGCCGACCGGTGACCCGAATCTGCAGGTGATGTACGTCACGATTACCGACGGCGCTATTTCGCCGATTGCGGTGGCGGCGGTGTTGCTGAACCCGTAGGTCCGCCTAAAAGGCGGACGCCACATTGACGCAATGCGGACGCCACATTGACGCAGTGTAGCGTCCGGCTTTAGCCGGACTAGTTCAGCGTCCAGAGCGTGATCGAATTCACATCTTTCACGAACACCCGCTGGCCCGACAGCACGGGCTGCGCCCAGGTCGCGCTGGTGGCGACGGTGTAGCGCTTCAGGATTTCGAACTGCTTCGGGTTGGCGCGCGCGACCACCAGCTCCGCGTCGGCTTCGAGCGCGAACCACAAGTTGCCGGCCTTCACCACGGCGGCGTTCTCGCCCTGGCGCGGCTCCGACAGCCACTGCGTCTGCCCGGTGTTGGCATCCACCGCGAAGAACTGGCCGCTGTTTCTCGGCGAGAACCCGAACAACGAGTTGCCGATCACGACACCGGTGCTCATGTCCATGGTGACATCGTGGTTCTCCCACACATCCTCGGCCGTCCACTGGCCGCCGCGGTTGAACAGACGGAACGCCGTGACCGGCATCCCGAGGCCCGAGACGATCAGCGTCTGGCCAAACAGAATGGGCGTGACGGCATTGCGCGTCGATCGCACGGTGTAGGGCCGGCGCCAGAGCAGCGCGCCATCCGCAGCCGATACGCCGATCAGGTTGTCTTGCGTGAAGGTGACGATCTGGTGCGTGCCTGCGATCTCCATCGCCATCGGCGATCCGTACGCCGGGCCGTCGCCGGGCCAGCTCCATTTGGTCTCACCACTGCGCGCGTCGAACGCCGTGAGGGCGCCGTTGCTGTGTCCGCCGACGTGCACGATGACCAGCCCGCGGTCGACCAGCGGCGACATGGCGGTGTGATACAGCGGTTCCACTGGTGGTGACGGCTTCTGCCAGATCTGCTTGCCAGACGCGGCGTCGAACGCCGTGACCATGCCGCTCATGCCCAGCGTGAACAGCCGGCCGTCGGCAAACGCCGGAGTCGACTTGGGTCCGGCGCCGTGCGTGCGCGTGGCGGCGGGATTGGCCTTGAAGCCGGCGGGGTATCTGGATTCCCACACCGTCTTGCCGGTGCCGGCGTCGAGCGCGCGCATCACCTCGTGCTCGTCCTGGCGCGAGAACGCATAAACCCGGTCGCCAACCACAATCGGGGCGGAGTAGCCGAGGCCGACCTCGACCTTCCACTTCAGGTTGAGCGTGTCGGGCCAGGATGCCGGCACGGTGAAGGCTGCCGCACCATCGCGATTGGCGCCTCGCCACTGCGGCCACCCTTCGACTCGATTCTGGCCGCTTTGCGCGGCCAGAATTTCGCTCAGGGCCAGCCCTTCGCTCAGCACGAGGGTCGTGATCGCGGCGACCGCAAAGGCGCGCATCACTTCGGTTGCGGGACAATGCGCAGGTACGGCTTGGGCGCCTGCCATCCCTGCGGATAGGTCTTCTTGGCCTCTTCGTCGTTCACCGAACCCAGGATGATCACGTCTTCGCCGTTCTTCCAGTTCACCGGGGTGGCCACCTTGTGCTTCGCGGTGAGCTGCATCGAATCGATCACCCGCAGCACCTCGTCGAAGTTGCGGCCCGTGCTCATCGGATAGGAGATCAGCAGCTTGACCTTCTTGTCGGGGCCGATCACGTAGACGTTGCGGACCGTCGCGTTGTCGGCCGCCGTACGGCCTTCGCACGATTCCCCGGCGCCGGCCGGCAGCATGCCGTACAGCTTGGCGACCTTCAGATCGGTGTCGCCGATCATCGGGTAGTTGGGTGCGGTGCCCTGCGTTTCGGCAATGTCCGCGGCCCAGCCCGCGTGCTTCTCGACCGGGTCGATGCTGAGGCCGATGATCTTGACGTCGCGCTTGTCGAATTCCGGCTTGATCCGCGCCATGTAGCCGAGTTCGGTCGTGCACACCGGCGTGAAGTCCTTGGGGTGCGAGAAAATCACGCCCCAGGAATTGCCGAGCCACTCGTGAAAGCGGATCGGACCCTCGGTGGTGTGCGCCTCGAAGTCGGGGGCATCAGTGCCAATCGGCAGCGGTCCAGTGCTCATGACGAAAATCTCCTGAAAAAAGAATAGGGCCTGACGGCGACGATGCCCTCAGGCCCTGAAGATTACTCCAAGATCCGATGGTTAGAATGCGCCGCCAGGAGGCCGGGGCACCGCGGTGCGTGCGCCGGAGTCGCCGCTCGAACCGCTGGAACCAGACGACCCGCTTGACGATCCACCGGAGTAACCCTGCGACGAGACGCCATTTGATCCGTTGCCCGACCCACTGCCCGACGAACCGGCGCTCGATCCGTTACTGCCGGTGCGCGTCGGCGCCGGTTCGCTCTCGCGCGGACGCACCTGTGTGTAGCCGCGCCCGTTCACGACCCGGCCTTCGACCTGGGGCGTCCCAGTATCGGTGCCCGGATTGACCGTGACCCAGCCGCCGCCGTTGGGGTAGTAGTTGCCATAGCTGTTGTAGTCGTAGTTGCCGTAGCCATAGCCGTAGCCGTAGAGCGGCGAAGACATCGCCCCGCAAGACGAGTAGTAGCTGCGGTAACCGTAGCCGGAATACCGGTAGCAATCAGCATAGGAGCTGCCGAACATGAACGGCGACATGAAGGGATCGAAATAGCCGCCGCCCATGGAGATGCCCACCGGAGTGGACGACGAGCCGTAGCTGCCACGGCGTTCGACGACGAAGCGCTGCGGGAAGGCGAGGCCGATCATCAGGTCGATGACCTGCGCGGAGACGCCGGCATTGGCCATCGCAAGCAGCGACTTCTTGTTGAGCACGAAGCGCCCCTTGGCTTCGGCGACCGCGGCCTGCACCGCCTCGCCCGGCGCCTTGGCGCTGGCTTCGATCACGTCCTCGACGTTCCACAGCAGTTCGTCTGAGGTTGCCGCGCGAGTTGCGCCAGCCACCACCAGCATGGCGCGGGTGCCGTCGGCGAGGGTCTGATCGATGGCGCGGCGATAGCGCTGCACACGAACCACTTGGCCGGCTCCGCCTTCAACCAGTTGCACGTTGATCCAGGACGAACCGCTCGCCAGGAACGCGATGCTCGCCACCTTGCGTGCCGGCTCGTTGCCGCACGTGACGTCGGTGTGGCGGAACACGCGCTGGCCATCGCGCGACCATTCAGCACGCTCGGTGCCTTTGCAGTCCTGGTCGGTGATAGGCCGCGTGACGCCGTCGGTCCTGAGGCTTTCGTCGCCGCCGTTGATCTTGCCGACGATGGTGTGCAGGCGCACGCCGGGGCTGTCAGGGGTGATGCACATCCTGGCACCGGTGCCAGCGAGGTCGTCTTCAAGGCGCCAGCACCCAAGCCAGTTGGCGAAGCGCGCATCGACCTGGGCGGTCGCCACGGGGGCGAGCGCAGCGGGCTGCTGAGCGTAAGCAACCCCGGTGGTCAGCGAGAACGCGAGAAGCAATGTCGTTGTCATGATCGGTCTCCGTTAAAACATGATGTGGAAACCGGCGCCAAACCGGAATCCCCCGAGGTCGATCGGGTCGAAATCAATGAAGTCGGCGTCCAGCTTCGCCTTGGCCCACTGGTAACGGCCCTCGAGCGACATGAACACACGCCGGTACACCTGGATGTCGGTGCCGCCGAACACATGCGCGGTCGGCGTCCAGCCTTGCGAGCGGAAGTTCTCGGCGAACACGCGGTTATTGCTGAAGTCGACGAAATCACCGTCCTGCTCGAACTCGTAGTTCGTCAATCCGCCGCCGGCGCCGACGTAAGGGACCAGCGTCGACGGTATCCACGCAAAGCGGCTGATGGTGCGGCCGCGCGGCAGCACGGCGAACTTCACCGAGCCGAACAGGTTCGACTGCCGCAATGACGTCGTCTGCTGAATGGGGAGGTTACGGTTATCGACGAACGCGCGGTACTCGGAGGGCGTCGAGGACCTCGACATGTCGAAGCCGGTAATGATGTCGATGCGCGGCGTGAGGTTGACGGACATGTCGGCGCCAAACCCGGGCGCGTTGAACGACGACTTCTCGAGCGTCAGCTGTTTGGTGACGAAGTCGAAGATGTCGGAGCCGGCGCTGGCAAACACCCACCCGCCGCGGACGCCGATGCTGGCGCGAGGCCGGCCCAGCATGAAGTCGGGGCTGGATGGAGCTTGAAAGCTGCCGGACGGTGATGGGGTCTGGTTCTGCGCCGCCGCCGGAGCTGGCAACCCAGCGAGGGCAAGGACGGCGCCCGCACTCACGAGAAGACCGCGAAAACGCTGGCCGTTGTGAGCCATAACTGCTACCTCGGTAGCCGGCGCCTGCTGGCAAGGGCCCGCTCTGCGCCAAGAGTAGCAGAGATCGGGGATCGGGGATCGGGGGAACCCAGGACCGCCTTCCGGGCGCAGCCGGCAGGCTGAGCGCGGCTGGTCGCCACGCTATGATGACGCCATGGACTTCGTCGGCGTCCTGGATCGCGTTGACGCGTTCCTGACCGGGCATGGCTGGCGATTCGCCCTGATCGGTGGCGTCGCCCTTGCCGTCTATGGCAACCTGCGGTTGACTCTGGATCTGGACATCGTCACCGAGGCCGAAGGCCAGGAGGCGTTGGTCGCGTGGATGGAATCGGGAGCGGTGGGAGGACCTGACACGTGACCTCTGATCAGGCGCTGAATCTCGATCGCGACCTGCCGGTCACCGCGGAAGACGTTGCGGCGTTGCGACACCTGAGAGCCGAGGTGCCATCGTGGCTGCTGCTCAACTGGCGGGAACTGCACGCACTGGTCCCGCTCGAGCGCACCCGCTCCCGTCCGCTCGCTAACGACCGCTGGCTGCCGTTCTCGCTGGATTAGCCGGCAAGCTGAGCGCGATACCCGCGCCGACGACCAGCACGGCGGCCAGCGTCAGCAGGCCGCCCTCGAAGCTGCCGGTGGCGTCGCGAACCCAGCCGATCAGGAACGGCCCGGCGAACCCGCCCAGGTTGCCCACCGAATTCACAATCGCGATGCCGCCGGCCGCGGCCGTGCCGCGCAGGAAGGCTGTCGGCATGGTCCAGAACGGTCCGAGCGCACCCCAAATGCCGAACGCGGCGATCGACAGCATGGCCAGGGAAGCGGCGGCGGTTTGCGGCGCGAACACCGTCAGCACAAATCCGGCCGCGCCAACCAAGCACGGCACCGCGACATGCCAGCGCCGCTCGGCGACGGCGTCCGATCGCGATCCGATCACGACCAGGCCGATGGTGGCCGCGACGTAAGGGATTGCAGTCAGCAGGATCACGGTGGCCGAACTCATCCCGCCGGTCGCTTGCACGATCTGCGGCAACCAGAAGCTGACGCCGTAGAAGGCCATCACGATGCAGAAGTAGAGAGCGGACAGCGCCCACAGTCGCCCGCTCGATGCCGCCGCGCGCAAGGTCAGATGCACGCCGCTGGTCTGATCGTGCTCCTTCGCCATCTTGCGCGTGAGCCAGTCGCGCTCGTCGGCGGTCAGCCAGGTGGCGTCGGCGGGTCGCTCGGTGAGCCGTCGCCACACGACCGGCGCCAGCAGCACCGCCGGCAGCCCTTCGATGATGAAGAGCCATTGCCAGCCGTCTAGTCCGCCCGCGCCGTGCAGTTGCAGGATCGCGCTGGAGATCGGCGCGCCGATCACGCCCGCCATGGCGGTGGCCGTCATGAACAGCGCCACGGCGCGCGCCCGCTCGCGCGCCGGGAACCAGTGGGTCAGGTAAAGGATCAAGCCCGGAAAGAAACCGGCTTCCGCCGCGCCAAGAATGAAACGCAAGACATAGAAGCTGAGCGGCGTGTCGACGAACACCATTGCCATCGACACCAGCCCCCAGGTCGCCATGATGCGCGCGATCCAGCGGCGGGCGCCGACCCGGGCGAGCACGAGGTTGCTCGGCACTTCGAGCAGCGTGTAGCTCAGGAAGAAAATGCCCGAGCCGAAGCCGTAGACGGCGGCGCTAAATCCCAACTCGCGGTTCATGTCGAGCGCGGCGTAGCCGACGTTCACGCGATCGAGATACGCGATCACATACAGCAGGAACAGGAAGGGGATGAGCCGCCAACGGACCTTCGCCAGCGTTCGACTTTCAAGATCTGACACGGTGCGCATCATATCCCGTGGAACCTGGCGTTCATCGTCGACGGCGTGCCCGACTCCTTCCAGGGCAGCAGATAACCCAGACGGCGCAGATGACGGGATAGAATTCGGATCTGATGAGCCTGTCCGAGACCTCTGCGCTGGTCAGTTCGCTGCAAAAAGAGCTTCGCCGCGTCATCATCGGACAAGACCAGGTAATTGCCGAGATTCTCACGGCCTTCCTGGCGGGCGGTCACTGCCTGTTGCGCGGCGTGCCTGGGCTGGCGAAAACGCTGCTGATCAAGACGCTGGCGCAGGCCGTGCACCTGAAGTTCAGCCGCATCCAGTTCACGCCCGACCTGATGCCGTCCGACATCCGAATGATCGCCTTCCGATGATAGCCGGTCACCGTCACCGCCTCGGTCAGCATGCGCCCCTTCTCCTGCCGCGTCGCCCGCACGTAGCGGTCGCGCAGCTGTGCCAGATACTCCTGCCTCGCCTGTGGTCCCACGCAGGTGCCCTCCTCGGGCACACCCGCT
>SHUG01000144.1 GCA_009694735.1 Acidobacteriota bacterium | reverse complement strand
TCGACCGACGCGAGCTGGTGGTGCGCGACGGCAAGGGCGGTAAGGACCGGGTCACCATGCTCCCGGAGGCGTTGCGCCGGCCGCTTGAAGAGCAGTTGCGGGTCATGAAGGCGCAGCACGACGAGATTGCGCGGTTGCGCGATGCGTTGACACGCGCGGAGCACGAGCGCGATCGGCTGAAGCGCCGCAACGAGCAGCTGACGGATCAGCTCGATGCGGCGCGCCGGGCAGGCTTCCGGCAGGCCGCGCCGTTCGCCAAGCCCCATCGACAGGGCACCGGCCGTCCGCCGGGCCGGCGCGCGGGGGCGACCTACGGTCGTCACGGTACACGGCCCGTGCCCCGACGGATCGATGCGATCCACGATGCGGCGCTGCCCGTGGCGTGTCCCGCCTGTGGCGGCGCGGTGCACGGCACGCCCGTCGTGTCGCAGTATCAGGAAGATCTGCCGGTGGTCCGTCCCGTCGTCCGCGAATTCCGCGTCCCTGTGGGGGCGTGTGCGGCGTGCGGCCGGCGCGTGCAAGGCCGGCATCGGCGGCAGACCTCGGACGCGCTCGGCGCGGCGGCGGTGCAGATCGGCCCCGACGCGGCGGCCCTGGTCGTCGTGCTGCATCAAGGGTTCGGCCTGCCGCTGGCGCACGTCGTGACCCTACTCCGCGATCGCTTCGGCCTTCGCGTGACCCGCGGGGCCTTGGTGCATGTCTGTGCCCGCACGGCGGCGCGCGCCCGCCCGACCTACGCGGCGCTGTGTGCCCAGGTCCGCGGCAGTCCGGTCGTGAGTCCGGACGAAACCGGCTGGAACGTGGCCGGCCCGTGGCACGGGCTCTGGGCGTTCGCCACCGCCGACACCACCGTCGACGCGATTCGGCCCGGCCGCGGGTTTGGGGATGCCGCCACGATCCTCGGCGAGGAGTTCGCGGGCGTGCTCACGCGCGATGGCTGGGCGCCCTACCGCCGCTTCGTGCACGCCGATCATCAGACGTGTCTCGCGCCTCTGTTGCGCCGCGCGCGGCTGCTCCAGATCGATCATCTTCGGAGCCCGTTGGCCGCCCGCGTCCAGCAGCGGCTCCGGCAGGCGCTCGCGCTGCGCGATCGCCATGCGGCCGGCGCGGTGTCCGCGCACGGGCTCGCCGTCGCGCGCGGCCGACTGCGCGCACAGACGCGGGACCTGCTCACCCGGACGCGATCCGCCATTCCCGCCGTCCAGCGTTTCGTCGCGCATCTGACGCGCGAAGCGTCGGCCCTCTTCACGTTCCTCGGTGACCCCGCGATCGACGCGACCAACTGGCGAGCCGAGCACGCGATTCGACCCGCCGTCGTGATGCGCAAGGTCTGCGGCGGCAACCGCAACGCGCGCGGGGCACAGACCCAGCAAGTCCTCGCGTCCGTCCTCCGCACCGCCCATCTGCGCGGCCTCGACCCCAGCCCCATCCTCGTCACGCTCTTGCGGGCCCCCACGCCCATCGTGCCGCTCTCCCTGCAAGCGCCGCCGCAGTAGACTCACCCGTTAAACAAAGACGGCTGGTGTTACCGAAGGGCGAGGGGTTTTGAGCATTTGAGGAGACGCGGTGGCACAGGCGTTCTGGGCCTGTGCCGCCGCGCCCCCCTCGGTGGTCGTCGGCACGGCTCGCCGGTGATTGGCGAGGGTGTAGAGCCTGGCAAGCTGCTGGTCCACCCGGGCGGCGAGCGCGAACGGATCGAGCTGATCGCGTTGGCGCAGGAGCGCCGCCACGGCCGCAGCCTTGGCCTGCAGGCAGGCGCGGACGCGATCCAGCGGTGTCTGCGGCGCATCGTAGTACCGGCGGAGACGCGCGCCGTGGCGTTCTTTCCGCTGGAGCTTCACCGACGGCAGGAAGAGATTGTGCAACAGGCGCAGATCGGCATACACCGCGTTCATCGCCGTGAGGGCCGCCGCCGAATCGTAGCGGACGTAGCCCATCAGCTTGCGGACATGCGTCCAGTTCTTCTGCTCGATGTGCGCGTTGTCATCCTTTTTGTAGGGGCGGCCTCGCGTGAACTGGACATCGTGCGCCCGGCAGTATTTCAGTAAGTGCGCGTTGATGAATTCGGATCCGTTATCGGAGTCAATCCCGCAGAGGGGAAACGGTAACTGCTGGCGCAGCGTCTCGAGGCCCTCCTGCACACGGATCTGGCTTTTCCCCATGACGGCGCACGTCTCGACCCACGTGGTGTGGATGTCGGTCAGATTCAGCGTCTGGACAAAGTCCCCATCCGCGCGATCCCCCGAATGACTGACGAGGTCCACCTCGGTGAAGCCGGGCGCGGTGACGTCCCAGTGATCGGTCTTGATCGGAATGTGGTGTTTCAACAAGGTGCCCGGCTTCGTCCGCCCATAGAGGCGGCGCCGGATCGTGCGCTTGTCCGGCGCCAGGACGCGATCCATCTGCCGGGCGCTGATGGCACGCAGCTTGGTTTCGGTGGCGGGCGACAAGGCCAGACGCCGCCGCGCCCACGGGAGCCACAGGGGGGCAGCAGCGCTTTCAGAAGCAGCGACCAGGGATAGCCCGCCGCCTCCCAGACCGCGCGCAGCGCGCGCACCACGACGGGCCCATAGCGCGTGGGGCGGCCGCGCCGCGGCCCACGGGCCCGCCGGGCGACCGGCCGCTGCCAGGCGCGAATGATCGCTTTCCGATGATAGCCGGTCACCGTCACCGCCTCGGTCAGCATCAGCCCCTTCTCCCGCCGCGAGGCTCGCACGTAGCGGTCCCGCATCTGCGCCAGATACTCCTGCCTCGCCTGTGGTCCCACGCGGGTGCCCTCCTGGGGCACACCCGCTGGGGTAACACCATTTATGGCGCGGCGATGCTTCCTCCGGTAACACTTACCATGGCGCGATACGATGCGCGATACGATGCCTTGACTTTCCCGCGCTTCGGGACTAGTCTCCGGAAAATTCCCCAGCAGCCGACGGGAATCGTCCTGGCGTTCGTCGCGGCATCTCACGTTGAACCGTGTCGTGCGCCCCGAACCAGTCCGTGATTTGCGCTTTCAGTTACTTGGGGGAGGGCACATGAAACGCCCGTTTGTCGTTGTTCTGTTGGCACTGGGACTGGCGACGTCTGCGGCCGCCCAGCGGACCACGGGCCAGATCATCGGGAAGCTCGTCGATGAGTCAGGCAGCGTGCTGCCAGGCGTCACCGTGACACTTCGCGGTGCGGGGGTGGCCGGCGCGCCGACCATCGTGACATCTGACGCTGGTGTCTACCGGTTTCCGGTGCTGCCGCCCGGCACGTATGACCTGGAGTACACCCTCACCGGCTTCGCGACAATCAAACGCGAGGCGATTCCGATCGGCGTCGGCTCGGTCGTCGAGCTGAACATCACGATGAAGGTCGGCTCGCTCGAGGAATCGGTGACCGTGTCGGGCGCCTCGCCGGTCGTCGATCTCGTCTCGTCCGAGGTCCGCACGAGCTACAACCGCGAATGGGTCCAGAACGCCCCCGTGCGGCGGTTCTCGTACTTCGATCTGATCAACTCCGCGCCCGGCATCAGCGCGACGTCCAACGTCGGACAGAGCACGTCGGCGCAGTCGCTCGGCAACAGCACGAACGAGAACTCGTATCAGATCGATGGCACCGACATCAGCGCGACGCCATGGCCGAACACCGACGCCATCGAGGAAGTCGAAGTCCTGCAGCTTGGCGCCTCGGCCGAATACGGCAACGTCCAGGGCGCCGTCTTCAACATCGTGACGCGCCAGGGAGGCAACGCGTTCCACGGCGACGCCAACTTCTATCTGCAGACCGATGGCCTCACCGGGCGGAACACCACCGACGCGTTCGACAAAGGACGCCCGTATCACCGTGACACCTGGAGGGACATGACGGTCCAGGCCTCGGGTCCGTTCATCAGGGACAAGTTGTGGTTCTTCGGGTCGCTGCAGTATCAGCGCGACTGGGACTCGCAGCCGGGCGTCGATCCCAGGTTCCCGGCGTTGAACGACTCGCGGCGTGTGTTCTGGAAGTTCAATTACAACATCACGCCGAGCCACCAGGTGATGCACGGGTATCACAACGACTACTACTTCATCCCGGACACCGCATCGGCGTTCACGGCGCCGAGCACGATCGCGATGAATCATGGCGACAACCCGACACCCAACCTGGTGTACACGGGCGTGCTGTCGGACAAGACCTTCGTCGAGGCGCGGTACTCCGGCTTCTACCTCCACAGTTCGAACGATCCCAATAAGGATGGAGAGGCGCGCGTGCAGCCCCGGTATGAGGATCAGGACACGGGCTTCATCACCGGCGGGATCACGAATTGGGCCGAGAGCCGGAGCTGGCGGTACGGCTTTCAGACGAAGCTCTCGCACCTGACCGACAAGTTCCTGGGCGGCAGCCACGATTGGAAGATCGGGTTGCAATACACCGGGCACGGCAGCGATAACCTCAATGGTCCGAACGATACGTTCCTGACATACAGCACGACGGGCAGGGCCACGACGGGGACCACGCAGTTGCCCTTCCATCAGGGTGCCGGCGCGCGGTCGGTCGGGACGTACATCGACGACACCTACCGCGTCGGTCGCGCCGTCGTGAACCTCGGCGTCCGGTACGACTACAGCAAGGGCATGTTTCCGACGCTGCCGTTCCTCGATCCGTTCGGCAATCCAACGGGGCGGATGTCGCCGGCCAACGACGATGTCTATCACTGGAACGAGGTCTCGCCGCGCGTCGGCATCAACTACCGTGTGAACGAGTCGGGCAAAACCGTCGTGAAGGCACACTACGGCCGCTACTACAAAGCGCTCGAGGCCGTCGAGTTCAGGCCTGCCGTTCAGTCGAGCACGACGCAGTTCAACTTCGCGCTCGATGCAGCCGGCAACAGGTCGAACATTGTTCCGCTTCAGGCCGCCAGCCTGCGTATCGATCCGAATTTCAAGTCGGCATACAGCGATCAGGTCATCGTCCAGCTCGAACAGCAACTGATGACCAACTTCGGCCTGCAGGTGAACTACGTACGCAAGTCCGGGAGTGACTACGGAGCGTGGCAGGACATCGCGGGCCAGTACGTCCAGGTGCCCTACGTCGACAACGTCGGCGTGGACGCGTCGGGCCAGACCGTCATGGTCTACAGGCTTGTGAGCAATGCGGCCGACCGCGTGTTCCTGCAGACGAATCCGGCTGGCATGTACATGCGCTACACCGGCGTGACGATCATGGGTACCAAGCGGATGTCGCACAATTGGCAGGGCGTCGTGTCGCTCGTGCTGTCGAAGGCGGAAGGCCGGCTCGGCTCGAGTGCCAGGCTCGGCGCCGCGAGCGCTCAAAGCAGTCAGGCCGGCACGTTCGGCCGCGACGCCGCCGGCCCGAACGACTTCGTCAACACGGACGGGCGGCTCATCGGCGATCGTCCCGTGGTCGCCAAAGTGCAGCTCGTGTACCGGTTCCCCTGGGGCATCCTGGCCGCCGGCAACCTGCAGCACCAGACGGGGCGGCTTTATTCGCGCGCGGTCCGGGTGAGCGGCCTCGGGTTCCCGGCGGCGCCGCAGATCAACATGGAATCGCACACCGGCGACAGGCGTGTGGCCGATGTGAACCTGGTGGACCTGCGCGTGCAGAAGGAATTCCCGGTGCCTGGAAGAAGCGTCAGGTTCGACGTGTTCCTCGACGCGCTGAACCTGACCAACAGCGATCAGTTCGAATCGGTCGGCTCGGTCCTTGGCACCTCGTCGGCGTTCGGCGTCGCCACCCGGTATATCGCGCCGCGGCGGATGCAGGTCGGCGCGAAGATCCGTTGGTAAAGGAGAACCAGATGAGAGCTTTCCGAACGGTAGTAGTGGCGCTCCTCGTCAGCGGCCTCAGCACACCGGGCTTTGCGGGCGATTTGCAAAAGAGTATTGCCAAAGCGGCACAGCAGGCGGACACTCAGTCGCAGAAAACGGGCGGCGCAAAAGCCGCCATGTGGGTCGGCTCGGCATTGTTCGTGGGCGGGATGGGCGTCGGGCTCTACGCGTTCATGAACAACAAGAACGGCGAGTTCTCTGAATTCGGGGAGGCCAATGCGGTGAACAAGAAACTGGGCGCTGCCGGTGTGAGCGTCGCGTTTGCCGGCGGGATACTCATGTTTCTCGGCAGCCGGGCGAAGCGCGCGCCGTCGGTGACCGTCGGCGCCGGGCAGGTGACAGTGTCCAAGCGCATCTCGTGGTGACGACTATGGCGAAACGGATCGGCTGGCTTCTGTGCGTGATCTGCGCGTGTGTGACGGCGAAGGCGGCCGCACAGGACGAGGGCATTCCGGTTCAAAGCGAACTCAGATCACCAAATCACCAGATCACGAGATGAAATACTCGTAGTTCTCTGTGTCTCTGAGCCTCTGTGGCTAGTTCGTGACTCGAGCGATCAGTGAGGTCAGACGTGAAAAGTGCGACCCGCGCTCTTGCTGGTACGACGCTCCTGCTGGTGACACTGCTGGTGAAGACGATAAGCCGTATTAGCGGCCTCAAGTGTTAACGGAAGTCCCGTTCTCAGACTCAGCGCCGACCAGGCCGCTTCTCAGCCAGACGCTGGCGCGGGTCGAGGTGCAGACGAGCCCAGACGGCGTCACCGACACGAAGTCGGCGCTGCCTGGTGCGTCGATCACGCTCACCAACACCGCCACCGGCGTCCAAGTCGCCGCGGTCACCAACGCGCGCGGCGAATACCGCATCCAGATTCCGGCGGGCACCTACAAGCTGCAGGCGGAGCTGACCGGGT
>SHUG01000143.1 GCA_009694735.1 Acidobacteriota bacterium | reverse complement strand
AAGCGCATGGGCGGCGCCGAGGGCGGCATCATGTCGTTCTCCCGCAGCAAGGCCAAGCTGATGGCGGAAGACGACGTGAAGACGACCTTTACCGACGTGGCCGGGGTGGACGAGGCGGCGCAGGAGCTGCGCGAGATTGTCGAGTTCTTGAAGACGCCGAAGAAGTACACCAACCTCGGCGGCAAAATTCCCAAGGGCGTGCTGCTGGTTGGCCCTCCCGGAACCGGCAAGACCTTGCTGGCGCGCGCCGTCGCGGGTGAAGCGAAGGTTCCCTTCTTCAGTTTGAGCGGCTCGGAGTTTGTCGAGATGTTTGTCGGCGTCGGCGCCGCGCGCGTCCGCGACATGTTCGCGCAGGCCGAAGCCAAGGCGCCCTGCATTGTGTTCATCGACGAGCTCGACGCCATCGGCAAGGCGCGCCAGCAAAGCGCGTTCGGCGGCCACGAGGAACGTGAGCAGACGCTCAACCAGTTGTTGTCAGAAATGGACGGGTTCGACGCGCGCAAGGCCATCATCATCATGGCGGCCACTAACCGCCCCGAAGTGCTCGACCCTGCCCTGATGCGGCCCGGCCGCTTCGATCGCCAGGTGCTGGTCGACAAGCCCGACGTCAAGGGCCGCGAAGCGGTATTGAAGATTCACGTGCGCAACGTGAAGCTCAACGATGCCGTCGATCTGCGGAAGGTGGCGGCGCGGACCGCCGGTTTTGCCGGCGCCGACCTCGCCAACCTCGTCAACGAAGCCGCGCTGCTCGCCGCCCGCCGTGATGCGCAGACGGTGGAGATGCACGACTTCGACGAGGCGATCGACCGCCTGGTGGCGGGTCTCGAGAAGAAGCGCGTGATGAGCACCAGGGAGCGCGAGATCGTGGCGTACCACGAGTCGGGTCACGCGATCGTGGCCAGCGTGCTGCCCAACATGGATCCGGTCCACAAGATCTCGATCGTCGCGCGCGGCTTTGGCGCCCTCGGCTACACCATGCAGTTGCCGCTCGAGGAACGCTACCTGATGCAGAAGGGCGACCTGCTGAACCAGATGGCCATTCTGCTGGGCGGCCGGGCCGCCGAGGAGATTGCCATCGGCGAGATCTCAACCGGCGCGCAGAACGACCTGCAGCGGGTCTCGGACCTGGCCAGATCCATGGTGACCGAATGGGGCATGAGCGAGCGTCTCGGCGCGATCAACTTCGATCCGCCCCGCCGCAGTCGTTTTCTCGATCTCGGGATGCCGGTCGAACGCGGCCTCTACAGCGACGATACCGCTCGGGTGATCGACGACGAGGTCAAACAGATCATCACCGGTGCGCACAATGAAGCCCGCCGCATTCTGCGCGACCGACGGGAAGTGCTCGAACGGGTGACCCGCCGGCTCCTCGAGAAGGAAGTGATGGAAGGCGATGAGCTGCGCGCGCTGATGGCGGCCCTGCCCGACCCCGCCGCCGCTCAACTGGACGTGTAGTCGAATCCGGCGGGAAGGCCGGACAGCTTGAGTGCAAGCCGGATCCCGGGCCCCCGATCCCCGATCCCGGGATCCCGGATCCCGGATATAGTGTCGGCCGAGGTTCCTGCTTGGCCGAACTCTTTCATCAGACCTACAGCCCCGTCGCCGACAGCGTGTTGTTGTCGGCCCTCGCGGCGTCGATTCCGCCGATTCTGCTCGCCCTCTGCCTGGCCGTCCTGCGCATCGCGCCCTGGAAGTCGGCCATCGTCGGCGCCGGCAGTGCCTTTGTGCTGGCGTGGGTGGTGTGGGGCATGCCCCTCGGCTTGACGATTGCGGCCGCCACGCACGGTATGGCCTTCGGCCTGTGGCCGATCTGCTGGATCGTGTTCTGCTCGGTGATGTTCTACAACCTGTCGGTCGAGAGCGGCGACTTCGACGTCATTCGCCGGTCGTTGGCCCGGCTCACCACCGATCGGCGCATCCAGATCCTGCTGGTGGCCTTCTGCTTCGGCGCCCTGATCGAAGGCATCGCCGGCTTTGGGGCGCCAGTCGCGATCACGGCCGCCATGTTGGCCGGGCTGGGGTTCGAGCCAATCATGGCCGCGGTGCTGGCGCTGATCGCCAACACGGCGCCGGTCGCCTTCGGCTCCCTTGGCATTCCGGTGACGACACTCGGCGGCCTGCTCGCGCCCATGCTCGGGCACGACACGCAGTCGACGACGCGCGCCTTGTCGGCCATGGTGGGGCGCCAGTTGCCGTTCTTCTCCCTGATCATTCCGGCGTACCTCGTCGTGCTGTATGCCGGCTGGGGTCGCATGCTGGCCGTGTTCCCTGCCGTGCTGACCGCCGGCCTGACTTTCGCGATCGGGCAGTTCGCCGTCTCGAACTACGTGGGCCCTGAGCTGACCGATGTGCTGGCCGCGTTGTTCTCGCTGGCATCGGTGGCGCTGCTGTTGAAGTTCTGGCAGCCACGCGACAGCTACAACGACGGCACCCAGGCGCCGGTGGAGACGACGATCGATGGCCCAAGCCGCGTCTGGCGCGCCTATGCCACGTACGGAATTCTGATCGTCACCGTGCTGATTGGCCAGGTCGGCAACTTTGCCGGCATGTCCCAGCTGCAACCGCCCGCCAACGTCACCGCACTCCTCCGCTGCGGCCAGATTGGCAACCGGCTCTGCCCGGAACCCTGGATCGGCGAACCTGCGTCGATCGATCCGCAAGGGTTCCGTTTTCCGGTGTGGGAGTTCAGCTGGCCAGGCGCGTACAGCATGGTCGACGGCAAGCCGGCGCCACTGGTGCAACGCGAAGCGCCGGTGGTGGCGTCGACGTCGCCGTACGCGTTGACCTATCGGCTCGACCTGATGGCCACGGCCGGCACGTTGGTGCTGTTCGCCACGTTCATTGCACTCATCCCGATGGTCATCGCCGGATCGCGGCCGGGTATTCTCGGCATCGCCTTCAAGAAGACCGCGGCGCAGTTACGACTGCCGATCATCACCATTGCCTTCATCCTCTCGATTGCCACGGTCATGAACTACTCGGGCATGACCTCGTCGATGGCGTTGGCGCTGGCGCAAACGGGATGGCTGTTCCCGTTCTTCTCGGCCTGGCTCGGCATGCTGGGCGTGTTCCTGACCGGCAGCGACACCTCGTCGAACACGCTGTTTGGCCCCTTGCAGGCCACAACGGCCAAGGTCTCGGGACTTGACCCCATCCTGATGGCCGCCACCAACAGCTCGGCCGGCGTGATGGGCAAGATGATCAGCCCGCAGAATTTGTCGGTCGGCGCCGCCGGTGTCGGCGCGGTCGGCCGCGAGGGTGAGATCTTCTCGAAGGTGATCGTCCACAGCCTGGTGCTGACCTTCTTGATGGGCGTGCTGGCCATGCTGCAGGCGTATGTCGTGCCGTGGATGGTGCCCAAGCTCTAAGCCGTTGGGGCGACACTTCCTGACGGGGAGGCACTGCCCGACGGGGCGGTGCCTCTTGCCGGGGTTCGACTAGAGCACGGTGCCTTCGGGCGGCGCCGGTGGACTGGCTTTGGGTCCCGGCGCGCCTTCGCTCCCCACGAATCCGCAGGTCTTGTGCGCGCCATCGCAAAACGGCTTCTGCTGCGACTGGCCGCAGCGGCACAGCGAGAACGGCTTCTTCGGCACCACGTACTCGGCGCCCGTCCAGTCCACCAGCTTCACGTCCTCGCCCTCGACCAGCAGCGAGCCATTTTCTCGAACTTTGATTGTCGTCGTCATTAGTCTCCAGTTGTCCGGCTAAAGCCGGACGCTACGTGCCGGCCTTCTGGCACTATCCCCGTTGCATCGCCGACAGGAACTCGGCGTTGTTCTTCGTCTTGGCCATCTTATCCAGCAGCAGCTCCATGGCTTCGACGGGCGACAGCGGGTTGAGCACGCGGCGGAGGACGTAGATGCGGCTCAGGTCTTCCTTGGTGTGCAGCAACTCCTCCTTGCGGGTGCCGCTCTTGAGAATGTCGATGGCCGGGAACGTGCGCTTGTCCGACAGCTTGCGATCCAGGTGGATCTCCATGTTGCCGGTGCCCTTGAACTCTTCAAAAATCACGTCGTCCATGCGTGAGCCGGTGTCGACGAGCGCGGTGGCAACAATCGTCAGCGAGCCGCCCTCTTCGATGTTGCGCGCGGCACCGAAGAAGCGTTTCGGCTTCTGCAAGGCGTTGCTGTCGAGGCCGCCCGAGAGCACCTTGCCCGAGGCCGGGATCACCGTGTTGTAGGCGCGGGCGAGGCGGGTGACCGAGTCGAGCAGGATCAGCACATCCTTCTTGTGCTCGACCAGGCGCTTCGCCTTTTCGATCACCATCTCGGCGACCTGCACGTGGCGCTGGGCTGGTTCGTCGAAGGTTGACGAGATCACTTCGCCGTCGACCGACCGCTGCATGTCGGTCACTTCTTCCGGGCGCTCGTCGATCAGCAGCACGATCAGGTAGATCTCGGGGTGGTTCTTCGCGACCGACTGGGCAATGCTCTGCAGCAGCATGGTCTTGCCGGTGCGGGGCGGCGCGACGATCAGGCCTCGCTGCCCCTTGCCGAGCGGGGTCATCAGGTCCATCACGCGCGCCGACAGGTGCTCGGCTTCGGTTTCGAGCTTGATGCGTTCGAGGGGATAGAGCGGGGTGAGATTCTCGAAGAACAGCTTCTCGCGCGCCTGGTCAGGCGCCTCGAAGTTGACCGCCTCGACCTTGATCAGGGCGAAGTAGCGCTCCCCTTCTTTCGGCGGCCGAATCTGGCCCGACACGGTATCGCCAGTCTGCAGGTCGAACTTCCGAATCTGTGACGGTGAGACGTAGATGTCGTCGGGCCCGGGCAGATAGTTGTAGTCGGGCGCGCGGAGGAAACCGAAGCCGTCGGGCAGCACCTCGAGCACGCCCTCCGAGAAGATGAAGCCGCTCAGCTCGGTCTGGGCTTTCAGGATCTGGAAGATCAGCTCCTGCTTGCGCATGCCCGTTGCGCCGGCGACTTCCAGGTCTTTGGCGACCTGGGTGAGATGCTGGATGCTCATCTCCTTCAGCTGGTTGATGTTGAGCCCTGGCTTCTTGCTCTCGTTCAGGGCATGTTCGGCCGATTCGGCGGCTACATCGGGCTGGGGTGGGGGCTGATGACCGCCACCGCGGTGGGGACCGTGACGCTTGTGACTGGGCATGCAGGTTATTCCAAGGAAGGTCTGGCTCGGGTTGTCAGGTTCTGGAAAGGAGCGGAGCGGCATCCGCGAGAACGAAACGGGGTTAAACCGGAAGAGACTGCCGGTAGTATACCAGAAGTGCATCGCATCACGCTCCCCCTGCTGCTGCTGGCAGCGCTGACCTTCTTTGCCGGCCTTGGCCGTGGGGCCATTACCGATTCGGACGAGGCGTTCTATGCGGACGCCGCCCGCGAAATGGTGGCATCGGGCGACTGGATTACTCCCTATTACAACTACGAGCCGCGCTTCCAGAAGCCGGTGCTGTACTACTGGCTCACGGCGACCGCCTCGCTGGTGCTCGGCGAGAGCGAGATGGCGGCGCGCCTGTGGGCGGCCATGGCCGGGCTGGGCCTGGTGCTGGTCACCGCGGCCGCCGGCCGCCGCTGGTACGACGAGTCCACCGGACTGCTGGCGGGCGCCATCGTCGCCACCAACTTTGGCTACTTCTCGATTGGGCGAATGGCGCTACCCGATCTGCCGCTGGCCTTCTGCATTTCGCTCGCGATTTGGGCCGCGCTGGTCGCCACCCTCGAACAGGAACGATCGCCGCGCAAGTTCGTGCTGTTGGCCGCGCTGGCCCTCGGGCTGGGCTTTCTCACCAAGGGACCGGTCGGCCTGATCATCCCGGCGATCGTGATCGTTCCAGTGCTGATGATTGAACGCCGCTCGATCGCCCTGACGCCGAGCGACCTCGTGCTGGGTTTCATCGTGATGGTCGCCGTCGCGGTGCCGTGGTACCTCGTCATGTGGTTCCGCCACGGCACGGAGTATTTGCAGGGCTTCTTCATCGGCGATAACTTCGAGCGCTTCGCCACCGATCGCTTCAACGATCCCCGGCCGTGGTGGTTCTACTTTCCGATCGTCGCCGGCGGGCTGCTGCCCTGGACGCCACTGGCCCTGGTGTGGCTGGGACCGCTCACCCAGTTCGTGCGGCGCCGGCGCGACATCGGCACCATCGATCTGCGCCTGCTGCTGTGGGCGGCGCTGCCGCTCGCGTTCTTCTCGCTGTCGGTCGGCAAGCAGCCGCGCTACATTCTGCCGGTGCTGCCGCCGCTTGCCCTGCTGCTGGCCTCGTCGATCGTCGAGCGCACGCAGGAGTGGCGCGGGTTCGACGGCGTGCGGTCGCGGCCGCGCCGTGCCACCGGCGTCGTGGTGGGATCGCTCCTGAGCGGCGCCTTCTTCATCCTGCTGGGCGCGCTGCTCTATCGCGTGCAGCCGCTGCTGATCAACGTGGCGCCCATCTTCACGCAGGTGGCCGCTGGTGTAATCGCGACGGCGGGTGCCGTGATCGTGCTGGTGGCTCTGTCGAGCCAGTGGCGCCTGGCGCCAGTGGTGATCGCGCTCGCGGCCGCCGTCACCCTGCCCGCCTTGCAGTTCGGCGGCCTGTCGAGTGGCGGCGAAGATACCGTCCGGCAGATGGCCCGGCTGGTGCAGCAGCAGCGGACCTCGCAAGAGGCGGTGGGCACCTACCGCGTGTTCGTGCGCAACCTGGTGTTTTACGCGCACACCAAGACCACCGACATCATCACCGACCAGCAGGCGGTCGAGTTTCTCTCGCAGCGCGATCGCGCCTTG
>SHUG01000142.1 GCA_009694735.1 Acidobacteriota bacterium | reverse complement strand
CGCAGCTACACCGAGATGGGTATTTTTCCGTAGAACGACGCCGCCGTGATCGAGCGCCGGCTTCGGAGGGACGAACAACGCAAATAGCTTGACGAATGGCCATCCAAACAGGGTTAATCCACCAGACCCGAGGTGGGAAGGATCGTCTCGGGTTCTTGTTGTTCCCTTCTGGAGGATGGACCCTAAAATGCGCCGACACACACTCGCGGCGTTGTTCGCGGTTTCGCTGCTGGCCCTGCCGGCGGCCGCTCAGGAGCAGCGGGGCTCTATTCTCGGCGTCGTCAGGGACGCATCGGGAGCCGTGCTTCCCGGCGTGACCGTCGAGGCCCGCAGCCCATCGGTGGTCGGGGCCAGCACCTCCGTCACCGACGCCCAGGGCAACTACCGGTTCCCCGCCCTGCCGCCAGGAACATACCAGGTGATCGCGAACCTCCAGGGGTTCGGCCCGGCGTTGGTGAACGACGCGGTCGTGACGCTCGGCAAACAGCTCTCCATCGATTTGACCATGAAGCTCGCCGGCCTCACCGAGACGGTATCGGTGACCGCCGTGTCGCCGATCATCGACGTGAAGGCGAACGCCGTCACAGCGAGCGTGGACTCCGAATTGATCGCCCTGATCCCAAAAGGTCGCGGCCTGCTGAGCGTGCTCACCCAGATTCCCGGCACCAACAATGAAAGCCGCGGCGGCGGCTTGATGATTGACGGCGCCTCCGGTTCGGAAAACCGTTTCGTGGTCGACGGCGTCGATCGCACCAACGCCCGAACCGGCACGGCCCTGGCCATCAGTGGCACCGAGGTCGTGGTGCAGGATTTCATCGAGGAAGTGCAGGTCAAGCAGTCCGGGTGGAACGCGGAATATCGCGCGGCGCTCGGCGGCGTCGTCAATGCCGTCACCAAGACCGGCAGCAACCAGTTCCACGGCAGCGCGGGGATGTACTACACCAACAACAAATGGCTCGGCGATATTCGACGGGAGTTACGGTCGGTGCCCACCGACGCGTCACGCGCCGAGTACATTCAGAGGCCTCGCGACCTGAGCCATCAATCCGACGCGGTGGTTTCGCTTGGAGGACCGATCTTGAAAGACAAGGTCTGGTTCTTCGCCGGCTATGCCCAGCAGGACTACCCGTCCGAGCGCACGGTGACGTGGGTGACCCCGGGCACCTTCCCGGCGACGCAGACCTTCGACAACGGCGCCCCGAACAACAAGACCGGCAACTACAACGTGACCTCGCAGCTCGCCAACTCGTTGCGGGCGCGGTTCACGGGTAACAACGAGGCCCAGAAGGGCTCCCTCGGGCTTCCGGCCATCGAACAGAACCGCACGAGCACGGCCAACGCGGCCACGTTCAACCCCCGGTCCGCGGTGTTCAGCGAACAGTACTCGAACGCGTACAGCGGCATCATCGACTGGGTGGCGTCCTCGAAGACCTACGTCAATGCGACGGTCGGCTTTCTCGGCTACGGCCTGCACAGCGCCGGCGGCGACTACTACCACGGCACGCGCCGCACGTTCAGCACCACGAACGTCGGGTTGCTCGACGTGCCGGCGGCGTTTCAAAACGTCAACGGCTTCGCCGACAACAACTCGAATTCGTTCACCGTGGCAGACAACTACCAGCGCTTCAACCTCTCGGTGGATGTGACCAGGTTCGCGCACTGGAAGGGTGACCATTCCTTCAAGATCGGCGGGCTGTACGAGCGCATCGGCAATTCCGTGGACCTGGGCCAGCAGAACGTGAACATTGCCTTCAACTGGAACCAGACGCTGGTCACGACGCAAAACGTTCCGGTGACCGGCACCTACGGGTACTTCGTGGCCTCCCGCCAATACACCGACGGCGACATCCACGAGACCAATCTCAGTTTCTTCGCGCAGGATCAGTGGACGGTCAACGACAAGCTGACGCTGAACTACGGCGTGCGCCT
Source organism: Acidobacteriota bacterium (assembly GCA_009694735.1). Classification (GTDB taxonomy): domain Bacteria; phylum Acidobacteriota; class Vicinamibacteria; order Vicinamibacterales; family UBA2999; genus 12-FULL-67-14b. Next base: position 4,967 of record SHUG01000142.1, on the reverse strand, counting down.
CGAGAAGGAAGAGATCCCGTCGTACAACCCGAACGCCCCGGGCGTCAATTTCGGGTGGGGCTCCAAGATCGCGCCCCGGATCGGGTTCGCCTACGACATCGCGGGCGACGGCAAATGGAAGGCCTATGGGTCGTACGGGTTGTTCTTCGACACCATGAAGCTCGAGTTGCCGCGCGGCGCGTGGGGCGGTGAAAAGTGGGTCAGCTACTACTACACGCTCGACAGCTTCGACTGGAAGTCGATCGACTGCAGGGGTGCGAACGGTGAAAACGGCTGCAACGGCGGCAGGTTGATCGAATCGATCAACTTCCGCCACACCTCGAACGAACCGGGCAGCGTGATCGGCCAGATCGACCCCAACCTCGAGCCAACCCAGAAGCACGAGTACACCATCGGTCTCGATCGTGAACTGCGCGCGCGCATGGCGGTTGGCTTCCGCTACGTCCACAAAGGTTGGGACCAGACGATCGACGACATCGGCGTCTGCGCGCCGGGCAGCCAGACGTGTGGCGAGGTCTACAACATCGGGAACCCTGGATACGGCATTGGCAAGACGCCGATTCAAGGCAACTACCCAACCGTGCCGAAGGTGCTCAATACCTACGACGGGCTCGAGTTTGTCGCGCGCAAGCGCTACTCGCACAACTGGCAGGCCACGTCGAGCATCGTGTTCAGCCGTCTGTATGGCAACTATGGCGGACTCGCGAGCTCGGACGAAAACGGCCGCACCTCCCCGAACGTCAGCCGCTACTACGATTCGTTGTTCCTGTCGTTCACCCAGAAGGGGGAGGAAGCGATCGGCCGCCTGAACACCGATCGACCCGTCCAGTTCAAGTTCCAGGGCTCATACTCGTTGCCGTGGGGCACCAGCCTTGGGTTGAACTTCCAGGCGCAGTCCGGGCTGCTCCAGTCGTCCACGGTGAGCTACCAGGGCGTGCCGATCTATTTCAACGGCCGCGGCGACCTCGGTCGCACGCCGATGTTCAGCCAGGCCGATCTGCTGATCAACCACGACTTCAAGCTCGGCGCCAGCAGGACGGTCAGCCTCCAAGTGAACGTCTCCAATCTGTTCGACCAGGAGACGATGACCGGTATGGCGTTTGCCGCCTATCGAGACGCGCTCGTGATTCCCAATTTCGCGAGCCGGCCGGCAGATGCGTTCTTCCAGCCTGGCGGGTTCGATACGCTGGCGATCCAGTCGTCGCGGCTACCGGCATCAGGACGGCCGGATCCGAGATACACCCAGCCGAACGCCTACCAGTCAGCGCGCTCGATCCGCGTCATGGGAAGACTCGCGTTCTAAATCGCCGCAACGTTTGGAGAGCGGGGGCTTCAGCCCCCCGAGGAAGTAGATGGGCATCGTCCCGCAGGACGATGCCCATCGTTAATTCTAGAAGCTGAACCTGATGTTCGCCTGCGCCGTCCTGGTCGGATTGACCACCGAGCGCAGGATCAGGAACGTGGCAGCGTCGCGCCGATCGGAGCTCGGCGTGTTGAAGTTTGCGCGGTTGGTGACGTTGAACACGTCGACCCACGCTTGCAGGGACCGGTTGCCCGGCAGCTTGAACGAATAGCGGGCGCGGATGCTGGTCAGGAACTGATCCGGACCGCGCGCGCCGCGGAAGCCGCCTTCGTTCACGACCGTGAACGAATCGGGGTTGGTCGCCGGGCCGCTATAGGTGCCGGCCGGCAGCGGCTCTTCGAACCCGCCGTTGCGGTTGTCGTCGGTGGTGCTGTCGGTCAGCGTGAACGGCGAGCCGCTCTGATACGACATCGATCCGCTCAACTGCAATCCGAACGTCTTCGGGATATTCGCGGCGCCACTGAGCGACAGCACGTGCGGGCGATCCTGCGTCGTGCGTGCTTCGCCGGCTTCGAGACGCAGATCGTTACCCACCTGCGTGGAGATAGTGTCGATTGCGCCCGGCGACGGCGTGTTGCCAAACGTGTTGGACCAGGTGTAGGCCACACGGTACTGGTGGCCACGGCTGTAGCGCTTGTTGAGGCTGAGCTGCACCGAATTGGAGTTCGCCCATCCGAGGTTGGTGATCTCGAGGACCGACGCGGTGAAGTTCGCCGCATCGACGCGCGTGACCGCCGCCGTGCGCGCCGTGGTCGCGCGGATGCCCGGGTTCAGGTCGCGGCGCAGATACAGCGACCTGAGGTCGTTGCGGATGTAATCGACGCTGGCCGCCATGGACGCGCCCAACTGCCGCTCGTAGCCGATGCTGCCCTGTCTGGTGTACGGCACTTTGCGAGCCGGATTGTCGAACTGCACCGTGCCGGTGTTCTTCTGCAGCGTCCCGGCAGGGAACCTCGCGTTCAGCAGCGCGCGGTTGACGACCGGCCCGTTGACCAGGAACGGATCGGTCGGCAGGAGGCCTTGCGACGGGCCCGGATCGATGTTGTTGGCCGGGAAGCTGACCGTGAACGAATTCGAGAACACGCCGGACGACACGACGCCGGTCAGGAACGTGAACGGCGTCTTCTGGTAGAACAGGCCATACCCGCCGCGAATCACGGACGTGCCTTCGTCGTTGAGCGCCCACGTCAGGCCGAGACGTGGCGCGAAGTTGTTCATGTCTTTCGGAGAGGCGTCCGCGCTGGCGAACCGCGGATTGTTCTTCTCATCGATCGGCAGGAGCTCGGCGTCCCAACGGATGCCGACGCTGGCGGTCAGGCGGTTGTTAATCTTCCACTTGTCCTGCGCGAAGACGCCGTAATAGGTGCCCTTGACAATGAAGTCCGACGGCGCCGGCACGCGGATCGTCAACCGATCGGGATAGGTGCGCGGGTTGGCGGGATTGAAATCCAGGTCGGTCGACGAGAAGCCAAACGTCCCGTTCTGCGTGCTGGCGTCGAAAATGTGCAGCGGCGTGTGGACAATGCTGGCCCCGAACTTCAGGTCGTGATCGCCCTTCTTGCCGGGCAGGAACCACGCGAAGGACTCGTCCAGCTGATAGGCCGGATCCATGCGCCGGTTGGCGCGGGTGCTGAAGCCGTCGGTATGAGTCTGGAAGTTCAGGCTTGGTCCCAGCGAGACCTGATCCCCTTTATCGAAGTAGCCAGGATTCCCGAAAAACACGTCTTCCTTGGTGTACGACAGCTTCAGGGAATTCACCCGGGTGTTCTTGATCACCGAGTTGAGCGATCCGACGAATGAATAGTCGGTATCGGTTTCCATCTCGGCGCGCGACTTGGTCCAGGTGGTGACGCCCGGGAACTGGTTCGACTGCGGCGAGGTCTCGCGCAGGTAGCGGACCGCCCACGTATTGTTGCCATTGATCTGGTGGTCGATACGGCCCATCCAGTTCCAGACGTTGTCGTGGGTGGAGTCGCTGAAGTTGAGCTCGGGGCGCGCCGGGATGTTGATCGTCACGCCGCGGTTCTGATCGATGCGCTCGAGATTGGCGAAGAAGTGGAGCTTGTCCTTGATGATCGGACCGCCGATGTTGCCGCCAAACTGCATTTGCTTGGCGTCGGCCTTCTTCAGGTTCTGCTTGGCGGCGAAGTAGTTCTGCGCCGTCATGTCCTGGTTGGCGTTGAAGTAGAACATCACGCCGCGGAAATTGTTGGAGCCCGACTTCGACACCGCGTTGACGACGCCGCCAGACGAGGCGCCGAATTCGGCGTCGAACTGGCTGGTCAGGAGTTGGAACTCCTGCACGGCTTCAACCGGCGTGCGGGCCTGCGCGCCGCCGTTGCCGCCGTTGAACGTGTCGTTGTTGCCGGCGCCGTCGAGCGTGTAGTTGACGTTCTGCGTGCCCTGGCCGTTGATGCGGATGGAGTCCGCGCCGAACGAGTCGGTCGAGATGAACGCCGTCACGCCGGGCAGCGTGCCCAGGTAGGTGGTGAAGTTGCGGTTGATCGACGGGATGTCGTTGAGCTCCTGCGAGGTCACGACGCCGCCGATCTGCTTCGACGAGGTGTCGACGAGCGGCGTTTCCGCCGTCACGATGACCTGTTCCTCGATGCCGCCGACCTGTAATTGGACGTCGATCGAAAACGCCTTGCCGACCTCGACGCGCACTTCCCGGCGCGCGTACTTCTTGAAGCCCGACAGGCTTGCCGTCACTTCGTACAAGCCGGGCGTAAGCGCGATCATCGAGAACGTGCCGTCGGTGCTGCTGAGCGTTTCGCGATACTGCCCCGACGCCTGGTTCGTCGCGAGCACCGTAACGCCGGGCAGGACCGCGCCCTGCTGGTCCATCACCTTGCCGCGTAAGTCGCCGGTTCCCAACTGTGCCGAGACGGGAGCCGGCGCTAGAAGAACTAAACCCAGAGCCAAACCTCCGACCAACTTCAAGACATTCATGCCAAGCCTCCGTGAACAAGGAAACATCCGAACGCCGAGGAAAAACAGGAGATGGGCGCGCCCCTGGAAAGGCCGGACGCGCCTAACGACAGGTACAGCTCACCCGGGAGAATTCAGGCGAATTCATATGGACGTATGAATAACGCCCACCGGGGGAACTTGTCAACGGATGTCGACGTTTATTCGGTGTTCTTTTTGGGACGGAAATTGCTCGCCAAAACGCGCTTCCGCAGGCGGATGTTCTTCGGCGTCACCTCGACGAGCTCATCGTCGTTGATGAATTCGATGGCCTGTTCGAGACCCATGATGTGTGGTGGGACGAGTCGGATGGCTTCGTCCGCCGATGACGCCCGCATGTTGGTCTGCTTCTTTTCCTTGCAGACGTTGACGTCGAGATCGTTTTCGCGCGAGTTCTCGCCGATCAGCATCCCCTCGTAGACCGGTGTGCCAGGCTCGATCTGGATCACGCCGCGCTCCTGCAGATTCGCCAGCGCATAAGCCGTGGTGACGCCGGCCCGATCGGACACCAGCGCGCCGGTCGCACGCGACGGGATCGGTCCGTGCCATGGCTCCCACCCGGCAAACAGGTGGTTCATGATGCCGGTGCCTTTGGTCTCGGTCAGGAATTGCGATCGAAAGCCGATCAACCCGC
>SHUG01000141.1 GCA_009694735.1 Acidobacteriota bacterium | reverse complement strand
TCGCGCTTCAGTCCACGAAGCCCGCCCTCGCCCGCATCCATGATGGCATCCGCCAAGGCGCGCTTGTGGGCTTGCAGTTCAAGAATGCGTTCCTCGACCGTATCGCGAGCCACCAATCGATAGGCGAACACCGGCTTGGTCTGGCCGATCCGGTGCGTCCGGTCGATCGCCTGCATCTCGACGGCCGGGTTCCACCAGGGATCGAGCAGGAACACGTTCTCGGCCGCGGTGAGGTTCAGGCCGACACCGCCCGCCTTCAGGCTGATCAGGAACAGCCCGCACGCCGGGTCGTTCTGAAAACGGGCGACCGGCGCCGACCGGTCGCGCGTGTCGCCGTCCAGGTACTCGTAGACGCGGCCCGCGGCATCCAGCCGAAGCCGCAGTAACGCGAGCAGGCTGGTGAACTGCGAGAACACGAGCGCCTTGCGGCCCTCGGCGGCCAGCTCATCGAGCCGGGTCAACAGCACGTCGAACTTCGCGGACGATGTCCCGGCGGCTGCCTTAGGCAGCAAGCCGGGATGACACGCCGCTTGTCGCAATCGCAATAAGGCTTCGAGGATGGCGAACCGGGACCGCGCCACACCCTCCCGATCGATCTTGCGCAGCAGCACGCGACGATAGTGGTCGCGGAGCTCGTTGTAGAGCGCGCGCCCCTTGGTATCCAGTTCGCAGTAGAGGGTCTCTTCCGTGCGCGGCGGCAGTTCCGGTGCCACTTGATCCTTGGTCCGCCGGAGGATGAAGGGCCGCAACCCACGGGCGACCTTCTCAACGTGGGCGCGCTCGGCCTCCGCGGTCGTGCCGCGGGGACGGTCGAACAGCCGTCCCGTACCCAACAGGCCAGGATTCAGGAACTCGAACAGGCTGAATAGCTCGCCCAGGTGATTCTCGACCGGCGTCCCGGTCAGCGCCAGGCGGTGATCGCCCTGCAGCAGGCGGACCGCCTTGGCGGTGGCGGTACTCTCGTTCTTGATCGCCTGGGCCTCGTCCAGGATCACATAATCGAACCGCTGCGACTGGAGGCGCGCGACATCCCGCCGCAACGTGCCGTAGGTCGTCAGCACCACGTCGGCGTCTGGCAAACCGCCGGCGACCGTGTGTCGATCGGCACCGGCGAAGTCGAGCACGCGTAACGCCGGCGCGAAGCGCGCGGCTTCACTCGTCCAATTGAAGACCAGCGACCGCGGCAAGACCACCAGCGACGGGCGTCGTTCACGGTCGCGCTCGACGCGTCGCGCTTCGAGCAGCGCCAGCACGACGACGGTCTTGCCGAGACCCATGTCGTCGGCGAGGCAGCCGCCAAAGCCGAACTCCCGGAGAAAACGCAGCCATCCGAGGGCCTCCCGCTGGTAGCCGCGGAGTTGGCCGACGAACGTCGCCGGTGCATCGTCTGGTTGGAGACCGGAAAAGTGTTGCAGCCGTTCGCGGGCCTTGACGAAGCCCTCGTCCCAATCGACCGCCGGTTGTCCGGCCAACAGCGCCTCGACCAGTCCGGCCTGCGACGGGCGAAACCGCACCCCGTCGGCCGACCGATCCGCCAGCGACACGACCGGCGCCACGCTGGCCAGCCACTCCTCCGGCAGCAGGCCCACCGACCCATCGTCCAGCGTGATGGTCCGTTGCCCCTTGGCGATGGCTTTCAAGACGGCCGGCAGATCGAATGCGACCCCGTCTTCGCTGACGGCATCCAGCTCGAACCAGTCGATACCGGTTCTGATGTGGAGCCGGGGAGCCGCCACCGTCCGATAACGCACCCCTTCGGCTTCGACGTGCCACCCGTCCGAGACCAGCGCGTGAACCAGTGGGGGAAGCCGCCGCTGGTGGATGGCCGGCTGTTGATGCAAGTAGTGCGGCTCGATGCCGGAGGCACCCAACTGCTTGAGTCGCGCCAGTGCGGCCTGTTCGATCGCGCCGTCGCGCGGATACATTACATCTCCCGAATCCGAAAGCAGGGTCCGGCCACCGTCGTGCGGAGCAATCGTGTTCTCATAGTCAAACTCCAACAGCAGCGGACACGCGCCGTTGTAACGGCCAGGTCGACCGACCATCAGCCGTGGGCGCGGCACGACGCGCCGGCTCTCCCACGTCAGGTCGGCAGGCAACTCGACGTTTTGGACACCAGACCGCATGACGGCCTCACGAAGTCCGCGATGCACGCTGCCGGGAACGGTGACGTCCTCACGCGAACGCAGCTGCGCGATCCACGCCGCACCAGCGGCCATGTCAAACCGGGCCGCGACGCCATCTGCCACGACCAGGCCGTCCATCAGCAGCGCGCACTGCGCCAGCGGCAGTCGGTGGCCGTCACGAACCAATCCACCGGCCACCCGATAAGCGGTGTCGCGGCCACCCGTAATGGTCAGGTGAAAGCGCCACGGCGGCCCATCGTCCCAGACGAGAGGCACGTCGACGTCGGACCGCGTCAAAGGCAACAGGTTGGCCTGAGCCTGCCGCAATCGCACACGGCCGGTCGCGCACAACCTCGGCATCACCAGTTCAACCAGTGGCCTCTTGAGGAAGTTGGCGCCGATCGGAATGGTCGCGCCATAACCAGCCGCCCAGGCGCTGCGCGCGTAGGGTGAGTTCCCGTGCATGAGGGCCAGCGCCCAGCGGTCCTCGGGATCGGGCAACGTGCCCAGCATGTCGGATGTCAACCGCGCCGGCTGCGGTTTTCCCCATCTGCCGTCGCGCTTGCGCTCGCGGCGCTCGAGATGCAGCGGCAACTCGTCGAGGGTCGCCTGAAGCGGCGCCAGAATGACGTAAAGCAGCTCGGCGCCCGGCAGGACCGCGGCGATTGGCGGGCGAGGCGCTGGAATCACGCTGGCCAGGACAGATTCCCATGCCTCGGGCCGCCTCTGGCTGGCGCGCGCACCAGGAGGGCGCGCGACAGGAATCGGGATGGCCGGGAACTCATCCATCAGACCATCATCGAACTCCCCGCCATCCAGATCGACGGTGACGCCAAGGTTCTCGCGCAGGTTGCTGAACCAGCCGCGACCGGTCGCCGCGAGCGCAACGACCCAGATGTGCTTGCAGACCGCGCCGCGATCGAAGAAGTACGGACAGGTGCAGGACACCTGCAGTTCGTCGGCGGCGAGCCGCAAGTTGACGTCGTAGTCCTCAGAGCCGCGGACTTCGGCCGTCACGCCGGAGATGCCGCCCAGCATACCGCCGACCTGCTTGATGTAACCCGCGCCGCGCTGCCGAACAGCAGGCGGCGTAACAGCGGCGAGGCACTCGATGAGCGTCATGGGGGATCTCCGAGAATACCTCGCACAGCACGGCGTCGCCACCAATCTCGGCATCGTTCGTCCGCGCACGTCGCAGCCGTCAGATCGATTCGGTGATTAATCTGTGTCCAATCTGTGGCTGTGTTGATTAGAATCCGCGGCGTATGAGCGAACGCGCTGACATCGTGATCGTCGGTGGCGGCGTCGTCGGCTGCAGCGCCGCCTGGCACTTGCGGCAAGACGGCTTCACGGGCCGCATCCTCGTGATCGAACGCGATCCAAGTTACCAGCGCGCCTCGTCGTACCTCGCCATGGGCGGCATTCGCCAGCAGTTCTGCACCCCGGTCACCGTGCAGATGGTGCAGTTTAGCGTCGCGCTCTGGAAGAAATTCGACCAGACCCTCGGTACGCCGATGAAGCGTCCGCACGCGTGGTTCCGCCAGCGCGGCTACTTGTTCCTGGCCAACGGCGCCACCTCCACGGCGCTGACGAAACGCTACCACGAGGAAAAGCACGCCGGCGCCGTGGTACGCATGGTGGCGGTCGACGAGTTGCGGCGGATGTTGCCCGACGTGATGCTCGACGACATCCTGTTCGGCGTACTCGGCGAAGAAGATGGCTACGCGAATCCGCGCGAGGTGCTCGCCGGCTTTCGCGCCGGTGCGGAGTTGGCCGGCGCGGAGTTCATGGTCGATGAGGTGACCGCCATCGAGCACGCGCAGGGCGCGGTCACCGGCGTCCGCGTGGCCGCTGGCACACGCATCACGGCGCCGATCGTGGTCAACGCCGCCGGCCCATGGGCTGGCCGGGTCGCCGCTCTCACCGGCCTGAAGGTGCCGGTCGAGCCGCTGCGCCAGATACTGTTTCGGTGCACTTTGCCGCACCACTGGCCGTACCGCTTCCCCATGCTGATCGATCCCGGCGGTGTGCACTGGCGGCACGACGATGCGAGCGAGCCGGGTGGGCCGGACAAGATCATCCTGGCCTTCACGAATTGGCGCGAGGAGATTGGAGAGAACTTCGCGGCCGACGAGGCGAGGTGGCAGAAGGATTTCTATCCCGCGATGGTCAACCGAGTACCGCAACTGCGTGATGTCACCGACGTGCACGGCTGGTCCGGGCTGTACGAGATGACGCCCGACCATAACCCGGTGCTCGGGCCCCATCCCGATTTGTCTGGCTTCATCTTCGCAAACGGTTTCAGCGGGCACGGACTGATGATGTCGCCGGCCACCGGCAAAATCGTGAGCGAGTTGGTGCGTCTGGGGCGGTCAGAGATGTTCGATGTGGGAATCTTCGCGCCGGACAGGTTTGCGCGCGGCGCACTAGTTCATGATGCCGCAACAATCTGAAGGCTCGGGGCTTCGCCCCTCGTTGGGCTCGACGGCTTCGCCGTCTTGTAGGGCTCGCGCCTTCCGGCGCTCGTGGGGCGCCCTGCGGGCGTGGGGAAATGCGTTTCCCTACGAGCGCGCGGAGCGCGCGAGCCCTACGAGCGCCGGAAGGCGCGAGCCCCACGAGGCGCGAAGCGCCGAGCCCTACGAGGCGGCGCAGCCGCCGAGCCTACACCCGTCTGATTCGCACGAAGTTCGAGCCGCCCCGGTCGAGATCGGTGGCGGTGTTCACGAACACGAGCGTGGCATTCTCCGGCGCGCTCGAACGCTTCACGGCGCCGTCCACCACGCGGGTGATGACTTCCTCGATGTCGCCATGGAGGTCACACACCATCGGCACGACGCCGCGCCACAGGTTCAACCGCCGCGCCACTTCTTCGTTGTCGGTCGCCGCCAGGATGATGGCCTGCGGCCGCGCCGTTGAGAGCAGCCGGGCCGTCTGCCCCTCGCGGGTGACGGCGACAATCGCGTGGGCGCCCGAGCGGCGTGCGAGCGTGACCGCCGCCTCGCTCAAGGCGCGAGTGTGATCCACGTTCGGCAGGTCGTCCGCGCGAGCGATGCCGGGCTGAGTCATCGACTCGGCGTCGCGGATGATCGCGTCGAGCACCTCGACCGAACGCACCGGATAACGGCCGGTCGCGGTCTCTCCCGACAGCATGATGGCGTCGGCGCCCCCGTCCACGGCGCCGGCCGCGTCGCTGGCCTCGGCCCGCGTCGGGCGCGGCTCCGTGCGCATCGACTCGAGCACCTGCGTGGCGACAATCGCCGGCACCGACCGCGCCTGCGCCTTGCGGAGAATCTCTTTCTGCACGCGCGGCACCCGCTCCAACGGAATCTCCAGGCCCAGGTCCCCCCGGGCCACCATCACCGCGTCACTCGCGTCCAGGATCTCGTCGAGATGGTCGATCGCCTCCGGCCGCTCGAGCTTGGCAATGATCGGCACCTTGGGGCGGCCCGCTTCGACCATCGCCGTTCGAGCGCGCGTAATGTCGGCGGCCGCCTGGACGAAGCTGAGCGCCACCATGTCGACGCCCAGCGCCAGCCCGAACGCCAGGTCGCGGCGGTCTTTCTCCGTCATCTCGGACCGCAGCGGCACGTGCGGGGCATTGATGCCCTTGTGTTCGCCCAGTTCGCCGCCATCGATCACCCGGGTGTGGATTTCTCCCGGCGACGCCGACTCCACTACCAGCTCGATCTTGCCGTCGTCGATCAGCAGGTGATCGCCCTTCGCGACCCTCAGCGCGAGTTCGGCGTAGTTGGTGAACACGCGGCCCGGACCGCCGATGGCATCGCCGATGGCGACGACGAGAGGGGCACCGCGGTCGAGCATGATCGGACGCCCGCCGTCGAGGCGGCCAATGCGGATCTTGGGTCCGCTCAGGTCTTGCAGGATGGCAACATGGCGCTTGGCCCGCTTCGCGGCTTCCCGAATCATGTGAAACTTCTCGGCGTGGTCGGCCTGCGTCCCGTGAGAGAAGTTCAGGCGGACGATGTCGACACCGGCGGCAATCAGCTCGTCGAGAAGGCGCGGCTCACTGCTGGCCGGGCCGATGGTGGCGATGATCTTGGTGTGCCTCACGAACACAGCTTACCGCCGCTTCCCTCGCCACGGCGCCACCGTCCAATGGCATGATGATCACCATGGAATCCAATCATGACCGTTGGTGAATGGCTGGAGTGGGCGCAAGCGGACGTCTTGAAGCGCGGCTTTCCCGAGTTGATTCCCCCGCTCGAAGGACTCGCCCAGGCGACCGAGCGCCTGCGCTCCGCCGACTGGAATGACGACGCGGACAAGAATATCGCCTTCGACCTCGCTCACCCCTCGACGCCGCTCGGGGTGCCCCAGAGCTTGTCGAAGGGCCAAGGTGGGCCCAGCGATCGGCCGGACAGCAAATGACCATCGCCGAGGTCGCACCGCGTCTCGCCAGGGGCGAGGTCAAGTCTGAGAAGCTGACCGAAGAGTGCCTCTCGCAGATCGAGGCGCTCAACCCGAAGCTGAACGCGTTCATCACCGTCATGGCGGATGAAGCGCTCGCGATGGCACGAGCCGCCGACCGCGACATCGCCGGCGGCCGTTACCGCGGGCCGCTGCACGGCATACCGATGTCGTTGAAGGACCTGATCGACCTGAAGGGTGTGCGCACCAGCGCGGGGTCGCTGGTGCGGGCGGATCACGTGGCCACCGAAGATGCCGTCGTCACCGCGCGGTTGCGCCAGGCTGGCGCGGTGTTTGTCGGCAAGACCAACCTCCACGAGTTCGCGTTCGGCACCACGACCGAGGATTCGGGATTTGGTTTGGCGCATAATCCCGTGGATGCCACCCGG
>SHUG01000140.1 GCA_009694735.1 Acidobacteriota bacterium | reverse complement strand
TACGCCGCTGGTGCGGCCGGCGCACACGCGGCCAGGGCCGATCCCAGGATCAGGGCGCTGAGCACGGCCGACGCGACGCGCGCGCCGTGGGTCATCACGACGGTCCCTTCGGCTTGGTTTTGTCGTTCGGGTCGCGGCCATCCTTGGGCGCGCCGGTACCAGACGAGCCCATGAACAGCGTGCGGCCGTCGGGGAACGTGATGTCGCGGCCGTTGGCGCGCAGCCGGCCGTCCTTGGCGCGGAAGCCGGCGACGACGATCGGGCTGCCGATCGTGATCGAGTCGCGCGAGATGCCGCCGCGCTGCAGGGTGTTGGGCGTGCCGCCCTCGACCATCCAGATTTCTTTCTTGCCGTCGGGCTTGGTGACCTCCATGTGGATCCACGCATGCGGGTTGATCCACTCGACCTTGGTGACCGGGCCCTTCAACGTGACGGGGGCCTTGGCATCGAACTCGGCCGAAAAGGCGTGATGCGCGCGGACTTGGCCGCTGGTCGTCAGCAGAATCGCTCCGACGAGAGCGGCCAACAGAAGGGGCGTGAGGCTTCCACCCCAGCGCGGTTGCCGCGATGGGGGCCCGGTTGGGACTTGGGGTTTGCGACGGCTAAACATTGCTCGACCTCCTAGCTGCGGGGAGGATATCATTCGCCGCATGAGAAACCTTCATGCCGTTCTCGTCGCGGTTACCCTGGCGGCCGGCTCGTTGGTGGGCGTGTCGCTCACGGCGCAGGCGCCGGCGGGCTGGAAGGTGCCGCGGACGCCAGACGGGCGTCCCGACTTGCAAGGCGTATGGGGCAACAACAGCGTGACCCCAATGGCCCGCCCGACGCAGTGGAAGGACAAGGCCGCGCTGACCGACGCCGAGCTCGACGACCTGAAGAAGATGGCCACGCAGTTCGTTGACCAGGGCGGCGATGCGATTTTCGGCAACTTCGTCCAGTTGATGCTCAACGCCAAGGACAAGGGCGCCTTTGCGCAGGTGTCGTATGACCCGACCACCGGCAACTACAACCAGTTCTGGATGGCCGACCGCGAGTGGGACAACCGCACGTCGCTCATCACCGACCCGCCGGACGGACAGCTTCCCGCGCTGACCGCCGAGGCCCAGGCCCGGCGCGCCGAGGCGGCCCGCGCGCGCGCCGCCCGGGGGCGCGGTCCCTCCGACGGCCCTGAAGACCGGCCACTCTCGGAGCGGTGCATCTCGTACGGCGCGCCGCGCACAGGCGCCAACTACAACAGCTACATCCAAATCATCCAGTCACCCGCGACGACCGTGCTGTTGCAGGAGATGATCCACGATGCCCGGGTCGTGCCCATGACGCCGGGGTCGCACCTGCCGGCACGCATCCGCCAGCTCCATGGCGACCCGCGCGGCCGCTGGGAAGGCGATTCATTGGTCGTCGAGTCCACCAACTTCATCAACGGCTTTCAGGGTTCGACGCCTGACGTGAAGCTGACCGAGCGCTACACCCGTGTCAGTCCCGACTACGTCAATTGGGAAATCACGGTTGAGGATCCCAAGACGTGGACCAAGCCGTACACGTTCATGATTCGCCTCAAAAAGGCCACCGGCCTGATCTACGAGTACGCCTGCCACGAGGGCAACTACGCGATGGAAGGCATTCTCGCCGGTGCCCGCGCCGAAGAAGCGAAGGCCGGCGGCGCCAAGAAGCCCGGTTCGCGGTGATCGACGGTGGCCTGATCAGAAGCGCAGCAGCTTGGTGAGCTTGACCACGACACTGCGGTTGAGGATGGGCGGCGGGAAGCCCGCCTCGTCGGTGTCGCGCGCGTCGCTGTAGACCACGAACAACTCGCTGCCGGGCTGATACTCCCAGCGGAACCGCACGTTGGCGCTCACGGCCTTGGTGGCCGACTGGTACTGCAGCAGCGCGCCCACGAACATGCGGGGCGTCAGGGTGTAGGTGGCGCGCGATCCGATCACGCTGGTGTTACCCACGCCGTACGGTGTGTCCATATGGTTGAGCGAGAGCTGCGGCTCGATCGACAACTGCGGCGACACCTCAAGCCGTCCGCGCCACGACAGCTCCCGCAACGTGCCGCCGTAGAACTCGCCGGCGCTTACGCTCGCAAAGCCCGAGACCCGGCGCGAGGCCGACATGAACCAGGTGGCCTTGGCCTGACGGAACTGGTAACCGCCAGCGGGAATGGTGACACCCGGAGCGATGACAAACGGCCTGGTGAGAGCCTCAAACGAATCGGAGTATTCGAGGCCGACCTGGTCGCTGGTGTTCAGTTCGGCGCGGAACGTGCCCTGCAGTTCACGCGACTCGACGGCGCCGGACGTGTTCTCGAAGTAGTCCGCGCTGCCTTCAAAGGTCAGCCGGCGAACGCCGCGGAGGTTAGTCGGTCGTGGGCTGAACCGGCCATGGCCATAGGAGCGACGAAACGCGGACCGCCGAACCAAGCCGATTTCCGGGTTGAAGCGGTCGCCCACGTACAAGTGTTCGAGCTGCAAACCAGTACGGTCAGCGTTCCAGTTGATGGCGCCGCGATAGCTCGTGTCGAGTGCGGGTGCACCTGGCGTCTCGGTCTTGGCCCAATATCCCGTAACTGAGAGGTCGGAGAAAAAATTGAACGCCGCATCCGCGCCATACGCATAGTTGTCGGCCACACCAGCTGCCGCACCGGGAGCGCGCCGCGTCGCGATCGCGCCGATGCGGCTGCGGCGGAAGATGTCGCGATTCACTCGCAGCACCGAGAAGTCGCTGGCAAGGGCTCCGGCAACGGGGTCGTCCTCCGACCGCATCTGCAGCGCGCCAAACTGAAACCCGCCACCACGTCCGAGCAGCCGGCCGCCGCCAAGAATCGGCACCGCCCTGCCATTCGAGAGGCCGATGCGCCGGCTGTAGAAGATCAGGGGCGCGGGATTATTGAAGAAACCACCACCACCCCCACCGCCGCCTGGACTACCCCCACCGCCGCCACCCCCGGCGTTCGCGGCGCCGAACGCAAAGTAATCAGCCCCCTCGAGAAAGAACTCGCGCTTCTCCGGAAAGAACAGGCTGAACCGCGTCAGGTTGACTTGCGCCTCGTCATCTTCGACCTGCGCGAAGTCGGTGTTGTAGGTGAGGTCGGCCACCAGTGATTGCGAGATCGCCCACTTGGCGTCGACGCCGAAATTCGCATCGCGGTCGTTGACCACGGGCGGGGTAGCCAACCGATTGGTGGCCACCGACCCCAGCGCGTAGGGCTTGACATCCAGGTTGCGCTGCTTCGACGGCGTCTCGAGGCCAACCATGGTGCCGTTCGACGACACTTTGGCCATGCCGCGGCGTCCCCATGACTGCGGCACCGCGGTCAGGAATGTACTCTCGTTGTTCCAGCGGGTGAGCCTGCGAAAATTAACCCCCCAGGTGTCGCCACCCTCCTTGAACCGGATCGAACGGAACGGAATCTGGATCTCAACGCTCCAGCCGCCGTCGAAGTCGGCGGTTCGCGCGTCCCACAGCGTGTTCCAATTGGGATTGGGCTGTTCGTTGATCACCTGCGAATCGGACAGGCCGCCAAGTGAGTTGGCGTTGAAGCCGTAGCCGTTGCGCCGGTCGTGGAACGTGTCCAGGGTGACGCCGAAGTGATCGTTGTTATACAGGTTGAACGAGTCGCGGCGCATCTCGTTGGCGACGCGGCGGCCGGGTTCGCTCTCCCACAACCGCGCAGCGACGTAGAGATTGACCTCATCGAAGAAGACCCAGACTTCGGTCTTGTCGGTGGCCGCCGCCCCCTCGATGGGATCCTGCTGAATAAAGTCACCAAACGGCTTCACGTCGCGGTAGAACGCCTCGTCCAGCCGGCCGTCGAAGACCATGGGCGCGGGCAGAGGCATGGTGCGCACCGTGGCTTGCCCTTGGTCGTCGCGCGTAATGGTCTCCGGTGCCACGGGCGCCAGTGGGCCGTTAGCGTGACCGCCACCCTTGGCAACCGGCTGCGCCGCCGCTGCGCCGGCCATAAGGCAAAGACAAATGGTTACAAGACAGGATGTGCGCATCATACGGAACAGAGAATTGTAGCAGTCGGCGACAACACCTTCGACAGGAGATGCCTCCGCACGCGTCACAATGCACATCCGCGCGCCGATAGCGCGAGTCAAGCGTTACACTGCCGGTCATGTCACTGCGCCACACTCGTCGTCGATTCGTGCAAGGGGTCATGACCGCCACCGCGGCGGCTGCGGTGTGGCGTCCGTCGTTCGCGCGCTCGGCCGGCGTGGCGCAGCGGGAGCCGGGGCCATACGATTCAGAGGTGCTGCCACCCGGCATTCGCTCGCGCCTGATCGACAATGTCAACGGCATCCGCGTGCACGTGCTCGAAGCGGGATTCGAGAGCCGCAACCGGCCGGCAGTGTTGCTGATCCACGGGTTCCCGGAACTGGCCTACAGCTGGCGCCAGGTGATGCCGCAACTGGCCGCGGCGGGCTACCACGTCTTCGCGCCCGACCTGCGCGGCTACGGCCGCACTGGCGGCGCGGACGTGTCCTTTGACGATGACCTGATGCCGTTTCGAACGTTCAACCGCGTGACTGACATGGTGGCGTTGGTGTCGGCCTTCGGCTATCGGTCGTTGGCCGCGGTGGTGGGCCACGACGTGGGTTCGGGCATTGCCGGTTGGTGCGCCGTGGTGCGTCCCGACATCTTCCGATCGGTGGTCATGATGAGCGCACCGTTCGGCGGTCCGCCGTCGTTGCCGTTTGGCAGCGCCGACCAACCGCCGCGCGCCGCTGCCGCCCCTGACACCATCAACGACGACCTGGCGCGCCTGACGCCGCCGCGCAAATACTACATGCGCTACTACTCAACGCGCGAAGCGAACGACAACATGTGGAAGGCGCCGCAGGGCGTGCACGCGTTTCTCCGCGCCTATTACCACATGAAAAGCGCCGACTGGAAAGTCAACGCCCCAGTTGCGCTCACGGCGCGAACGGCGGCGGAGTGGGCCAAGCTCCCGCGCTACTACGTGATGGACCTCGACCAGGGGATGGCGCAGAGCGTGGCGCCCGAGATGCCGTCGGCGGCTGAGATCCAGGCCAACCGCTGGCTGACCGACGCGGCTCTCAGGGTCTACGCCGCCGAGTACGAGCGTACTGGCTTTCAAGGCGGCCTGCAGTCGTATCGCGTCGGCCAAACGCCACGCCTGAATGCCGACCTCGGCACGTTCTCCGGCCGCTCCATCGATCAGCCCTCGATGTTCATCGGCGGCAAGAGCGATTGGGGTGTCTACCAGACACCCGGCGCGCTCGAGCGCATGCAGAAAGTGGCCTGCACGCGCATGACCGGCGTGCATCTGGTCGATGGCGCGGGGCACTGGGTGCAGCAGGAGCAACCGGAAATCACCTCGCGGCTGCTGCTGGCGTTCCTCGCGAGCGTCGCTACCGCGCCGGCGGCGCGCTAGTGACGCGCATCCTGCCCGTCATCGCCCTGCTGCTCGGCGCAGCCCAAGCGACCGCGCCGTGGCAGCCCTTGTTCGAGCGGGTGCAACCGGATCTGTTTGCCGCGCCAGGCGGGCAGGCCAGTGCCTGGGCCGACGTAGACGCGGCGGGTTGACCAGGTGTATGCTGTATGACAGCATACGTCATATGAAGCGAACCACTATTTTCCTGCCCGAATCGCTTGAACGCCAGGTTCAGCAGTTCGCCAGACGCCACGATCGGTCCGTCGCCGCGGTGGTTCGCGATGCGCTGACGAAGCACCTCGAAGCGCACCAGGTGCCGTTCAGGATGCCGCGGACCTTCGATAGCGGCGAGCCCGATGTCTCTGAGCGGGTCGATGAGTTGGCATTCAAGAATTTCAAGATCCACGGCGACGATCCGCCCGCCAGGGGCTGAGTGCCGGGCGCAATTCTGGTCGACAGCGGAATTCTTTATGCGCTGTTTTGTCGTCGCGACAAATGGCACGAACCGGCCACGGCGATGCTATCGGCGAATGCGGATGACCTGGTCATCCCCGCCACCATCCTGGGCGAGACCGCCTATCTGCTCGAGGCGCGCTCGCAGGCGGCCGGTGTGATTGAGCTGGCCGGCTGGCTCGCTCAACCGCGCATCACCGTTGAGGGGCTACTGCCTCAGGACCTCAGACGCATGACCCTGCTGATGTCGAAGTATCCGAGGTTGGGTTTCGTGGATTCGTCGGTGGTTGCGATCGCCGAGCGGCTGTCCATCGAGACCATTGCCACGACCGACCGGCGCCATTTCACGAGCCTCCGCCCGTCGCACGTCCCTCGGTTCATCCTGGTGCCCTAGTCTGGCCGCGCTGCGTCTCTTGGAGTGGCGTCGACAAGACTGACGTTCGGTGGCGCTCTATGCGCTGGGCTCGCCAACGACGGGCACGGTCACGATTTCAGATGCGGTGCCCACAGTGTCGGTGGTCGCGTTTGATGCCACGGCACCTGAGACCGGACCCGATCTGGGCACCTTCCGGTTCACTCGCACCGGCACCGTCACCTCGTCACTCACCGTGACCTTGACCGACGGCGCCACTTACGACCTGGGTGCGCCGGCGACGGCCACCGCGACGGTGACCACCGCGGGCTGATTCGGATCGGGGTCTGCCTTCTTGACCACCATAGCCCGCAGGGCGACGGTGGTCGGGCGGACCCTTGTTCTCCGGCTCAAGCCGGATGCTGCTGATCCTGGCGGCTGGGCTCCGGCTCAAGCCGGAGGCTACTGCTGTTGTGTCGTCGTGACGCGTGTCAGGTCGGCGTGCGCGATGCCCGTGAGCGCCCCCTGGTCGGTGAACAGCGTCTTGCGATCCGAGCCGTCGAGTTTCAGGCGGTAGACGCTGCCGCGCAGATCGGTCAGGAACATGCGTCCGCCCTCGAGGTCGAGGGCAATCCCGATTGTTTCGTTGAAGCCTCCGGCGAGAATGGTCCGCGTGCGCGGGCCATCGATCGGGGCGCGGTTCACGGTGTTGCCCTCTGGTGGGTTCCCGCGGTCGGTCCAGTAGAT
>SHUG01000139.1 GCA_009694735.1 Acidobacteriota bacterium | reverse complement strand
GCCCAAGTGCCTCCGATAGTAGTGCCCGATTGCGTGAGGAGGAGCGACACGGACTGCTGGGGGAAGTTTGCAGAGTCCATAGTTCCGGCCCAGGTTCCCGACATCTGCACAGGCTGAGTGGGGGAAGGCGTCACAGGCGACCCCGTCCCGCCTTCGCACGCTGTGAACGCGATGATCGGCAGCACCATCTGGAGGAGTCGCAGGATTGACATGAACGCAATTCTACGATCGTTGGCGGTCATGGGATTGCGATCACGGCAGCCCGTAACTCCGCGACGGCGGCTGCAGTAACCACCGTTCCAATCACGGGGACCGGCGCTGTGTAGCTTGGCGGAGTGAGGCCGGCCGCCACGTACGCCGCGGCAAGCGCTGTCCTTAGTTCGAGGATGTGTACGGCTTTGACGAATGTCACCCCCACCGTCAGCGATGGGTCGGTCCACGCGTAGGCCGTCAGGCCTTTCGTGGCACGAATGGCATTGACGCGCGTCCGTAATTCCGTGATGTGGATGGCTTTTATGGCCGGCGACCCGGCGACAAGCGTCGGATCCGTGAATAGCACGCTGTCGTCGTCGACAATCGTCCCGATGCCTTGGGTGTCGCCAATCGTGGCACTGGATGCACCGGACAGGTTGACCGCGAACGTCTCGTTGGTCTCGACTGTCGTGTCCCCGTTGACCGCCACTGCCAAGGTCTGGCTGGTCTGACCTGCGGCGATAGTCAGGGTACCCGACGCCGCCTGATAGTCCCCGGTCTGCCCAGGGGTCGTGAGGGTCACGGACCATCCGCCAGAGAAACTCCCGAGATCGTCTATCGCATCGTCCACCACGTACAGCTTCCAGGCGCCGGCGGGATCGAGCCCATTGAATACCGAGAGCGTCGTGCCGTAAGGCGCCGCGGGTGCGGGGCTCGGCCACACGTCTCCGGCGCCGTAGTTGGTCGGCCTGTATGTGCCGGACGCCAGCGTGCCGGTGCCGAGCGACGGCCCCGTGTCGTCGAAGACGAAAGTGACGTTCGTGGGGGGGGGTTTTGGGTGCCGTTCACGTCGGACATCAGCATGACGCTTTGGCCACTAGGCCCGACGAGCAGGACGTCGACATCGCCGGGAAAGGTGTGCGAAAAGCCGGTGAGTGTTGCCGTCACTTTTTGGAGGTTGCCGAGTCCGGCGGGAACCGTGATGTTGGATGGGTACGGCGTCGCTGCCCCGGATGACGGAATCGTGATGCTCGCCGAGTTCGCGACGGAGGTCGCGCGACTGCTTGTGGCCGTAGCCGTACCGTTTGCTGTCGCGTAGTTAACAGTTACGGTGCCCGCGATGGCCACCGACAGCGACACAGTGAACGTGGCGTTGGTCGTGCCACTATGACCTTCAGTAACCGAGACGTCGTTGATCGCAATCGTCGTGCTGCCCACCGGCATGAAACCGCCGACATTCAACCGCTTTCCTGTCACAGTCTTGCCGCTGAGCGACGGGGTCGCGATCCCTTGCGACAAGATGGCGTTGCGAACGTCATTCGCGCTCGCCCCCGGGTTGATCGCCTTATAGATCGCCGCTGCGCCGGTAACATGCGGCGTCGCCATCGACGTGCCGTTGTAGGAGCTGTATCCGTTCTGGGGGGTTGTGGAGGTGATGGCTTCTCCTGGCGCGCCGATGTCAACCGTGGTGGCGCCGTATTGGGAGAACGATGAGAGAGCGCCCGCGCTGGTAATCGATGCTACGGCAATCACCGCGTCATAGCTCGCGGCGGTTTCGTTGCCGGCGGCGACATCGGTTGCGTAGTTAGACGGGTAATTCGCGGTCGTGTCGTTGTCCGTCGCGGAGTTTCCGGCCGCCGCGATGAACAAGATCCCCTGCTTGGCCGCCCTGATAATGGCCTGGTGCAAGGCCAGCGAATAAGCACCCCCACCCCAAGAGTTGCTGGTGGCCACGATGTTGAGGCCGTGCCGCACTTTCAGGTCCGTAAAATACTCCACCGCGGAGATGGCGGCGGCTATCGAACCACCGCTAGGACCCAGGAACTTGCCGCTGATGATGGTGACATTCCAGTTGACGCCGGCCACGCCAATGCCGTTTCCCCCTCGCCCTCCGATCGTTCCTGAGACGTGTGTGCCGTGCGCGTCCAGGTTCAAGTTCGCAGGGGAGCCGTCGTAGATGGAGTTGTTGTTCTCGAAGAAGTCCCAGCCGTGGATGTCATCAATCCGACCATTACCGTCGTTGTCGACCCCATCGACCGCGTCGAACGGATTGGTCCAGATATTCTGGGCAAGATCGGGATGGTTGAAATCGATGCCCTCGTCGATGACTCCGACGTAGACGCTGGCGGATCCGGTGAACCCATTAGCCCAGAGCTCGCCGGCCTGACTGCCAAACTGGTTGGCTGGCGTCGTGCCGTCGCCGTACATACCCCACAGGGTGCCGTTGGTGTAGTAAGGGTCGTTCGAGACCTCGTAGTGGCGAAGAATCCAGTTTGGTTCAGCGAACTCCACTTGGGGGAGCGACTTGAGGTTCTCGATGGCTTCGGCGATCGGAAGGTCCGTGGAAAGTACCTCCAGGCCGCCGTCTGGTCCCCGCAGGGTAGAGCCCTCGACCGAACCGACGGCACTTCGTGCCTCGGCGACGTCGATCGCGGCTGCTCCAGGTCGGAACTGCACCAGCACCTCGCCCGGCACGAATTCCGGAGTGGCCGAAGGCTGCTGGCCCTGGCTGGACCCAGCGAACAAGATGATGGCGGCGGCCGTTAGTCCGATTAGGTACTGCCGCTGAATGGTTCCCTTCACTGACGTCACAACCGTCAGTATCCGTCACCCTGGTCAGTGAATGTCAATCAATGAGAACATCCTTCTGACACCCTCGCGCATGGCCCTTCGTAAACTAATCGTAATCTCGTTGCCCGGTGCCCTGTTGGCCGGCGTCCTGTTGGTCGCTGCCGTCGAAGCCTGGGTGCGGGCGCAGTGGGACGAGACGCGCGGCTCGGACGCGCAGGGACTCCTTTAGCGAGTCCTCAATATTGCGAATGGTCAGGCTGGCCATGGCTCCCCCTTGTCGATTGCTTTGCCCATACTATACTCATTGCATGCATTGAGTGCATCGCATGCGTTCGTGACGATAAGCCGTATTAGCGGCCTCAAGTGTTAACGGAAGTCCCGTTCTCAGACTCAGAAGACGTCACACACATGGGCGATTCTCGATAGGCCGCTGTGCTGCTTTGGTAAGTGTGAACCAAAGAAACGTCGGCGCGCGCTCGAAGCAGCTAGTGTAGGCACACACTTAGCGGTCGCGCCTTCGGCCTGACGACCGATTGAGAGGATCACACATGCCCTTGAACTTGCGACACCTCATCGAGGCCGCCCGAAAACCAACGCCATGGCACTTCAGTAATGAGGTGCTCTATCAACTGTGCAGCGGCCATCCGGGTCACACGGAGGCCGGCGTCGTACTCGCCAAAGTCCTGCTGATCGGCCGCGCCTACGCCGCGGCCATTGAACGACGCAAGGTGGACCGCGACACATCTGGCGATGATTTCTACATTCGACACGTAGCTCCGGCCATCATCAGGTCGCCCATCGATCGTTGGCTCAACCAGGCCCAGTCCAAACAACCCGGGACACGTGAAGCGTTGGATGTGATGGTCAGAGTCCACGGCCACACCACTGAGCTCTTCCGCGACATCAGCGGCCTGGAGAAACGATCCCTAGCGTCCAAGTATTTGCATTTTCACGTTCCAGGCTTATTCTTCATCTATGATTCGAGGGCCGTTCAGGGGCTGCGCAAGGTGCGGGACTTCGTCGGAGCGGTATCTAACCAATGGGAGCATGGCGACCAGGAGTACGCGTTGTTCGCTGAGAAATGCACCCGCCTGTCGAAAGAAGTTACTTCAGTGTTCGGCTATAAGCTGAAGCCGCGGGAATTGGACAATCTCCTGCTCGCCCTGTCGGCGAGGTGACGTCATGGAGCACTGGTCACGCGGCTTCAGTTGTGGCCTAAGTGACCTGCCCGGTTTCTTCGGACCGAACAGCGTTTCGCCGGGTGTCTATTGGTATCGTGTGCTCGCGACGAACGCTTACGGGGATTCGATGAGCAGCAGTGAAGTGCGGGTGACCGTTCAGTAGGGGCCCTGCCATGAGGCGCGATTCTCGATCCTACGGAGCGCAAGACGGTTCGGCGGGTACCATTTGGCGGCAGTCGAGCCGGCCAAGTGATTTCGTGTGCCGAGTCGTGCTGGCGGCGTTCCTGGTTCTCATTGCGTTCCCGCCACTGACTCCCTGGGGGGCTTCGTGCGCGGAGTCCCGCTAGGGACCCTACCCGGCAAGCCGGGCAACTATCCGCACGGGTTCCCTCGCCGATTTTGGTTCATTTCCGCCGCGGCGGGCGCGGCGTTGGCCGTTCTGCTCCCGTCGGCCGCCGCTGGCCAAGCGAATGGGAAGTTGCAAATCCACCAGATCAACGTCGGCCAAGGAGATGCAACACTGATCGTCTCGCCGCTTGGGCAGACGATGCTGATCGATGCAGGCCCCGCGTCGGCCTCCAACTGTGCCAGCGCCACGGGCATCATCACCTACCTGCAAAGTATCGGACTCACTCGGCTGGACTACCACGTCGCGAGCCACTACGACGCGGACCACATCGGCTGCACCGATAAGGTCGTCGCCGTCTGGCCGGTTCAGATCGCCGCCGTCGATCGCGGCACGACGAATCCGCCTGGCACGCAGACGTACACACGTTATGCCAACTCGATCGCTGCCAAGCGCCAGACCGCCACGCTCGGGCAGCAGATTGTCCTGGATAGCTCCGGCAACCGCGTCACCTTCGACGTCAAGGCCGTGAATGCGAACGGCGGCGCCGGCAGTCTCACGGAGAACGATCGAAGTGTGGTGCTGCTCTTGAACTTTGGCACCTTCGAAGCGGTCTTTGGCGGCGACCTGTCCGGCGACACCGGCAGCAGCGTCCACAACATCGAAGCCGCGATCGCTTCTTCCGTTGGACAAGTCGAACTCTACAAGGTGCATCATCACGGCAGCGCCACGAGCTCCAACGCGACGTTTCTGAGCGCGATCCATCCCAAGGTGGCCACCCTCTCGATGAGTGCCACTAATGGTTATGGACACCCGACCGCGACCGCGCTGAACAACATCCACGCGCAGAACACCACCGTTTATTGGACTACGAGCGGTGCAGGCGCCAGCCCTGGGGGGCTCGACGTCATCGCGAATAACACGGTGATCACGGAGGTGCCAGCGGGCGGGACGACCTTTACCGTGCGCTATGGCAGCACGACGCACAACTACAGCTCGTGGGCCGCCCCCACCTGCTCCTACACGCTGACCCCGACGTCGGCGAGTGTGTCGAGTGCCGGCGGAACGGCAACAGTGGCGGTCACGACGACAGCCGGCTGTGCATGGACGGCAGCGTCCAACGTGGGGTTCGTCACGGTCACGAGCGGTGCATCTGGCACGGGGTCAGGCACCGTGGGGTATTCGGTGGCGTCAGCCACCGCCGCACGCTCGGGCACTATCACCATTGGCGGCCTAACTTTTACCATCACCCAAACTGCTTCACCGACCTGTTCGTATTCGCTCACCCCCACGAGCGCTAGTTTTTCGGCTTCGGGCGGATCGGCGAGCGTGACCGTAACGACCACTGCGGGCTGCGCATGGACCGCCACGTCGAACGCCGGCTTTGTGTCGGTCACCAGCGGCGCGTCGGGCGCGGGGACCGGATCGGTGGGCTACGCGGTCGCCCTCGGGGCGGCGCCTCGAACGGCAACGATGACGATCGCGGGGTTGACCTTCCAGGTCAGCCAAGTTGCGCCTCCCTTCACGGACAGCGCGCTCACGGCCGAGTCGTCCCTGATTCGGGCCGTTCACATCACCGAGTTGCGTACGAGAATTGACGCCCTGCGCGCACGCTACGCCCTCTCCACGTTCACCTGGACGGATACGTCGCTGGATGGCGTCTTCATGAAGGCCGTTCACATCACGGAACTGCGCACGGCGCTGGCCGACGTATACACGGCCGCTGGGGCGGACCAGCCCACCTACGTGGACGGGACAGTCACCGCGGGCCTGACATCAATTCGGGCGGTCCACATCGTGGAGCTGCGGAGTGCGGTGATTGCCGTCGAGTGATGCCGTGCGCGCTGGCTTCAGAGCGCCTTCGTCCGTATTCGCATGGGTCGCGGCCCGCTCCCAACGAGGATCCGCGCAGTCGATCGTCGCGCCCTCCGGTAACGCGAAGATCGGTGCCCACTGTCTCGCATCCTCGATGACTTTGGCGGGGCGGCCAGGACCACTATCCCGCAGCTCGATCATCGGACGATAAGCCGTATTAGCGGCCTCAAGTGTTAACGGAAGTCCCGTTCTCAGACTCAGCCCGGCGAACAAGGTACCCGATGGGCCACGCGAGTTGGCTCGTCCGGCGCGAGGCAGGTGGGGCTCAGGGACCGTAGTAGCGAACCAGGATCGCCGTCCCGGCCGTTGCGAAGGTCATCAACGGAAACAGCAGCGTGCCGATCCATGCGATGGACCGGAACACATGGCCCGCGGGGCGCCGGTCGAACGCGGGCGGACAGAGCCACGCCACGAGCGGCACGCCTGCCAGGAGGTACCGCCCCTGGACCTCGCGGATCACGGTCGCGCCCACGTCGCTCCACGTGAGGTAGATCCCTGCGTACGTGAGCGCGACGAACGCGACGAGCGTCGCCGCTGCCCACGATGCGGCCCGCCGTTGGGGAACCGCCGCGCCATCGGAGACGATAAGCCGTATTAGCGGCCTCAATTGTTAACGGAACGCCGGTTCTCAGACCCGGACTTTATCCCATAGCCACGTTGTTGACGTGACCGTAATGGTCGGAGTTGTTCGATTACATCGAAGTGTTCTATAACCAACGGCGTCGGCACTCGACCCTCGGCCAGATCAGTCCGGCCGCGTTCGAGCGACGAGCGGTGACTCAAGCGGCGTAGTTAAACCGTCCACGCGATCGGATCAAGCTCAGT
>SHUG01000015.1 GCA_009694735.1 Acidobacteriota bacterium | reverse complement strand
CTTGGACTCTCCCGCATCAGGATACCGCGTCGGCTGCTGGCAGCAAACGGTTGAGACCGTACGCTCAAACGGGGCGCCGCAGCGCCCCGTGAGCTTCTACCGATTGTCAGCCATTTGCCAGCCGACAGTTGAAAAATTGGTTGCGGGGGGGGGATTTGAACCCCCGACCTTTGGGTTATGAGCCCAACGAGCTACCGGACTGCTCCACCCCGCGACACGGAAGAGATTGATACTAGCACATCGGTCGCGAAGTGCCAATTCCGCCGAACAAGTGTAGGCTTCCCCGCTGGAGGATCGATGCGAACCAGACTGACCCACACCGTCGCTGCCATGGCCCTTACACTCAGCTTGCCGCTGACCGCCGCTGCCCAGGCACCTGCCCCATCGGCGCCGCCGGCGCCGCCGGCCACACCCAACGCGAACATTGTCGTCGACAACCCGACCTACATTTCCATCCCGCTCGAGTTGGGTGTTGACCGGCCGACCGCCGAGGTCTGGAAGCGCATCGGCAAGTACTGCGACATCGCCGAGTGGCTACAGATTGCCGCGGGATGCAAGATTCTGTCGGGCATCGACGGTGAGATCGGGGCCGTGCGATCGGTGGCCAACGAAGTTTTGGTTGGGAAGACCGAGTTCTCGTACACCTACACGCAGACCGTGCGAGCCGGCCGCCCTTACAACCTCTATCACGGCACGCTGGAAGTCCGGCCGGTGACTGAGAAGACCTCGCAGATCCACTACACGCTGATCTACGACAATTCGATGCTGCCGGACGAAGCGGCCCGAGAGAAGGACAAGCTGTCGCGAACCGCCACCTTCACGCGCGCGATCCAGAACATCAAGATCCTCGCGGAAGGCGGCAAGCTCACGCCGCGCTGAGAATTACTTCGCCCGCGTCGTCGTCGACTCCGCGAACAACGGTGATGTCAAGGTCGGCTCAGGACGCCTGCCACATCGCCGCGGTTTCCTTGACGAACCCATCGAATGTCCGCATGGGATGGCCAATCAGCTTCTCGGTTGCTTCGCGCTCGCCCGGCGCGGCCTTGAGGCTGTGCTGCTGGAACCAGCGATACATCATCTTGAAATCGAAGACCATGAACGGCGGTAGGTACTGCAGGTTCTGCCGCTCCCATGCCTCCAGATCGTCGCCGGCGTGGGCGATGGGCTTGCCCAGGTGGGTCGACCACGTCGCCGCCGTCGAGGCACCGGTCTCGCTGGTCGGACCTGCCAGAATCACGGTCGTACCATTGGCGGCGTCGCCATCAAGCGCCTTGGCCGCCGCATCAGCGATGTCGCGAATGTCGACGCGGTCCCAGCCGGCGCTGCCGAGCGGCTGTGGGTAGACGCCGTATTGCAGCATCGCGTCCTTGTACCAGTAGTCGTTCTGGCAGAAATTATTCGGCTGAAGAATCGTGTAGGCGAGACCCGACTGCTCGATCGCTGACTCAATCACGATCTTGCTGGCGAAGTGCGGCAGGTGTGGGATGCGATCGACATGCTGCACCGAGAGGTGCACCAGCTTCTTCACGCCCTGCAACTTCGCCCATTCGAGGGCAAACAGGCCTTCCTGGGTTTCCGTCGAGCTCACCGCGTTCAGCAGAAAGACTGCGTCCACGCCCTTGAAGGCCGCGCCAACGTGGTACGGATCGTTCAGGTCACCCATGCGCGCTTCAACGCCGGCAGGCAACGCCTTCGCCTTCTCGGCACTCCGGGTGAGCGCGGCGACCGATGCACCACCCTTCAACAGGGTTTGAACAGCGGAACCGACCGAACCCGTAGCGCCAAGCACCAGAACTTTCATCACGACTTCCGTAACTGCGTTTTCGAATATGCGATCCAGACCCGGATGCCCAGGAACAGCGCCACGGCCAGGCCGTAATACACCGGGTACGTGGCGTCGAGCTTCACCTTCCAGAAGTAGTGCAGCACGCCCGCCAGCGCGGTGATGTAGACCAGGCGGTGCAGCAGGTTCCAGCGCTTGCCGCCCAGGCGACGGATCCAGCCGGTGGTGGACGTCACCGCCAGCGGAATCATGAGCACGAACGCTGTGAAGCCGGCGGTAATGTACGGACGCTTGACCAGGTCGGCGCCAAGTCCCGACGCATCAAACTCCGAAAACCCGCCGACGAAGAAGGTCGTGACGACGTAGATGATGAAGTGGATTGAGCCGTAGAAAAAGGCGAACAACCCGAGCAGCCGCCGATAGTTCACCAGTGGGTTGACGCCGGTCAGCCCTCGCAGCGGCGTGATCGCAAGCGTGGCGACAATCAGCCGCAACGTCCAGATGCCGGTGGTGTTGGTGACTTTCTCGATCGGGTTCGCGGTCAGATTATCCGTGAACCCGTCGTAGATCAGGAAGCCAAGCGGCGCAAGGCACAGGATCCAGACGACGGGCTTGAACACCCGTTGTCTCCATTGTGTTTGAGTCACGTGCAGCCGGATCCCGGATCCCGGATCCCGTTAGTAGTTCTTCCGCAGATCCATCCCGGCATAGAGGGACGCGACCTGATCGCCGTAGCCGTTGAACATCAGCGTCTTGCGGCGGAAGAACTCGCCGAGGCGCCGCTCGCTGCCCTGCGTCCAGCGTGGGTGATCCACCTGCGGATTGACGTTGGCGAAGAAGCCGTATTCCGACGACTGCTGCTGCTTCCAGGTGTTGATCGGCTCGGTCTCGACGAAGCGCACGCGAACGATCGACTTGATGCTCTTGAAGCCGTACTTCCACGGCACCACTAACCGAATCGGCGCGCCGTTCTGATTGGGCAGCACTTCCCCGTAGAGGCCCAGGCCGAGCAGCGTCAGCGGGTGCATCGCCTCGTCCATGCGCAGGCCCTCGACGTAGGGCCAGTTGAGGGCAGGCTCGGTCTGCCCTGGCATCTGCCTGGTATCGACCAGCGTCTTGAACTCGACGTACTTGGCCTTCGAGGTGGGCTCAAAGCGCTTCAGGAACTCGCTCAGCGGATAACCCACCCACGGCACCACCATCGACCAGGCTTCGACGCAGCGCAGGCGGTAGATGCGCTCTTCGAGGGGCGCCCACTTCATGATGTCTTCGATGTTGTAGGCGCCGGGCTTGCCGCACTGCCCTTCCACCACCACGCTCCATGGCTTCGGCTTGAGCGTGTGCGCGTACTTGCCAGGGTCGGCCTTGTCGAGGCCGAACTCGTAGAAGTTGTTGTAGGTGGTGATGTCCTTGTAGGAGTTCAGCTTCTCGTCGGTGCTGAACGGGCTCTTCTTGAGGTTGGCCAGCTTCTGGGCGGCCGGGTTCTGGGCCGCCGCCGTCGGCGTAGCGGTGAAGACGGGTCCGAGGCCATTGGTCGCCACGGCCACCGCCGTGCTGCCCGCCACGGCGAGAAACTCGCGCCGCCGCAGGAACGTTTCCTTGGGCGTGACGTCGGATTCACGCAGGTCGGCAGCTCTCTTGATCAGCATAGGAACCCTTTCGGCCTTCGGCCTCCGCCGATGATACCCCACCGGTCACCGGATAAGACGCCGCGCAAGGCGCAGGGGTTTCGTATGGGATCATGAGTCACTGCCATGTCTGACACCACCCTGCCAACGCTGTTATCGCTCGCCTCGCATGAGCTTCGGGGACCCACCGGAGTGTCAAGCTGACGCTGCGCAGCATGTCGTTACGCTCCGTTCTCAACCAGGCCGTGCAGGCGGTGGTGGCGGGGCGCTGGGCGGGGTTCGTGGTGACACTTTGAAGTGCTAGAGTGCTGAGGTGCTGAAGTGCTCAGGTGCGGCACTGCTGGTGGTGCTGGCGAGTGTCGCCCAGCCCGTCGCACAGGTGCGGCTGGCCGATGAATCGGATCGTGCGGCGTTTCGCTCGTGGTTCGTGCTGATGGCCGATGCCCAGTTCGAACGCGCCACCCCCGATGTGATCGATTGCGCGGCCTTGATTCGCCACGCCTTCCGCGAAGCCATGCGGGCGCACACCCCGGAATGGATCCGGCGCGCCACACTGCCCTTCACGCCACAATTTGCCGACGTCCGGTCGGCGCCCACGGCCGGCGCCAATGGCTGGCCGTTGTTCCAGGTCAGTGCCCGCCCCAAGGCGCACTTCGCCGAGTTCGCGGATGCGAAGACCCTGATTGCCCTCAACGCGCGGCCGCTCGGCCGCGAGACGAAGGCCCTGCGCTCAGGCGACCTGCTGTATTTCCGCCAGCCCGGACAGAAGGAGCCCGACCATCTCATGGTGTTTGTCGGCCGCTCCCACTTTGAAGACGAGGGCGACGACTGGGTCGTGTATCACACCGGGCCCGCAGACGCTGGACCTGGAGAAGTTCGCAAGGTCCGCCTGGCCACGCTGCAACAGCACCCGGCCGCGCGATGGCGGCCGCTCACCTCAAACCCGCGCTTCGTCGGCGTCTTTCGATTGGCAGTGCTATGAAGATTGCAAGAGCACTCTTTCTTTCTTCGTTATTCGTTCTTTGTTATTCGCTGTCGGCACAGGCTCAGACCGACAGCGAAGACCGTCCGGCGTTCTCGCTCTCGACGAGCGAGGTCTTCACGACCAGGGACGCGCCGACTTTCTACCTGACGTTCCGCCGCATTCCGCACCTCGACTTCCGCGTCTATAAGGTCCGCGACCCATTCGCCTTCTTCTCGAACCTCCGCGACCCGCACCAGTTAGGCAGTAGCGAGGTCGAAGTACAGCAGGAGCGCACCTGGATCGAGCGCCTGGCGGACTGGAAACGTGGCCAGCGGCAATACGTGCAGCGCTTCGCGCGCGCGCAGGCCAGTCACCAATACCGCGCGACGCGGCGCGCCGCCACCGACCAGACAGTCGTCGCGCAACGCGTGGTGCTGAACGCCAACACCTTTGCGCAGGTGCCACTGCTCAATCCCAATCAGGTGGTCACCACCTGGCGCGAGATTCTGCCGAACCATCGCGATCCGGAAGTGCGGCGCGTGCCCGTCGACCTTCGCCAACCCGGCATCTACGTCGTCGAAGCCGTCAACGACCTGCTGCGCGCCTATACGATCGTGATCGTCTCTGACGTCGGCCTGGTCACCAAGACGTCGCCGGGTCAGATGCTGTTCTTCGCCGCCAACCGCTTCACCGGCGAGCCGGTGGCCGATTGCGCGGTCCGCGTGATCGTGTCGCAGCAATCGATCGCCGAGGGCAAGACGTCGGCCGACGGCCTGTTCGAAGCGACTCTTCCCGAGCAACCGCTGGAGGACGTGGTCGGGGTCGCGCGATGTGGCGATCAGATGGCGGCCACCGATCCTGGCTCGTGGTCGCTGCGGGAACCGGCGAGGGAACTGGCCGGCTACCTCTACACCGACAAGCCGATCTACCGTCCCGGCCACACCGTCCACTTGAAGGCGGTGCTGCGATGGCGGCACCACGACGCGCTGGCGAAGTTCGACCGGCCCGAGGTCGAGGTGGTGGTGTCGGATCCCAACGACAAGGTGGTGTTCCGCCAGCAGGTGAAGGTTGATGCCTTCGGGTCGGTGCAGGCCAGCTTCCCGGTGCCACCCACGGCCGCCCTCGGCAACTACGCGCTGCGCGTGCAGAGCGGCGACCTCCAGACGTCCAGCGGCTTCGAGGTGCAGGAGTATCGCAAGCCGGAGTTCGAAGTCATCGTCACGCCGGCGGCGCGCTTCGAAATCCAGGGCCGCGAAGCGGTGGTGTCGATCCAGGCACGCTACTACTTCGGGCAACCGGTCGCCAACGGCCAGGTGCGCTGGGTCGTGAACCAGCAGTCCTACTACTCGCCCCTGCGGTGGGACGACGGGTTCGAGGGCGGCGAGAGCAGCTACTGGTACGGTGACGACCAGACCGCGCAAGGCACCGTGCGGCTGGATGCCGAGGGCAAGGCGCAAGTGCGCATTCCCCTGGCAGTGGACGAGAACGGCCGCGACTTCAGCGCGCGCATCGAGGCGCAGGTCACCGACGCGGCCAATCGCGAGGTCTCGGGCAACACGGTCGTGCACGCGACATTTGGATCGTTCCTGATCTCCGCGCAGACGACCAACTCGGTCTTCGCCACCGGCAGCGCGGTTGAGGTCGCCATTCGCGCGCTGGACTACACGGGCGCCGCGCAGGCCAACGTGCCCCTCAGTGTCGTGCTCGAGCGATTGACCTACCGCGCGGGCTACTACCGCGAACCGGAAGTCGATCGGATCAGCGAGACCGGCGTCACCACCGACGCGAACGGCCTGGCCACCGGCCGCGTCACCTTGCCGAACCAGACGGGCAGCTTCCGGATCCGGGTCAGCGCCCCGAGCCAGGGTCGAACGGTCCAGGACGATGTCTGGCTGTGGGTGCCGGGGCCGAGCGAGACCGTCGCCGACAGCGACGAGCGCTACCTTGAGTTGCTCTCGGATCGAAAATCGTATCAGCCGGGTGAATCGGCGCGTCTGATCGTCCGTGGCGAAACCATCACCGGTCCGGTGCTGGTGACCAAGGAGGGTCAGCACGTGTCCTGGTTCCGCTTGATGCGGCCCACGGCGACCGAATCGATCGAGGTCCCGATCGACGAGGGCGATGTCGGTGATGTGTTCATCAGCATCGCCTTCCTGCGGGATGGGCGACTGAGCCGCGCCGAGCGGCGCATTGGTGTGCCCGCCACCTCGCGAACCCTGAAGGTTTCGGTGACCGCCGATCAGGCAGTGTCAAAGCCTCGTGAGCCGGGCGCGTTCTCGGTTCTCGTCACCGATCAGGCCGGCGCACCGGTGCGCGCGCAGGTCAGCCTGGCTGTGATCGACGAGGCGGTCTACGGCGTCAAGGCCGACGACACGCCCGATCCGATTCGCCACTTCTACCGCCGCGAGTATTCGCGGGTGAACACCATGTTCTCGCGCGAGTACTACTTCACGGGTTATTCGGGTCGCGACCGCCTGCAGCTCGCGCGCCGCGGCCGGCGGCCGTTTACGCTGGCCGACTTCAAGGGCGACAAGGAAGTGCAGCCCGAAGTCCGTAAGGACTTTCCCGACGCCATCTATTGGGTCGGCGACCTGGTGACGGATGCGCAAGGCCGCGGGCGCATCGCGGTGAACTACCCGGATGCGCTGACCACCTGGCGCCTCACCGCGCGCGCCTTCACCGACGACACCAAGGCCGGCGTCGCCGTGGCGAGAACCACGACCACCAAGGACCTGATCGTCCGCGTGATCACGCCACGCTTTCTGACCGAGGGCGACGAGGTGGTGGTGCCGACCATGGTGCACAACTACCGGCCCGACACGCAGACCGCCAGTGTTTCTGTCCAGGCCTCAGGCCTGGAACCCGCCTCCTCCTCGGCACCCACTTCGTCCGCGCTCGCCAGCGGCGGCGAACGTCGCGACGACTGGCGTTTCTCGGCGAAGGCCGTCGGCACGGCCACGATCACGGCGACCGCCAAGACCGAGAACGACTCCGACGCGGTCGAATTGCCGCTGCCCGTGTTGCCCTTCGGCATTCGTCGCGAATCCGGCACCGCGGGCTCGATCGTCGGCGCGGGCGAAGCCTCCACCGTGGTCACTGTTCCTGACGGTGCCAATCCGATTGCCCGGACCGTGTCGATCGCGCTGGCCCCCTCGCTCGCGGGTTCCATGCTTGGCGCGCTCGACTTCCTCACCACCTATCCTTACGGCTGCACCGAACAGACCATCTCAAGTTTTCTCCCCAATCTTCTCGTCACGCGCGCGCTCACCGAGTTGAAACTGGTGCCGACCGAACGCCTGTCGGCCCTGGATCGGCAGGTGTCGTCCGGCCTCCAGCGCCTCTACGACTATCAGCACGATGATGGCGGCTGGGGTTGGTGGAAGTCGGACGGCAATCATCCGTTCATGACCGCCTACGCGCTGTGGGGGCTGGATGAAGCGCGTCGCGCCGGGGTCAAGGTCCAGGAGTACCGCATCACCAGCGGCGCGCGTGCGCTGGCACAGCTCTACGCGACCTACCCGCGGGTCGAGCCCGATCTGAAGGTGTATGAAGCCTACGTGCTGCAGCGCGCCGCAGCGGCGCAAGGCGACATCTCCTGGCATGCCGACGGCACCGAGCATCGCTACAACCACCTGACGGCTCGCGACGAAGTGTGGAACGCGCGCAGCCGCATGAGTGCGTATGGCCGCGCGTTGCTATTGCTGCTGCTGGACGAGGCGAAGGATGCCCGTGGCAACGAGCTGGCGGAGACGCTGGCCGGAGAGGCGCAGACCCGGGGCGAGGTGTCGTGGTGGGCGGTGGCCAACGATCCGCTGCTGTTCGATGCCGCGGAGACCAGCATCGAGGCCACCGCGTTTGCGGTGCAAGCGCTGTCGCGCCGCGACCCGAAGAACCCGCTCGTCGAGCGCGCGGTGCGCTGGATGATGCTGAACCGCACCGCCGGTTACTGGTCCAGCACCAAGCAGACGGCGATGGCGATTTACGGGCTGCTGTCGTTCATGCAGGCGCGTGGTGAAGCGGCGCAGCCGTTCTCGGTGGACGTGTTCGTGAACGGCGCCAACGTCGGCCGGCGAACGTTCTCGGCGGCCGCGATGACCGCGCCCGATCCGCAGGTGATCTCGGTACCGGCCAATGCCGGGGCCAATCAGGTGCGACTGGTCAAGGGCGATGGCGGCACCCTGTATTGGTCGGCGGCGGCGAATTATTACGACACTGTTGGCGCCGGCGCGCGCGCCGGCAACCGCCAACTCGCGCTCACGCGCAAGTACGCGGTGCTCACGCCCGTCACCGTGAAAGGACGCATCGTCTATCGCGAACAGCCGTTCACTGGCACGGCCAGTCCTGGTGATGTGTTGACGGTCCGCCTGACCGTGGCGGGCTCGCCCGAGTGGCGATACCTGGCAATCGAGGATCCGCTGCCAGCGGGTGTGGAGGCGATCCAGGACACTACGGCGTATCCGCTCGAGCGAGAAACGACCGACGCGTGGTGGTATGGCTCGCGGGTCGAATACCACGATTCGCGAACCGTGTTCTTCCAGGAGACCTTCGAGCGGGGCCGCTACGAATACAGCTACCTGGTGAAGGTGATGGCGCCGGGACAGTTCCGGGCCATTCCCGCGCAGGTCTCGCCGATGTATATGCCGGGCGTGCACGCCTCGAGCGAGCCGCAGACCTTCGTCGTCACCGCTCCCGCGGGAGGCTCACGATGAGGCTGCTCACCGTCACGCTGTGGGTGCTGGCGGGTGCGGCCCTGACCGGCGGCGCGTACTGGTCGTTTCTGATTACGCCCGAGTCGACCATCTGGAGCCTGGCGGTGTCCGCCCTCTTGCTGCTCACCACACTGTTCCTGGCGGCCCTCACCATCAGCGGCGCCATCGTCGGCTGGCGTGACGGTATTTCGACCAGCCACGTACGAGCGGCCGTGGTCGGCGTGCCGGCCGTGATTCCAGCCGCGCTGATCGTCGCCCTGTTGTGGTGGTTGGCTGGCAGTGCCACCGATCGCGTCACCATCTACAGCGGTCCCATCAACGCCTGGTTCATTGCCGCGTTTGGGTGGGACGACGTCTCCTGGTTGTTTATCGGAGTGACCTGGCTGGCCCGGTGGCTGACATGGGTGGTCGCGCCCATGCTGGCGATCTCGCTGATGGCCGGCATCGCCACTGCCGGATGGCGCGCGCTTGCCGGGGTCGCATGGATCACGCGAGCCCTCGCACCATTCCAGATCGGCACGGCGACTGTGATCTTCGCCGTGTTGGTAGCCGCTCCGTGGGTTTACCTGGCCCCGTGGCGGCCTGGGACACTGCCCGCCACCTCGGTCGAACTGATCTTCATCATCGCCAAGCTGTCGGTCACGGCGGTGTTGATGGCGATCGGCGTCGCGCTTCTCATTCGACAAGCCACGTCTACAAGTGCTTGAGTGCTGAGGTGCTGCGGGACGGCGGCGCCTTCGTTGACCTCAGGTAACGCTCCAGACCCGCGCACGACGCAATTGCCCGCCTGATCGTGGTGTCGACCGCCAGCCATTCTTCTTCTGAAATCCACGTTCGAACGCGTCGCTCATTTGATCACGGACCTCTTGGAGGGAGCCTTCGGCGATATTGTTGGTGACGGACCGGGCAGCGGACTTGCACTGATCGCAGAATCTGAGGTCTCGTGCGACCTGCGGTCTGGCAGTTACTTCCATGACAAATCGCCGGAGTTCGTCTCCGCGCTGCCATGCTGCTAATTCGGTGAAGGCTTTGGCTCCCATGCCCGCAGAGCCAAGCAACCCTGTTGCCAGCACCCCAGCACCTCAGCACCCCAGCACTTCAGCACCTATTTGATCTGGTCCCACCGCTTGCCATCCGCGATCGCGCGGGCGAAACACGCTTCGGCCCTCGCATAGGCCTCGCGTTGAGCACCGGCGGAGATCGGACGCAGCAACTCGGCGTCGGCTGGACACTTCACTCGCGCCGGATCCGCACTCCGTGACGGTGACGGACTGGCAAAATACGCCGCGGCGCCTTCCCTCACCCACATCGGCCGTTTCGATAACGCACCATCGAGCAACGCGTGCGCGACTTCGTGGCGAATGGTCCGATCGAGCTGGCCTTGCTGCCTGAGCGTCGTCAGCGGCAACAGATCGATCGCCGCGCCGTCGGTGGCGCCCGACACCCACCACGGCTGGCCCGTGGCCCGGCCGAAGCTGTCGACCGTGGGATGCACGGTCACCCGCATGCCCGCCGGAGGAATGGCTCCGGTTACCTTGACGATGTCATCCCGACTCTTGCGAATGAGCGACAGCAGCGTGCCGCGATCGCGCTCGTCGTTGCCTGGTAGCGCCAGCGCGATGTCAGTGGCGACGGGTGACACGGGGACCACTGGAGCAACGCGAGGATCAGGCCCAACAGGTGCGGGAGATGCCGCGCTCGTGCTGAGGGCCGCCGGTGAGCCCGCCCCAATCGTGAGACCGGGATAATAGAATTTCAGGATGTCGTCGGCCGTCGCACCGCGCGACGCGCGATTGCCGGCGCCGATCACGCAGAGGCCGACGCCGTGGCCAAAACCGCGGCCGCGGAAGTGGTAGCCGGTGCCAGTGCGGGTGAGCTCAAAGGCCGTGCTCTTGATCGCCTGAAACCCGGCGACCCGGCCCACCGCCATCCGGAACTCGTGCCCGCTTATTTCGGCTGGGGTGAAACCTTCAACGCGCACGCGTGACACCCGGTTCGACTTGTTGCGCGTCAACACGCGGATGTCGCGCAGCCGGTCGCCGCGCAGGCCCGCCGTGCGCAACGCGCGCTCGATGTCTGGCACGCGCACGTCGCTCTCCCATCCAGGTTCGCTCTCGTCCGCATCGTCGTGGAGGGACGGCGTGCCAGCATAGTCGATGGCGCCAGGCCAGACCTCGGAGGCCGACTCCGTGCGCCCTCCACACGAGGCCGAATAGAAGACAAAGGCCGGCTGGCCCTGATTCAGTAGTAACCGCCCAGAGGTCGCTTGCGCCGCCCGCGTCGTAGTCGCCGTGGCCGCGCGCACGACCTGGCAGTGCGTGGTGTCGCACAGATCGAAGCCTTCACGACGGTGGCGATTGCGGTTGGCCATTGCGAACGTCCGCGCGGTAATTGCCAGCGCCTGTTGCGCCGCGTCACCGGCGCGCGGCTGCCCTTCGCCCGCCAGCACCTGCGCGATGTAGTCATCGACGGGGATGGTTTCAACGCGCGTCTTGCCATCGGTTAACGTGCGCCCCAAACGGATCGGTGCCAAGGGCACACTCGGTGCCAATTGTGCGTACGGTGCCTTGGGTGCCTGGGTGGGTGCCACGGGTGCCGCAGTGCCTTGCGAGAGCAGATCCGCCGCGATCGCGGCGGCATCTACTCCCGCGCCGCCGGGTGCAGCGACCACAATGCCGTGGGTTGGGCGGTCGGCCGGGGTCAGGGCGACGACCAGGCCCAGGGCCGCGCCGCTGGGCATGAGGATCGATCCGGTCTTCGCCAGTGCCGAGATCCCACCGACCTTCAAGGCTGATGCCGTGCCGTAGTCAGCGGCGCCGCGCAGGCCGTCGAGCAGCACCGCGCGCGTCGCGGCGCTCATGGGCACCGGCTGGTCTTTGCCCGCGCCAACCAGACGCGCCATGACATCGATGAGCGCGCGCGGGCTGGTGCGCGGACCGGCCAGGCCGACCAGCGCGGGCGCCATCAGTGTGCCGCTGGTAATCGGCGCCAGGCCGGCGGCGAGCCGCGTCTTATTCAGGCTGTCGCGCGACAGGCGAGGCGCCAGCGAGACGAAGAAATCGTTGCATGAGTAGGCGAGCGCTTCGGCGGGCGACAAGGCTCGCTTCACATCAGGATGCGCGCACACGAACTTCTGGCCATCAACCGTGACGGTGCGCCGGCACATGTGGCTGGAGTCCGCGTCAATGACGCCGTCCTCGAGTGCCGCCACCAGGGCCACCGCCTTGACGATCGACCCTGGCAACACCGGGGTGTCGAGAATGTCGGCGCGCGCCTCGCGCCGGTCGCGCGGGTTGTCGAGGCTGCGAACGAAGAACGCGGCAGCCGAGGGCTTGCCCGCCGAAGCGTCGGCGCGGAGGCTGGGCGACTGCTTGCCCACCGTCCTGTCCGCCGTAGCTTTAGCGGAGGCGGAAGCCTTGGCGGAGGTGGGGGCGTGGGTGCCGCCGATCGCGGCCATCATCGCCAGCGCCAGCGCGCCGCCGCGCCAGGTCATAGCTTGGTCTTGCAATCAGGCCGGCACAGGCAGGGAATGATCTTGTCCCCTTCCGTGTTGTAGTCGTAGGCCAGCTCTTCGCCCTTGGCAATGAACTTCGAGGCGCGGATCCAGATGGTTTTATCGACCACGTCAATCCAGCAGTTGCCCGTGCAGGAGTGGTTGATGAAGCGGGCGTCGTTACCGCCGACGTGCGCGTCGCGGCTCCAGTTGCGGTTGACCCGGAACACCCAGATGCAGCCCTTCGACAGGTAGCGATCTTCCCGGCTCTCACTCTGCTTGTTGGTGATCAGCTCACCGGAATACTCGATGATGCGTTTGTTCTTGTTGATGGGCTCCATGGCGAAGACGCCGTAGCCGTGCAGTTTGGAGCGTTTGCGAAGAATTGTCGGGAGGGGCAATTTAACGACCTCTTAACGGTTCAGCCAGTGTAGCAAGAGGAATGATACATTGTCGCGCGAGAGGTGCACCGTGCGAGGCTATTTGACGACGTTTCTGCTTGTGTCCGTGGTGAGTTTGGGGGTGACCGTGCAAGGCCAGCGACAGCTGTTCCCGGGGACCGGCGATCTGCCGTTCAGTTCCGCGGCCAAGGGTGATGGCTTGATCTACGTCGCGGGCACGATCGCCGCCCAGGGCGACATCAAGGCTCAGACCAAGGCCGTGCTCAACAGCATCAGCCAGACGCTCACCAAGGCGGGCTCGAGCTTGTCGATGGTGGCCAGCGTCAATGTCTACCTGAAGAACGCCGCCGACGCGGCCGCGATGACCGAAGTGTGGCGCGAGACCTTTCCGAAGAACGCCCCCGCCCGCACGACCGTGATTTCCGACTTCGTCGTCCCTGGCGCCCTGCTCGAGATGTCGGCCGTGGCCATTCCCACCGGCGGCGAACGCGTGGTGATCACACCTGAGGGGTGGTCCACCGCCAACCCCTACAGCTACGCCATCAAGTCGGGCGACCGCCTGTTCTTGGCCGGCCTCGTCTCACGCGGCGTCAAGGACAACGTGGCCGTTGAAGGCGACATGACGACGCAGATGAACACGATTATGGCGAATGCGGCGGAGCTGTTGAAGGCCGCCGGCTTCGGCTTCGAGCACGTCGTCGCCAATCGCGTCTACATCACCGATGGCACGAAATTCGGGGAGATGAACAAGGCATACGTGCCGCACTTCCCCAAGGATCCACCGACCCGCGCCACGGTGATCGTGGGCCTGCCCGGTCCGCAGTATCAGGTGGAGATCACGATGACCGCCAACAAGCGGCCGAAGCAGGCGTTCAGCACGCCGGCGGCTGACGGCACGCCCGGCCGGCCGAGCGCCACGCTCAGCAGCGCCATCAAGGTGGGCAACACGTTGTATCTCGCCGGACTGCTCGGCAACAACGCCGATAACAAGGGCAACATGGAAGCCCAGACCAAGGAAACGCTGGCCCGCGTTGGCCGCACGCTGACCGCCGCCGGTTTCAGCTGGAGCGACCTGGTTGACGGCATGGTCTACATCACCGACCTGACCGGTTTCGACGCCATGAACGCGGGCTACCGCTCGGTGCTGTCGAAAGACTTCCCCGCCCGCGCCACGGTGAAGGCGGGCCTGGTCGGCGCCGACGGCCTGGTCGAGATCATGTTCATCGCCGCAAAGTAGAAATGATTGGGGTCAGGTCAAGAAAATCACAGTTTGGGATGATTGGGGACAGTCCCCCGCAATCCCAAACTGTGATTTTCTTGACCTGACCCCAGTTCACCAGTTCACAGTTCACCCACCACCGCCGCCGCGCGATCGAGCGCGGCCTGCACGTTCGCGCAGATGTTTGCCTCGCTTAGCCGCGCATGAAACTCCGCCTTCCACATGGCCGCCAGCGGCTGTGATGGCGCGCCGCACAGCACCAACGTTCGGCCCTTCGCCTTCAACTCGTCGGCGAGTTCTTCAATCGCGCTCAGGCCGGTGGCATCCACTGCCGTCATGTTTCTCAACCGCAGCACCACGACACGTGGCAATTCGTCGGCGCGATCGGAGATCTCGTGCAGCTTGTCGGTTCCCCCGAACAGGAACGGGCCGTGGATGCGGAAGATGGCGACGTAGTCGGAAATCACCTTGTCCTGCAGGATGTGCGGCCGCCCGGCTTCGACGTACGCGTGGGTCACACGGCTGACAGTGGTTGTATTGGCCACCCGGCGGATGAACAACAGGGCCGCCAGCACCATTCCCACCTCCACCGCCACCGTCAGGTCGGCCAGCACCGTCAGCATGAACGTCGCGGTCCACACCAGGATGTCGGCGTACGACTGCTTGAAGACCTCGCCAATCTCCAGCCACTCCCCCATGTTCCACGCCACCACGAACAGGATCGCCGCCAGTACCGGTAACGGCACATAGGCCGCGAGCCTGGCGCCAAACAGCAGTACGCCAAGCAACGTGACAGCGTGGATGATGCCCGACATGGGCGACCGCGCGCCCGCGCGGATGTTGGTCGCGGTGCGCGCGAGGGCGCCAGTGGCCGGCAACCCGCCAAACATCGGCGACAGAATATTGGCCACACCCTGGGCGAACAGCTCGGTGTTGGGGTTGTGGCGATCGCCGCCCATGCGATCCGCGACCACCGCCGACAGCAACGACTCGATGGCGCCCAGCATGGCCACCGTCAACGCCGGCGAGATCAGCGTGAGCACCAGTTCGGGCCTGAAGACCGGGACGTGAAACGCGGGCAGGCCCGGCGGAATGCCGCCAAACCGGGAGCCCACGGTGGCGACGTCGAGCTGGAACACGAACGCCGCGCCCGTGCCGGCAAACAGCGCGACGATGTAGGCGGGGATACGCTTGACGTAGCGGCTCCAGAGCACGAGCAACAGCAACGTGGCCGCGCCAAGCGCGAGGCTGTCGGGCGACACCGATCCGAGATTGGCGCCAATCACTTCGAGGCGCTCGATGAACTCGCCTGGCACCGCGATCTCGAGGCCCAGGAAGTCCTTCACTTGGGTACTGGCAATCACAAGCGCGATGCCGTTGGCGAAGCCGATGATCACCGGCTTGGGGATGTACTTCACCGCGGTCCCGGTACCGGCGAGCCCCATCACCACCAGGATCACGCCGGCCATCAACGTGCACATGAACAGGCCGTCGATGCCGTACTTTGCGACGATCCCGGACACCACCACCACGAAGGCACCGGTCGGCCCGCCAACCTGGAATCGCGACCCGCCGAGGGCCGAGATGATGAAGCCGGTAATGATGGCGCAGTAGATGCCGGCTTGCGGCGTGAGGCCCGAGGCGATGGCGAAGGCCATGGCCAGCGGCAAGGCGACGAGTCCGACGGTAACGCCGGCGATCAGATCAGCGGCCAATGCAGCGCGGTCGTAACCCTCCGAGAGGGTCAGCACCGACCGTGGCAGCCAAGCTGGCAGACCGCTCTTCATCGCATGGTGAAGAATACCGCCTCGTAGCTCCACACGGTGAAGGCGATGCGCGTGCCATCCGGCGACCACGCCGGCTGGGTCTTGTGTGAGGGATCGCTCGTCACCTGCACCGACTCGCCAGCGCCGAAGGGCATGCGGAAGATCTGGAAATAGCCGTCCCTGGCCGGCGCCGTGAACGCGACGGTCCGGCCATCGGACGACACCGCCAGGCCCGGGAAGTCGTGCTCGGTGTCGAACTCGTGGACGATGTGCGGGCGGCCGCCGGTGATCGGCAAGGTGATGATGGCGTGCCGGCCCGGCGCAACCTTGGCGATTGCAATCACCGTGGTGCTGCTCGGCAACCACTCGGCGTGGGTAATCTCACCGTCAAATCCCTCGGCGAGCACTTCACGAAGCTCCGAGGTCACCGTCCCGCTCGCCTGATCGACGCCAATGGTGTAGACCACCGAGCGGCCATCGCTCTTGCGGGCGCCGTCGAGCAGCACGGTCTGGCCATCGGGCGACCACCGCGGCCACCCCACTTCAGCACCACGGCCCAGAAAGGTGATGCGGCGATCCGGCGACTTGCCGCCCGCCGGCCTCAACCACACATCGTCGGACATCTCGCGGTGCGTGTGAAACACGATCCAGCGGCCGTTGGGCGACCACGCCATGGCCTGGTCTTCTGAATCTGAGCGCGCGATCACTTCCAGCGGCTTCTCCGCGGGCACCGGTTGCGACAGGTCGATGACGCCGATCTCTTGTGCGATATCCGGATACTTCGCATCGTCCACGACGCGGCGCCAGGTGCCATAGGTGAAGGCCAGGCGACGGCGAGTGGGGTGGTACGACGGGGTTTCTGACTGGAACGTGGTGAGCTGCCGGGTCGCGCCGCCGGCAGCGGGCGCGTCGGCGAGGAACGTGCGGTACGACTGGACCTTGAACACGGTAGTGCCATCGGTGGCGACCGAGGGCGCGTACGCATCCCGCGAGAACGACGACAGCCGGCGCGCGCGGCTCTTCGCCGGATCAGCAGCCCACAGCTCGACCATGCCCTGGTCGTTGGGCGAGGCAAAGTACACCTCCTTGCCGTCGCGTGAGAAGGCGATCGGCCCGAACACGTCGAGGTCGGGATCGAAGCGCAGCGCTGGAGCGCCACACGGAATCGACAGGCGCGGGCGTCCTCCATCATTCGAGATGCAGGCGACTTCGCCGGATCGGGTCCAGGCCGGCGACGACGGCCGGCCCGAGAGGGCGGTGCGTTCGCGCGTGGCGCCATCGGCGGAGATCCGCCATAACTCGGCGCCCTCCTTGCCAGTGGCCAGTGCGACCACCGACTTGCCATCGGCACTCCAGGCCGGCTGGCGCAGATGGTTCACGTCCTTGCCACCCCACAGGGGCTGGCGCACGCCGCCGTCGGCCGTGAGGTGATAGCGCTGCCAGCGGACACTCGCGCCGGTGTCCTCGGCGACGAGCGTGGTGTTGTCGGCTCAGGCCAGGTAGCGAATCTGCCCCTCGCCTGCGGGAAGGGTCCGCGGCACACCGCCGGC
This sequence comes from Acidobacteriota bacterium, assembly GCA_009694735.1. Classification (GTDB taxonomy): domain Bacteria; phylum Acidobacteriota; class Vicinamibacteria; order Vicinamibacterales; family UBA2999; genus 12-FULL-67-14b. The sequence continues at coordinate 18,588 of SHUG01000015.1, read as the reverse complement.
GATGGGCAACACCCGGATGTGGCGGCCCTCGGTATAGGCCAGGCGCGTGGCATCGGGAGAGATCACGCCGATCGGGTCGCGATAACCGACGACGCCGAGCTGATGAGCGGTGGTGAGGTAAGTCAGCCGGGGAGCCTCGCCGCCTGGCACCATCGACGGGCGGGCCCACAGCAAGGCAACCAGGGCGCCGACGACCACACCAAATAGAACAAGCGCGCGCATGCGCCCCTATTTTATTCCCTTACTTTTCCAGCAGGCTCCGCAGCATCCACGCCGTTTTCTCATGCAGCTGGATGCGCTGGGTGAGCAGGTCCGCCGTGGCTTCGTCGCCGGCCTTGTCGACCAGCGGGAAGACTGAGCGCGCCGTGCGAACCACCGCCTCCTGTCCCTCCATCAGCAGGCGAATCATCTTCTCGGCCTTGGGCACGCCGGTGGTTTCGGTCAGCGAGGTAAGGCGCACGAACTCGCTGTAGGTCGCTGGGGCCGGGTAGCCAAGCGAGCGGATGCGTTCGGCGATCAGATCCACCGCCGGCGCCAGTTCCGTGTACTGGGTCTCGAACATGACGTGCAGGGTCTGAAACATCGGGCCGGTGACGTTCCAGTGGAAATTGTGGGTCTGCAAGTAAAGGCTGTAGGTGTCGGCCAGCAGCCGCGACAGCCCCGCGGCGATCTTCGCGCGGTCTTTATTGTCGATTCCAATGTCGATCAGCATGCGGCAGTCCTTTTGAGAAAAAGCTCTGGCCCGGGTTATCCCTGTGTGACGCGGCGGCATGGCGTAGAGGTTCAGGAGCCAGCCTGCTCACCGAACCATGACACGGCAGGGGCCGCATTCGTCAGTGAAAATCGTGCGAGTCGATCGCCGCGCTGTCGGGCAGGCCGGCGAGCTTCGACACGCGCTCGGCCTTGATCGAGGTGACGCCGTCCTGGTTCTGCAGCACGCCCTCAACCAGCAGAAAAGACGACTCGACGATGATCGGGCGATCGGCGGCGTAGAGATCGGGCCGGACGATGATGTTGGCGATGCCGGTTTCGTCTTCGAGCGTGAGGAAGACGAAACCCTTGGCGGTGCCCGGGCGCTGGCGCGTGATCACCATGCCGGCCGTGCGCACACGCCGGCCGGCGCGCGCCTTCGGCAGCTCGATGGCCGGCAGCACGCCGCGCATGGACAATTCGTGGCGGCGGAAGGTCAGCGGATGCGGCCCGACGGTGAGGCCGGTGCCGGAGTAGTCGGCGATCAGCCGCTCGGAGACGGTCATGTCAGTCAAAGGGCTTGAGGCTTGGGACTTCCACCCCAGCGCGGCTGCCGCGCCGGGGGCCCCGGGCTTGGGGCTTGGGCCTGTTTCCCATTGCTCCACTCCCTCTTCCAACTTTTCGTAGAGTTCGCCGGCCGGGCGGACAGCGCGTTCGACTTGCCATAGCGCCGAGCGGCGATCGTGGCCCAGCGAGTTGAGGGCGCCGATCTCTGCCAACACCACCATCTCGTCACGACGAAGCCCGGTGCGGCGCACCAGTTCGTCGACGCTGCGAAAGCGTCCGGTCCGTGGAGCAGCCACCGACCATTCATGCGAGCAGACGTTGCAGAAAAAGGCTTGGGGCTTGGGACTTCCACCCCAGCGCGGCTGCCGCGCCGGGGGCCCGGGACTTGGGGCTTGGGGCTGCGGGACTGACTCAATAAGCGATGGATCGTCACAACCACATTTGAGGCACCGATCAGGGCCTGCCGCGCCGAAGCTCGCCAGTGATTGCGCGAGCGAAGGCTGGGCGATCGCCTGCCCCGCCTCGGAGCGCAAACCCCTGACGTAGCGCAGGCCGAGCCGGATCGAGCCATCGGCGTCGACGGTGCAGTCCCAGTCCGACACTTGCACGTCAATCGGATTGAAGCGCACCCCGCGCCGCTGCGCGTCTTTCACCAACGTGGCGGGGTGGTAAAAGCCCATCGGCTGGTTGTTGAGCAGCGCCGTGTAGAACGCCGCCGGATAATGCGCCTTGAAGTAGGCACTCGCATATGCCAGCAGCGCGAAGCTGGCGGCGTGCGATTCAGGAAAGCCATACAAGGCAAACGACGTGATGGCGAGCACGATGCGATCGGCGGCCTCTCCGGTGATGCCGTTCTTTGCCATGCCGTCGCGCAGCAGGCCTTCGAGCTGCCGCATGCGCTGCTCGGATCGCTTGAAGCCCATGGCACGCCGCAGGTCTTCGGCCTGTCCGCCGGTGAAGCCTGCCACCACCATGGCCATGCGCAGCAACTGCTCCTGGAACAGCGGCACGCCGAGCGTGCGCTTGAGAATCGGCTCGAGCAGCGGGTGATCGTAAATCACCTCTTCCCGCCCCGCGCGGCGGTTCAAGTAGGGATGCACCATCTGCCCGACGATCGGTCCCGGGCGGATGATGGCGACTTCGACCACCAGGTCGTAGAACTTCTCGGGCTTGAGCCGCGGCAGCGTCGCCATTTGCGCGCGCGACTCGACCTGGAAGACGCCAATGGTGTCGGCCGCGCGCAGCATCTTGTAGACCTCGGGGTCGTCTGCGGGGATCGACGCAAGGCTGATCTTGTCGGTCTGCTCGCTGTTGATCAGATGGATCGTGTCTTGCAGCACGGCCATCATCCCGAGCCCCAGCAAATCCACCTTGATGATGCCCATGTCAGCGCAGTCTTCCTTGTCCCACTGCACCACCACGCGGCCGGGCATGCTCGCGTTCTCGAGCGGTACCACCGACGACAGGTCGCCCTGGCACACCACCATGCCGCCCGAATGCTGGCCCAGGTGACGTGGCAGGTCCTGCAGTTGCCGCCACAACTCGGCGAAGTGCCGCACCCGCGGCTCGTCGGCCGCCATGCCGACTTCGGCGAGCTTCTTCGACAAGGTGTCGGCGGGATCGATGAACTCGAACTGGTGCATCACCTTGGCGAGGCGATCGATCTGCCCCTCGTCCAGGTCGAGCGCCTTCCCCACTTCGCGCGCCGCGCTCTTGCCGCGATAGGTAATGACGTTGGCGGTCATCGCCGCGCCGTGCTGCCCGTACTTCTGGTAGACGTGCTGGATCACGCGCTCGCGCCGATCGCCGCTCGGCAAGTCGAGATCGATGTCGGGCCACTCGCCGCGTTCTTCCGACAGGAAGCGCTCGAACAGCAACTCCATCGCCACCGGATCGACGGCGGTGATGCCGAGGCTGTAGCAGACGGCGCTGTTGGCGGCCGAGCCGCGGCCCTGCACCAGGATGTCCTGCTGCCGGCAGAAGTTGACGATGTCCCAGACGATCAGGAAGTAACCGGCGAGCTGCAGCTTCTCGATCAGATCCAGCTCGCGCGCCACTTGCGCGCGCGCCTTGTCGTGGAACGGCCGGTAGCGATCGCGCGCGCCCACTTCCGCAATCTTCCGCAGGAACGAAATCTCGGTCTCGCCATCCGGCACCGGATAGCGGGGAAAGCGGTAGCCCAGGTCGGTCATCCGGAATTGCAGGCGATCGGCCAGATCGCGCGTGGCATGCACCGCGGCGGGCCGATCCGCGAACAAGCGCACCATTTGCGCGGGCGGCTTCAGATAGCGCTCGGCATTCGCCGCCAGGCGCCGGCCGGCGCGATGCAGCGGCACGTGCTCGCGAATGGCGGTCAACAGATCGAACAGCGGCCGTTCCTCGGGCGTGGCAAAGCTCACGCCGCCGGTGGCCACCAGCGGCACGCGAAACGCCTCGGCCAGGCAGACCAGCGCGTCGTTGTCGTCTTCCTGGTCGCGATGCAAATGCCGCTGCAGTTCCACGTAGGTGTTGGCACGCCCGAACGTGCCGACAATGCGATCCAGCAATCCGCCCACGCCGTAGCGCTCGGCGCGCAACAACGCCCGGCCGGGCATGGCAATCAGCCCGGTGGTGAAGCCGTCGAGCTCGTCGATGGCCAGCACGCCTTCGCCTTTCGGCGCCCGCAGCTTCATGCGCGAGAGCAGGCGGCAGAGGTTGCGCCAGCCTTCTTGGGAAGAAACCAACACCGGAAGAGACCATGTGGTCCGGGGTCCGGGGTCCGGGGTCCGGGGTCCGCGCGTCCTAAGATCCCGGATCCCGGATCCCGGCCTGCCCTGAGCGGAGTCGAAGGGATCCCGGCGCGTAACAAGAGTGAGTTCGGCGCCAATCAGCGGGCGCAGGCCGGCAGCCAGCGCCGCTTTATGAAAGCGAGGCGCGCCCGAGACACCGTCGCGATCGAGCAGCGCCACCGCCGGGTAGCCCAACCGGGCGGCGCGCTCCACGATCGTTTCCGGCGCCGACGCTGCGCGCAAGAAGCTGAACGCAGATGAAGTATGTAGTTCTATATACACGGGTCACGTACGGGCCACAGAGGACTCAGAGAAAACAAAATCTTTCGAACGGCGTCGTGACAGTTCCGACCCAGCGTGACAGCAAGAAAGGAATTTCTCTGTGTCCGCTGAGTCCTCTATGGCTGACTCTTTCTGCGTCCTCTAATCGACGATCCCCTCTAAGAACCACTGACCAACCCCGCGCTCCACTACTAACCGATAGATGGTGCCGTCGGCCATGGCCACATCCCATTCGTCGCGATCCCACGCCTGCCCTTCCTGCCACCACTCGCCCGATGTGCGCCATGGTCCTGCCGACTGGACGATGGCGCCGCTCGAACAGCCCTGGCGATCGGTATTGACGCGAATGGGCCGGCCTTCCTGGACTTGCACGCGCGTGGGAATGGGAAATCGGAAGCGGCGGAGGGCAGATTGCAGATTGGCGACTGACGATTGACGATCAATTTCAGATTGGCGATTGGCAATCGACGATCGATCGTCAATTGACGATCGAAAATCACTCATTTCAAAGCCCCCCGGCCTCCAGGTATCCACGAGGACGGGTGAGCCAACATGCTTATCGCCCATCAGCGCGCTCAGGCGCGCGATCAGCGTGGACACCTGTTCGGGCGCCGGTTGCGCGCGTTCGAGCAGCGTCCACTGCAGCACGCGGCCCGGCGTCGGCTCAATGAACACGCGCACCGTATCGATGGGCGCATCGGGCGGATGCGTTTCGAGATCGAGCAGCACCAGCGTGCGCAGCGTCTTGGCATCGCGCATCGGCGCCGGCAGCGGCAACGTGCGCGTGTGCACCCGCTTGGTGGTGAGACGAAGCGAAGTGAAGACCGCGGCGGCGCCGCGATCGGCGAGTTCCAATCGTTCCGACAACGGTTCGAACAGCCGCGCCAGCACGAACGACAACGGTTCAAGGCCTTCGATCGGCCATTCCAGTTCCAGGGCCGCCTCGAACGGGACCTCGTCCACCCACGGCACCAGCGGACGCGCATCCACCCCACGCGCCAGCGCCTGCCACTGCAGGCCGCGATCGCCCAGGCGCTCGAACACGTCGGGGCCGGCGATGGCGGCAAACGCGCCGAGCGTGCGAATGCCCCACTTGGTGAGAATCTCGAGTTGACGATTTTCTTGCGCGCGCGGCTTGGGACGGCTGGCCTGGTGCGTGTGGTGAGGGTGGTGCCAGCCGCTGCCAACCTCAGGACTTGGGGCTTGCTCGCCCGCCGAAGCCTTGGCGAAGGTGGGGGGCTTGGAGCTTGAAATCCTCAACTTCTCATAGCGATCGAGGACGCTGATGCTGAGAGGCGCGAGTGCCTTCTCTTCTTGTCCGGGTTCGACGACCGTCAGGCCGGGGCGGCCGAGCGCGAGCAACGCTGCGGCGGTTTGCGTGGCGGCAATCGCTACGCGAGGCGCAGTGCCACCGGCGCCATGCTTCGTCAATGCCTCGCTCAAGTGCGTGCCCAGGTCCTGCGGACTACCGAACAAGCGCGACAGGCCGCCGGCATCGAGCAGCACGAGCGGACCGACCTGCTCGAAGCGCGGCGTAAACGCGCGCGCCACATCAATGATGGCTGCCGCCGGGATCGACGGGGCGTAGAGCGCGGCAAACACGATTACACCGCGTGAACGAAGCGCGTGTTGACGTCGATGTGCTGCGCGTGCGACCACCGGGCCGCCGAGACGGCCGCGCCAGAGCGAACACCGCCCAAGCGGCGCGAACGGTCGTGGTCGCCTTTCCACGTGATACCGGGATCCGGGATCCGGGATCCGGGATCCGGGATCGGGGATCCGCGTTCTCCAACGGCCGAACCCCGCCGACTGGATCCCATCATGACCGAACGCCCGCCGCTGCTGCGGGCCACGGGTTGGGCCGCGAGAATGACGACGGCCGTGTCGCTGCCTTCGATGGCGCGCTCGATGCGGAACCAGGTGGCGGGCGGCAATCGTCGTAGCGCCGTGGCTGGCACATCGATCAGATCGATGGCGACCAGCGTGCATACGCCCGACTGCACCACCAGGTTGAGCGACTTGATCGCGCGATCGATCACGCGCTCCACAAAGGTGCCCGGGCCATTGACCGCGCGTACGCCTGGTAGCCACGCCGGATCGATGGCCACCGCGGTTTTCGACACCGCCTGGCCGCGCACCCAGAGCAGGCGCGGCAGCACGATGCCGCACGCCGCCGCCGTAGGCGGATCGAAGCGATCGAAAGTGTCAATGAGAGCTACCGATTCGCCACGGCGGGTGGCGGCAGCCAGCGCGGCCCAAAGCAATCCCGTACGACCAGACGAAGCCGGCCCCACCACTTCAGACACCTGCCCGCGCGGCAAGCCACCGGCGAGTCCGCGGTCCAGTGCCTCGACATCAAGCGGCGACACCGCGTCTTCGCCCAGGCGTTCGGGTATGGCCGAGGTGAGGGTACGGTCGAGTTTTCGCTCTCGGAGCAGGGCTTCTACGGTGGCGCGGACGGCCATATCTCACCTCGGTTCGCTTAACTTTCGCCATTATAGCGAAAGTCTGGCGAAGATCAAGGGGCAAGACGCACCCGGCCGGGCTACTGCCGCTCGTACGCCACCTTCCCGCCCACGATGGTGTAACTCACCGTCGTCGACGGGATCTCATCCTCCGCCACCGTCATGATGTCCTTCGACAGCACCGTGATGTCGGCGAGCTTGCCCGCCGCGAGCGAGCCCTTCAACGTCTCTTCCTTTGCGGCGAACGCGCCGTTCCACGTGTAGGACTTCAGCGCCTCGGCGCGCGACATCTTCTGATCGCCGTAGAACACCGCGCCGTCTTTCGTCTTGCGGGTGATCGTGGCGTGGAAGTTGGCCATCGGGTCGATGCGCTCGACCGGCACATCGGTGCCGTTGGCGATGATGGCACCGCTCTTCATCAGCTTCTGCCACGGATAGGCGCCTTCTTCAGCGCGCTGCGCGCCGAGGCGCGCCAGCACGTACGGCGCATCGGACGTGGCATGGATTGCCTGCATTACCGGGATGACGCCGAGCTGTCCAAACCTCGGGATGTCGGCGGCGCTGATGTGCTGGGCGTGCTCGATTCGCCAGCGCAGGTCTTTCAGGTCGGGACGAGTCTTGAACAGGCGCTCGTAGACGTTCAGCGTCTCGCGATTGGCGCGATCGCCAATCGCATGCGTGCACAGTTGCACGCCGTTGTCGGCGGCGATCCGCGCCGTCTCGGCAATACTTTCGGGCGAGTTGGTCGGCAGTCCCACGCTCGCGGCCGAATCGGCGTACGGGGCCAGCAGCCACGCGCCTCGCGAGCCCAGCGCACCATCGGCGACGACCTTGATCGCGGCGATCGTCAAATGGTTGTCGCTCAGGCCCACGGCCTTGTACTGCGGCAACTTCGCGCGGATGTTGTCGTTGCTGTCGCGCACCATGACCCACAGTCGAATGCCGAGCTTGCCTTCCGCCGCCATCTTCTTCAGGAGGTCGATGGTGTTGAAGTTCGAACCGGCGTCTTGAAAGCTCGTGACGCCAGCCTCGAGAGCCGCCCTGGCGGCCAGCTCAACCTGGCGGCGCGCATCCAGATCGCGCTCTTCGGCGGTCTTCTTCGCACGCCAGGCGTCGAGCGCGCGGCTCGCCAGGCCCGAGGCAGTCTCGCGCAGCAGGCCAATCGGCCGCCCGGCCGCGTCCTTCAGGATCTCGCCGCCCGACGGATTCTGGGTCGCCGCAGTGATGTTCGAGAGCTCCATCGCCTTGGCGTTCACGAACGACGCGTGCCCGCTGGCATGCGTCAGCAACACCGGGTTGTTCGGCGACACCTTGCTCAGCCCGTCGTGAAACGGGAAGCCCTCGATGTTGGGCTTGGGGACACTGCTCCACTTCTCCTGGTGCCAGCCGCGCCCGACAATCCACTCACCGGGCTGGGCCTGTTTGACGGCCGCCGCCACCATCGAAACGATCTCGTCCCAGCTCTTGACGTCCATCAGGTCGAGCGTCATCTTCGACTGCCCGAGTCCCATGAAGTGCCCGTGACTTTCGATCAGGCCGGGGATGGCGAGCTGTCCCCGTAAGTCGATGACCTGGGTCGCGGGCCCGATGTATCGCTGGATGCTGTCATTGGTTCCAACCGCCTCGATGCGGTCGCCCCGAATGGCAATCGCCTGGGCTTCGGGCATCGCGGCGTCGACGGTCACGACCTTGCCGTTCCGCAGCACGAGGGTGGCAGGCTGGATGGTTTGCGCAACGGTCAGGGCAACGCTCAGAACAGCGACACTGAGAGCGGTGGCGGAGAGAGTGAGGTGTTTCACGAGTAAATGATAACGGAAGAGGGTCTTGAGGTCTTGAGGTCTGGCCGTATTTCCTTCAATCGGCGGCCTGTTGCGTTGGCGTGGGTGGCGCGTCGAGCTTGGCCGGCTTCTTGGTGTGGAAGCCGGCGACATCCTGATACGCCTTGGCGAGCGCGATAATCTCGAGCTCGCGATACGGCTGGCCGTAAATCACCGCGTTGGTCGGGCTGCCAGTATCGGCGAAACCATTCGGCAGGTTGATGGCCGGATAGCCCGCCGCGTTAGCCATGGTGAAGTGCCGCGCTGTGGGCGTCTGCGGACGCTGTGGCTGCGGCGCCGGCGGCGTTTCGGGCGCACCGGCCGCACGCGGGCCTGGCCCCCCCACACCGGTGTTGTTCGACGCGACGATGTAGACGTCGACGTGCGAGGTGGCCTTGGCCAGCTCGATCATCATCATCATGCGCGCGCGCTGTTGCTGCAGGTAATCGGGCGCGGGAATCAGGCGGCCATTGGCCTGGTTGCCACCGCGCGTGCCCTTCATGCGGCCGGCGCGAATGTGCTCGTCGAAATACGCCGTCCGCTCCACATTGAGGCCGCTGATGTTCGCCGAGAACTCCGGCACGATCACCGGAATGAACTGGGTGATGCCGAGCCCTCGCAGCGTTTCGAGCATCTGCTCGGCATTGGCCTTCGCCGACGCGTTGCTGATGTCGTCGAACGAATCCTGGATGATGCCGACCTTCAGCTTCTTGATGTCGAACCGCGCATCCCAGTTGAATGGCACGTCGGTCACGCTCATGTCGCGGCCATCGGGCTTGGCGATGGCCTGCATCACGATGGCGGTGTCTTCGGCGTAGCGGCAGATCGGGCCGAGCCGATCCAGCGTCCACGACAGCGCCATCACGCCGTACCGGCTGACGCGGCCGAAGGTCGGGCGCAGGCCGGCCAGGCCACACCGTGCGGCTGGACTGAGAATCGATCCGCTGGTTTCCGTGCCAATGCCAAACGCGACACACCCGGCGGCGGTGGCCGAAGACGGCCCGGCCGATGATCCGCTGGAGCCCTGCGTGGGATCCCACGGGTTCTTGGTCTGCCCGCCAAACCAGTTGTCGCCACCCGCCAGCTCGCCGGTGGCCACCTTGGCAATCAGCACCGCCCCAGCGTCGCGCAGCATCTCCACCACGCTCGCGTCGTAGTCGAGCACCTGATCCTTAAACGGCGCCGACCCCCACGTCGTCTTGTGGCCCTTCACCGAGATGATGTCCTTGGCACCCCACGGAATACCGTGCAGCGGACCTTTGTACTTGCCCGCGGCAATTTCGCTGTCGGCACGCTTCGCTTCGGCGCGGCCGTAGTCGTCGAGGAAGGTGACGACGTTGTTGAGCAGCGGGTTGTAGCGATGGAGCCGCGCCAGGTACATCTCGGTCAGTTCAAGCGATGTGACTTGCTTCGTCCGCACCAGTTCGGCGAGGTGGCGCACCGGCCAGAACGCCACGTCTTCAAGATGGGCCGGGCGCTTCACGGCCGACGCCGCGCTCAGGCGGAACGGCTGCTTCGTTTTGTTCACGGTCAAGCCGGCGACGAGGGGGCTGAAGTGAAAGGGCGGCGAGACATCGGGCGGAATGTGGAGCTTGCGGATTTCTTCGTAGCCGGTCAGGTTGCGATTGGCGCCTTCCACCAGGCCCGTGCGCTCTTCTTCGGTCAGGTCGATGCCCGACAGCTTGAGCGCCTCGGTGACCATCGCCAGGCTGACCCGCTGGGTGCCGGCGTCCTGCATCCGCGCCCACAAAATGCCTGGCGCCAGCGTCGTGCCGAGGCCCGCACCCGCGAAGTGGGCCATGAATCGTCGTCTGGTCTGGTCGACTTGTCCGCCGTAGCCTTGGCGGAGGTGGATGTTCTTCATAGCCGCCTAGCATACCCAAATCGCATAAAATTGAAGCTCTTGCAAAACAGATTGAATCAAGCTGCGATGCGCATCGCGGTGGCCCTCACGCATCGCAACTTCCGGCTCCTGTGGTTGGGCGCGCTCACGTCGAGCATCGGCACGTGGATGCAGAAGATCGCGCAGGCGTGGCTGATCGTGACGATGACGGGGTCGGCGTCGGCGTTCTACATCGGGCTCGACAGCTTTGTCGGCGAGCTCCCGATCCTCCTGTTCACGCTGATTGGCGGCGTGGTCGCCGATCGCCGCGATCGGCGGCACATGATGCTGACCTCGCAGGTCACGCAGATGACGGTGGCGTTCATTCTCGCCGCCCTGGTCTACACGGAAAGCATCCAGATCTGGATGATCCTCGGGCTGTCGTTCATCTCGGGCTGCGCCCAGGCCTTCGGCGGGCCCGCCTATCAGTCGCTGATCCCCACGCTCGTCAGCAAGGACCATCTGCCCAACGCCATCGCGCTCAACTCGATCCAGTTCAACCTGGCGCGCGTGATCGGCCCGATCGTCGCCGGCACCGCGCTCGCCACGGTCGGCATGGTGGCGTGCTTCGGGCTGAACGGCATCTCGTTCCTGTTTGTGATCGCGGCGATTCTCGCCTTACGCAACATCCACGTGCCGCCCGCGGCGACCACCAACATGATGGAGCAGATGAAGGACGGCCTCCGCTACGTCCGGAATTCGCGCAACCTGATGTCGGTCACGGCACTCGGCTTCATCGGCGCCTTCCTGGGCCTGCCGCTGCTCACTTTCCTGCCGGTCATCACCAAGGATGTGTTCCAGCAGGATGTCGGTTTCTATTCGTGGCTGATGACCTGCTCGGGCGCGGGCGCGGTCACCGGCGCGCTGATCGTGGCGTGGATCGGCAAGCACAAGCACATCGGCCGGATGCTGCTGGTGTGCCTCGGATTGTTCGGCTTCGCGATGGCGGCGTTCTCGCTGTCGAGAACACCGATGCTGAGCGCGGCCATCCTGTTCATCGCCGGCGCGCTGCTGGTGATGTGCTTCTCGCTCACCACGTCGCTGACGCAACTGCTCGCCCCCGCTGAACTGCGCGGCCGGGTGGTCAGCATCTACATGGTGGCGTTTCGCGGTGGCTCGCCGCTGGGCGGGCTGGCCAGCGGGTGGCTGGTGACACAGGTGGGATCCGCTCCGACGGTGTTGATGGTCAACGGCCTGGTGCTGGCGTCGGTGGCGACGTTCTTCCTGATCCGCGGGCACGGGTTGAAGGACATCTAACTGAGCCTGGCGGGAGGGCAATTCTTGTCGGGGCGGCACTCCTTGACGGGAGGGCACTGCTTGTCGGGACGACAACTCCTTGCTTGCGCGCCGACCTGTCCGCCGTAGCGGAACGAAGGTCGAAGGGAACGAGCGCGCTCGACAAGGACTCGACGCTGAAGCGCGCAACAACCCTGGTGAAGCGCGGCCGGTGAACTCGTACGACGGTCTTGGCGCGCCGTGAACACCAAGCGGCCATCCAGGCTTCGACGCATTCTTACGCGCGACCGGCACCTGCCTGCCGAGCAACGCGCGCATATCACGCGCTCGCGCTCTCAGGTCCTTCTTCATGCGCGCGACGTCCAGTTGCTACGTCGCGCAGGCGGTCGAATGAAGCGGCCTCCTGCAGCAGCTGGTCACGTTGACGCTCGCGCTCCCTGGCTTCGGCCGCGAGGTGTGGTCGTGACGCCGAGCCGACAACCGGCCAATGGCTCCTGTTTAGCTTTACGCCCGGTGCTTGACCGACTATACGCAATTTGCGTATGCTTTGAAGGTGGAGTTTATCGAGGCGCCTCTCTTCACACAGCTCCTCCCGAACTTCCTGAAGGACGACGAATATCGCGATCTCCAACAGCACCTGAGCCGCGATCCGGAGGCCGGCGACGTTATGCCGGGGACCGGAGGCTTCCGGAAGCTACGGTGGGCGGACACACGCAGGGGCAAAGGAAAGCGCAGCGGCCTGCGCTTGATCTACTACTTCTTCCTCGCAGATGCGCAGATCTGGCTGATAACGCTTTACGACAAGGATTCCATGAGCGACCTGAGCCCTGCTGAGAAGCGCGTCCTCAAGGCAGCAATCGAACGTCAGACCCAACAGCGCGCGATGCGTCGGACAGACCGGAGGAGGAAATAGCGATGGCGAATAAGACCAAGCAAGGTAAAGCACCAAAAAAGCGGAGCCTCTTCCGCGAACTCATGTCGGGGGTAGGGGCGATGCGCGATCATCGCGAGGGGCGCCTCACGTTGAGGACGTACGAGGTAGAACCGATCGCGGTTCCTCGCGTCGATCCGGACTTCGTTCGGGAGACACGCGAAGCATTGCACATGTCTCGGCAGGTGTTCGCGTTCAAGATTGGAGTTAATCCGCGCACGCTTGAACGGTGGGAGCAAGGACGCAGCAAGCCGAATGAGCAGGCCTCGGCGCTCATCCGACTCGTTCGGAAATACCCTGACACACTCGAGCGTCTGGAGTCGTTGAGCGTCCCCGCCTGACCCGCTCGAAGGGCAAGTCCGGCATCTGAGCTACCAACCTTCGTCGAGCGCGGAACTTGCTGCGACCCCTTCACAGGAGGCCGAAGTGCGGCTGACCGGCAGGACAATCGATTGAACGGATTGACCGACACCTCAAGACGCCAGACGCGTAGCTGCACGTTATCAAGCTGCCGTCAGGAATCCGCCAACGGCCGGTCGGCCTCCGAGTTCGATGCCGCCTTCCACCCCGCGGAGCTGACCACCGGGAAGGGGTCTATACCGGTCTCTCCTCCCGACCAGTCTTGACCCTCTCGGCAAGATTCAGAAGTCACCGCCCGCCGCGCTCGATCACGAGTTTGAGCGCCGCCTGCTTGAGCTGCGGCCTGATGTTCCAGCTCTTCGCCATTGCCTGCAGATGCCTGATGTTGAGGCCGCTGATCAGTTTGAGGGCCGTCGGCGTGGGCGTCTTCGGGTTCTGGACCAGATTGAGCTTCACCTGCTCGTTCTGCATCCATTGAGCCGATGTGGCGATCAGATCGGCGACCTGCGCATTCAGGGTGCCGATCTTGGTGATCTCGAGGATTTCATCCAGCGTAATCCCCGGGTTCTTGCAGACGTAGAACAACACCCGCCGTCGGTCACTGCCGCGGCTTCTTGGCCGCCTCCCGCTCCTTCGAACGCTCCCCCGACAAGATGTTCGTCATCGCATGGTTGCCCTCGTGGCAGGCGTACTCGTAGACCATCTCGTCGAGACGATTGAACGGCAGTTCGCCGGTGAAGGGCGCGGTAAAGGTCACCGGATCTTCCATCGTGAAGCGATACTTCAGGGTGTCCGGCCCCGTGCGCGTGAATCGCTCGGTCACCCTCAGGTTTTCGGAAGCGCCACGATACGCCCAGAGGATGCTGGTTTGTTCCAGCTGCATGGGATGAATGTTGGTGGTTTCCACCACCAGGGTGTCGCCTTCCCATCGGCCAATCGAATCGCCGAACCACGAGCGAAGGTTCGCCGGCGCGTGTTCCTTCGCGCCAAGGCGGATGATGCGCGCGTCGTGGTTCATCTCGGTCAGGATCATCACGTGACCCTTGGTCTGCACGATGGTGTAGTTGTTGTTGTAGAAGTAGTTCGGCAACATCGGCGGCCCGGCGTTCGATCCGAACGAGAGCAGGCACCGGTCGGAGAGTGGCCGCATCTCGGGGTGATCGAACTCGCCGAACTTCTTCCCCCGCGCGGCAATCTCGGCCAGGCGCTTCTTGCCGGCATCCGTCAGGGCCGGCAGGCGGCCATTTGGCGGGTCGATGACTATCGAACTGCGCGCCACGCCGTCGATGCGGATGACACTCAAGCCGGGGTCGAGCCAGAAGCCGTTGTAGCCGCCGACGGCGCCGCCCGCGGCTTCGGAGATGATTTCGATGAACGATTTCTGGCCTGGCGCCGAGAAGCCTCCGGTTCCACCGCCCTTGGGTGGCGCGAGGCGATTGGGATCGCTGGGCTGGTCGCGGATCTCTTCCACCAGTTGCGCGCGCTGCTCGATCGCGGTGGCCTGCGCGTCGGTCAGCGTCGTGCCCTGCGCGCCCATCCGCTCGAGCGGCGTTTGCGTCTCGTTGGTCCAGTTGCCCTGCAGGTCAGGCTTGCCATCGGCCGTGCGCGGCACGACCCACGGCTTCGCTTTTGACGAGGGCGCCGTCGCCGCGGGCGCCTGCCCGCTCACCGGCGTCGCGGGGACGATGAAACAGCCGAGCACCAGCAAGACGAAGGCGGCGATGGACTGCGTGGAACGACCGCTCATGAATGCCTCCCGTACGAGGTGATTCTAGCCCGGTTTCATCTTGTCAAGTTGGCCACAGAGGGCACGGAGGGCGCGAAGCCATTCTTCTAAACGCATTCAAGCCGCTAACGGGCACGATGCATTTTAAGAATTATTCTCTGCGTCCTCTGTGCCCTCTGTGGCTAAAGCCCTTAAAGGGAATCGAGGAAGGCCAATAGGGCACGTCGCATCGGCTCGGTCGCGCGGTTGTAGCGCTCGATCACGCCCGACGCTTCTCCACCGTGCCGGCGAACGGCCTCGGCCGGTGTGGCGGCGCTGCCGTCGTGCAACAGTGGCCGTCGCAACCGAAGTCCCCATAGTGCCGGCGTCCTAATCTCATCTTGTTCCGCGGCGCCCTGTTCAATGCCGTCGCCGGTGCCAAGCTCGTGCAGCAAGAAGTCGGAGAAGGCCGCCAGCGTCTTGCGATCGAGGGCTGCCGAGGCATTCGCGCCGGTCGTGAGCGTCGACACATGACACGAGGTGCAGCCGACGGCCGCAAAGACCTGTTCGCCGATCCGCACTTCATCCGTGATGGTGCCCCTGGGCGGCGCCGCCAGAAACTTCATGAACGCCTCGAAGTTATCGATGGCGCGCTTGCCGGTTCGCGGGTCGACACGGTCTTCGGGATCCTTGAGCCGATCGCACTCGCGCATTCGGGCCTCGGAGATGCCGCCGCGCGGCTCGTCGGGAAACACGTCGTTGGTGATCCCCATCTCGTTGGTGTAGGCGTCGCCGGAGAAGGTGAGCAGCGTGGCGATCTGTGCCTTCCACCCGAACCGGCCCACGCGCCGCTGCCCGGTGGCCTTGTCGACAATCACCGCGGCCCGGCCGCTGATGCCATCGCCATCACGATCGAACGGGTCTTCGAGCGCCAACAACGTTTCGTCGGGCACCGCTTCGACCAGGCCGCCGCCGAACAACGGAATGGGCGCGCGCCTAGCGACGACGTTCGCTTCGGCGGGAATCACCGCCTGGCACCGGTGGTCCGGCAGCGAGAACATCTGGAACAGCGTCGTGCCGCCGACGATGTGGAATTTGCCGTCGGCATCGCGAAACCCGCCGCGCAGCTCGGTCATGGGGCTGCTGCCGCCGATTGCCGGCACGTTGTGACACACGGCACAGCCGGTGCCGTTGAAGAGCGGGCCGAGGCCGTCGCTCGCCTCTTCGACCTCCCGGAAGTCTTCGAGGCCGAGGCGGAATTCCTGGAACTCGCGGGGGGTGATGCCCGGGAGTGGATCGCCGGCGACGGCCGGGGACTGCGCCGACACACGGAGCGCGGTGAGAATCAGCAGCGTCGCGGCGCCGGCGAGCGCGAGGGTGCCTCTCATTTCACGATCAACGTGGCGCGCATCGCCGTGTGACCCGCGCCGCAAGGGCGCGAGCACTCGATGATGAACCGTCCGGCAGTATCGGCGGTGTAGGTCACGACCGTCTCACCACGGCGCCGCTTCGAAATCTGGACGTCCACGTCGCTGCCGATGATCCGGAAGCCGTGGTCGGTGTCTTCGCTCGTCAGGTGGAACTCAATGACGGTGCCCTTCTCCACGGTGATTTCGGAGGGTGAGAAGGCGAAGCGCTCCGCGGACATCTTGATGACCTTGTGCGTTGGTGATTGGGTGATTTGGTGATTTGAATTGGCCGCCAATCCCGGCGTGCTCAAGGCCAGGGACAAGCAGACGAAGCTCGCAATGCTGACTTTGCGCATGACTAAAACCACCAACCCACACCGACATTTATTTGCCACGGCGCCTGCACGACGCTGCTCTTGTTGCGCTCGCGGACGAAGTCGACCTTGAAGGCCACATCCGGATCCGGGTAATACGTCGCGCCGGCCACCCAGGCCGATCGCTGAAGCTCCTCGAGCGGGAGAAACCCGTCCGGCATCTTGTTCTGCGTGTCGAACTTCTCGTAGCGACCGAACACCACGACCTCGTGCGCCCACGCGTTCGGGCTGACCCGCGTCGCCGCCTCGGCATAGGCGCCCATCAGGCGGCTCGCGATGTTGGGACTATTGCCAGACTGCGACTGCAAGGCGCGGTTGAGATCCGCGGCGGCGCCAATGTTGACCATCGACCACTGGCCGCGTAACTCGTGGCGTCCCCGCCGGTAGCGCGCATCCAGGGACGACACGCCAACGGTCGGCGTCTCGATGTCGAGCCGGATCAAGCCAAAGCCGCTGCCCCCGCGCCACATGCTCGCGCCCGCGGTCAGTCCGGCGCGCCGGAACTCGAGGCGGCCCGTGACCGCCGGATCGCTGGCATCCGCTCGCGACCCCTGCTGCCGCCCGCCGGCAATGCCCTCGTCTGCTGAGAACTCCGCGGCGTTCAGTCCGGGCAGCACGTACGCGCGATACGAGAACCCGCGGCCCAGATCACCGAACAAGCCAACGCCGGTATCCCGCCAGGTCGTGGGCACAATCACGCTGTCGACAAACGTTCGCTCGACACCGTTAAAGGTCGGCGGCTCGTGACGCTCGTTCTGGATGCCGACCGGCACCAGCACCATGCCGGCCCGCAGATTAAGCCGGCGGTGGATCATCAAGTCGACATAAGCCTGCTCGACCGCGACCTCGCCCGTCGGTTCCCCACCCTCGACGAAGGCGTGCTCCACTTCCACTTCCGACCAGAACTTCAAGCGGTCCGAGAAGCCGTGCCCGATCATCAGCACGAAGCGATGGAAGTCCACCGCCGTCGGCAAGTCTTCCACCTTATTCAGGTGCACCTCCATGTAGCCCGAGAGCGTCGGGACGCCTTCGCGGGGAGGGGCGGCCGGCTGCGCCTGGGCGGCGGTGCCGGCCAACAAGACCGCCAGAAGGGCAGCCTGAAACTTCCAGTCAACAAACTTTATTAATGTAATCATCTAAATAAATATTTTGAGTTATCAAAATACTTGGGGAGTCCTGGACTGTCAAGCGCAATCCGTTGGAATTACTGGGGTGGGAGAACGCGGGCGCCCGTCATGAAGCGGCGGTAACTCGAATACCGGGTGCTCGTTCGCAACTGCGGCGTGCCCGCGCCGCGGGTAATGCGGAACGAGGTGGCCGAGGCCGGCAGCACCAGCGTTTCGTGGGGATCCTGGAAGGTCACCGGCTTGAACCGGATCGACGTGTCCCAGCGTTCCATCGTCCACGACCGGGCGCGGCTCGCCGCCTTGCGCGGCAGCGGGATGTCGACCAGGCCCATCAGCGATTGATCCATGCGCAGGACGTCGAACGTCTCCGCGTCGATCCAGATGCGGCCGCGCATGCCGCCGTCGAGCGCGAAGCTGACACACTCGTCGTTGCCGTTGACCAATTCCGATTTCACCGATGGCTTGTCGACCATGCGGTAGTCGAGCAGGATGGCGGTGCGATTGTCGATGCGTCCGGGTCCGGCGAGCTTGAAGGTGTATTCGTCGCGTTGCCGCGGCAGCAACAACGACAGCGGCTGCACCTCGGAGGTGTTCTGTTCCGGCGAGGTGCAGTTGTCGTGGTCGTTCTTGCGCGGCGGATGGCCGTTGACCTTGATCACCTGGCGCAGGGTGCGCGCTTCAATCGGGATGGGGTTCTCGTCGCTGGGCTCCCACGAGAGGCGCAGCTCGGATTCGACGGTTCGGCCGCGCGAGGCGCCGATGGCATCCACCGGCATGAGGCCGACAATTTCGAGACAGACAATGCTTTGGGCGCGCGCGAAGTATTGCTCGACGCGCTCCCCCACTCGCTGCAGCACGTCCGTCAGCCCAGGCGAAGCCGGCTGCGCAGCCACCAGCGAACCGGCCAGTACTGCCAGCACGGGGAGCGCGAGCGCGGTTGAGCTGGGACGAAATGCCACGCGGCGGGATTATACC
>SHUG01000138.1 GCA_009694735.1 Acidobacteriota bacterium | reverse complement strand
CCGCCTTCGCCGGGTGATCTGCGGCTGTTCTGAAATCTGTTCTTGATCTGCGGCTGTCCTGAAATCTGCGGTACGCTTGAGAGTTCCATGCCTCTTGTTGTCCTCGACCAGATCTCCCACGCCTACGGCCACCTGCCGCTGCTCGATCGGGCAGCTCTGCAAGTAGAGCCCGGTGAGCGCATCGCCATCATCGGTCGCAACGGCACAGGTAAATCCACTCTCATGCAGATTATCGGCGGCGAGCTGCCCCCCGATTCCGGCACGGTGTGGACGCAGCCCGGGGCGCGCGTCGCCCGGCTGGTGCAGGATGTGCCGCTCTCGGCCAATTTGCCCGTGTTCGATGTGATCGCGGAAGGCCTCGGCGATCTGTCGAGCCTGATTACCAACTACCACCACGCCGCCGTCGAAGTGGCCACCAACTACAGCGAGGAAGCGATGACGCGGCTGGGCGACTACCAGCACGAGCTCGAGGAGCGCGACGGCTGGAGCCTCGAGCAGCGCGTCGAGCTGATTGTCACCAAGCTGGGATTGCCGTCGGAAGCGATCGTCGACACCTTGTCTGGCGGTTGGAAGCGACGCGTGCTGCTGGCGCGCGCGCTGGTCAGTCAGCCCGACGTCCTGCTACTGGACGAGCCGACCAACCACCTCGACATCGAAGCCATCGAGTGGCTCGAAACGTTCCTGATGGAATATGCCGGCGCCGTGATCTTCGTCACGCACGACCGCACGTTTCTCGAGAAGGTCGCCACCCGCATCGTCGAGATCGATCGTGGCATGCTGACCTCGTGGCCCGGCGACTACCTCACCTTCGAGCGCAAGAAAGAAGAGTGGCTCGCCAACGAGGAGCTGGCGAACACCAAGTTCGACAAGAAGATGGCGCAGGAAGAAGTGTGGCTGCGCCGCGGCGTCAAGGCGCGGCGGACCCGCGATGAAGGCCGGGTGAAGGCGCTGATGGCGATGCGCGCGGAGCGCGCGGAACGACGGGCCCAGATCGGCAACGTGCGCATGCAGGTGGACCAGGCGGATGCCTCGGGCAAGATGGTGTTTGAAGCCAAGGGCCTCAGCCATGCATTTGGCGCCTCTCCAGTCGTGAAGGATCTCTCGCTGCGCGTGATGCGTGGCGATCGCATCGGGCTGATCGGTCCCAACGGCGCCGGCAAGACGACGCTGCTGCGGTTGTTATTGGGCGAGATGCCGGCGCAGACCGGCGAGGTCCGTCGTGGCGCCAATGTGCAAATCGCGTACTACGACCAGCAGCGCGAGCAGTTGGATCCCGATCGCACCGTGGTCGATACCGTCGGCGACGGCGCCGACACGGTGACCGTGAACGGCGTGCCGAAGCACGTGCACGGCTACCTCGCCGACTTCCTGTTCTCGCCCGAGCGCGCGCGTTCGCCGGTGCGCGCACTGTCGGGCGGCGAGCGCAATCGCCTGTTGCTGGCGCGGCTGTTCACGCGTCCGGCCAACGTGCTGGTGCTGGACGAACCGACCAACGATCTCGATCTCGAAACGCTCGAACTGCTCGAGGCGCAATTGGTCGAGTGGCCCGGCACGCTGCTGCTGGTCAGCCACGATCGTCGCTTCCTCGACAACGTCGTCACCAGCACGCTCGCGTTCGAGGGCAACGGCAAGGTCCAGGAGTATGTCGGCGGCTACGAAGACTGGCAGCGCCAGTCTAAACTGCCGCCCATCCCGCAGGCCCCAAGCCCCAAGCCTGCCACCTCCACCAAGGCGAGGGCGGACAAGTCTGTGGACAAGCAGGCCCCCGGCCCAAAGAAAGCGAAGGCCAAGCGCTCCTTCAAGGACGAGAAGGAGTACGCCGGCCTGCCCAAGCGCATCGCCGCGCTTGAAGAAGAACAGCAACAGCTGCAGGCGACCATGGCGCGGCCCGAGTTCTATAAGGAACGTGCCGACGCCATCAAAAAGACGATGGCGCGGGTCGAGACGATCGAACGGGAGCTGCTCACGGTGATGGCGCGGTGGGACGAACTCGATTCAGTCGGCAAGTCCGGCTGAAGCCGGACGCCACAGCTGCAAATGTGCCGTCCACCACATCAATGTGGCGTCCGCCTTTAGGCCGACCGCGCCCTACGCGAACTTGCTGATTGCCTCGATCATGTCCCATTCGTCATCAGTCACCGGCTGAACCGACAGGCGGGGGATCCGCACCAGCGGCATGCCCGCGAACCGCATGTCGGCCTTGATTTCCGCCAGTGCCACCGGCCGCTTCAGGAGTTTGCCGACGGCCAGTTCCACCACCACCAGCTGCCCGTCGTTCGGATCCGGGTAGGCCTCCACCGCGATGGTGGCCGTGCCGATGACGGCTTTCTCTTTTCCGGTGTGGTAGGAGAACACTGTTTCGCCCTTCTTCATGGCGCGCAGGTTGCGCTGGGCCACCGGATTCCTCACGCCGGCCCACACCGTGCGGCCGTCGGCCTGACACCGTGCATACGAATAGTGTTCAGGTTCTTCTTTCACCAGCCATCTCATCCGGAGAGAATACTCCCGATGCGTGCATGGGCGGCGCGGCTTCGGGAGAGGTGACCAGCCAGATGGCCGTCACGACGATCATTCGCTGGTCGAGGCGCAGGTGCGCGCCGGCCTGATCGATCGCGAGCAAAGCCTCCAGTCGGAACACCAGAACATCCTGCTGCGGGCGCTTGGCCGCGACCGCGATGTCGAAGTGGAATTGGGCGAGGTGGCGGTGTCGCCGGGCGACTGCCTGCTGCTGTGCAGCGACGGCCTTACGCGCATGGTTCCCGACGCCGGATTGGCCGACGCGCTGATGCGGTTCCGCGGCGACCCGCAGCCGGAAACCGGGTTTCTTTGCTTGATTCTGCCATGAGTGCCCTATGCCCAAACTGAGGTTCGCGTGGTGGCCGGCCGCTCGGCCCAGGACGAGTACACGCTGGCAGGCGTGACATCGATCATCGGCAAGACTGAGTCGGCGCAGATCAAGTTGAAGGGATGGTTCAAGCCGAAGATTGCCGCGGCGCTGGCGCGCAAGGGCGACGGCTACACGGTGACCTCGATGGGTGCCAAGACGATGGTCAACGGCCAGCGGATCGCCGGCCGCCATGACCTGCGCGACGGCGACCTGATCGAAGTGAGCGGCCTGACGCTGGAGTTTCACGTCAAGCGCGCCCACTAGCGCACAGCTGGCGCCGGCCGTTGCTGGGCGAGGTGCTGTGCGAACCGCAGCGGCTGACCGCGAGTGGTCACCTCAAGGGCGGCCTGCACGTTCAGCCCGACATTTACGGTTACGACCGCTAATCAGGTAAATCACAGCGGCTGAGCTGTGATCTTCGCGACGGCTGCTATATTCGCCAAATCCCGCAAACCTAAGCTCTATCAGGGAGTTCAGCGTGAACCGACGGGTGCCGCTTGTCCGAGTAATTTCGATCGCCACCGCCGTCCTGATCGTCTCTGGTGCAATGGTGGCGGCCGCCGCGCCGGGCGTCAACGCCGCCAGCAACTCAAACACGACATTTGCGCGCGAAACCTTCGAGGGCGCCTCGCTCGGGTCGATCGAGTCCGAGGTGTTCAACCTTGCGCTCAACGCGGCATCCGGTGCCGTGAGTTCCGGCAAGGTGTCGAATCCCAAGACCCTGACTGTCATTGATTACTCGCGCCCTTCGAGCCAGCAGCGGCTGTGGGTGATCGACCTGACGACCAAAGAATTGCTGTACGAGGAACTGGTCGCCCACGGGCAGGGGAGTGGCGGCGCTACGGCGACGATGTTCTCGAATGAGCCCGAAACGCATCGCACCAGCCTCGGCCTGTTCAAGACCGACAACACCTACGTCGGCAAGCACGGCTACTCACTGCGCCTGGACGGTTTGGACGAGGGCATTAACGACCGCGTCCGCGAGCGCGCGATCGTGATGCACGGCGCACCCTACGTCAGCGACGCGTTCGTGCGCGCGAATGGCCGGCTCGGTCGCAGCTGGGGTTGCCCCGCGATTCGCAGCGAGATCGCCAAGGAGATGATCGATCGGGTCAAGGGCGGCGGCCTCGTGTTCGCCTACTACCCCGATGCGCAGTGGCTCAAGTCGTCGAAGTTCCTGCGCGGTTGCCGCGCCGATTAACCCGCAATCAGAATTGCGTTTGGTTCACCCATATGCAATACTGATTTCATGCTCGGCCGCCCCTTCTGGCTCTCCCGCCTGGCTGAGGCCTGGCGCGAACGCAACGTCGTGTGGCTGATGGGCGTGCGCCGCGCCGGCAAGACGGTGCTGGCGCAATCGGTCCCCGGCGCCGAGTACCTGGACTGCGAACTGCCGAGCGTCCGCCGCCTCCTCGCCGACGCCGAAGCCTTCCTCGCCGAACGCAAACACGCCACGGTCGTGCTCGATGAAATCCACCGGCTGCCCGACGCGGCCCAGGTCTTGAAGGTCGCCGCCGACCACTATCCCACCACCCGCGTGTTGGCCACGGGCTCCTCCACGCTCGGCGCCTCCGCCAGGTTCCGCGACACGCTGGCCGGCCGTAAACGCGAAGTGTGGCTCACGCCGATGGTGCATGCCGACCTCGCCGCGTTCCGGCAGGAGCGACTGGAGCATCGCTTGCTGCGGGGCGGACTACCGCCGTTCTTCCTGGCCGATACGCTTCCCGAGCGCGACTTCGAGGAATGGACCGAGGCGTATTGGGCGAAGGATGTGCTCGAGCTGTTCCGGCTCGAGCGCCGTCATGCCTTTCAGCGTCTACTGGAACTGCTGATGGCCCAAAGCGGCGGCATCTTCGAGGCGACGCCTCTGGCCCGGGCCTGCGAGGTGAGCCGGCCCACCGTCACGGCCTATCTCGCCGTGCTCGAGGCCACGTTCGTCATGCACATGGTGCGCCCGTATGCCCTGAGTGGCGCCGCGGAGATTATCAGCGCACCACGGGTGTACGGGTTCGACACCGGCTTCGTCTGTCACCATCGCGGCTGGCACGCGCTGCGACGCGAGGACTGCGGTCCCTTATGGGAGCACGTCGTACTCAACGAGCTGCATGCGCACGTCGGCAGGGCACCGGTGCATTACTGGCGCAGTAAGCACGGGAACGAGGTCGATTTCATCCTGGCTCGGCGCGGTCGGCCGCCCGTTGCCATTGAGTGCAAGTGGAGCGCCGACCGCTTCGAGCCGGCCGGCATCAAGGCGTTCCGCGGCCGATATCCCGAGGGCGCCAACCTCGTCGTCGCGCACGACGTGGGGCGCCCGTTCACCAAGCGATTCGGCTCGCTGTCGGTGAGGTTTGTCGGCCTTGACGCAATCGCCAACGGCGCCGTGCCGTAGCCCCTCGTCAGCGGTTTCGCCCTGAATCATGACGACCGGTGTGCCGGAGATTCGCGAGAGGTTGTCAGGCGGATGGTTCGAATGTGGCGTCCGCCTTCAGGCGGACGATCAGTCCGGACACACGGTGTTCAGCGCCCGGTCCAGTTGCGAAAGCGTTGACGGCTTCAAGAGCAACGGCGCGCCCAGCGCCTTGATGCGCTGCTGGGCGTCAGGAACCGCGGCCGCTGTGGAATCAGCGACCTGCACTTTGTGCCCCAGGGTTTCGAGCTGGCGCCTCACGGTGCTGCGCACGGCCGCTTCGTCTTCGACCACCAGGATCGTGCGCGAGATCACCGGCGGCATGATCGGCGCCGCCGGTTGGGTCACGCCCCGCGGCTCGCTGCGTGTCAGCGGCAAATAGAGGATCACGGTTGTGCCCCGGCCCGGTTCCGAGGCGATGTTCACGGTGCCTCCCGACTGCTTCGCAAAACCATAGCCCATGCTGAGGCCGCTGCCGCCGCCGGCGGTCTTGGTGGTGAAGAACGGCTCGAACACTCGCGCCACCACTTCGGGCGGCATGCCGGTGCCGGTGTCCTGGCTGGCGAGCATCGCGTACTGGCCGATCGCCAGGTCGTCTTCCGTGCGCGGCGCCTCGGCGATGTCGGCCTTCGAGGTGCGGATGGTCAGCGTGCCGCCATCGGGCATGGCATCGCGGGCGTTGAGCACAATATTGAGGATCGCCGCCTCGAGCGCCGCCGGATCCACCAGCGCCACGCCCGCATCGCGGCTGGTCGGCGTCGTGATGCGAATGGTCGCCCCCAGCGGGCGGCCGAGCAGGCGGACGATGTTCTCCACTAGCGGATTGATGCTCACCGGTTGGGGATTCAACTGGCGCCGC
Source organism: Acidobacteriota bacterium (assembly GCA_009694735.1). GTDB lineage: Bacteria > Acidobacteriota > Vicinamibacteria > Vicinamibacterales > UBA2999 > 12-FULL-67-14b. The sequence continues at coordinate 891 of SHUG01000138.1, read as the reverse complement.
CGCGAGAACGCGAGCAAGTCGCCGGTGAGGTGCTGGCCATACCGGGTGGCGCGGAGCGTTTCGTCGATTAGCTCCACGGTGTGATCGTCGCCCTCGGGTAGCCGCAGCTTCAGCAACTCGAGGATGCCGAGCATGAACATCAGGATGTTGTTGAAGTCGTGGGCGATGCCGCCGGTGAGCTGGCCCACTGCTTACATCTTCTGGGCCCGAAACAGCGCCGCGCACCTCTGTTCCAGCGAGTCTTGCGCCTTGCGCAACTCCGTGATGTCGTGCGAGATGCCGTAGATGCCGAGGATGCTGCCGGTGGTGGCACCGCCGCCTGACAGCACCGCCTGGTCGTCGGCCATGAACCGGCGGGCGGTTTCGTCCGGGTAGAGCTCCAGATCGTGCTTGCCCACCATTTCGCCGGCCTTGCGGCCGGCGAGATCTTTCACGAAAATCGCGTCGGGCGTCGCCTCGATCACGGCGAGCAGGATGTCTGCGCTATTCGGGATGAAGGCCATGGCGCAACGGGCATCTTAGCGCGGCCTGCCTGCTTCGGGACGGGACCGTCACCGCGTCGCGGCGCAGATTCTTCATTTGATGCAGCCTTCGTGTTGCGCTGGCTTGCCCAGCCGAAGCTCTGAACTGGCAGGAGTGCCCGCCTACGCCCCTTGGGCTACGGCGGAGCAGCCTTCGCATGATCGAGAGCGAAGGCTGGCGGAGAGAAAGTCCGCCATCTAGAAGCTGTAAGCCTTTTACAATGTGTGCTTTAGAGAATCACTATCGTCCGCGTTCCCACATTCCTACCCACACGAGATCTAATCTCAGTCATCGCTGAAGCACGTCAGGCGGACGCTCTGGGATGCGCCCTCGAGACCTGGGGACGGCACCTCGACACCCGCATCGGGG
>SHUG01000137.1 GCA_009694735.1 Acidobacteriota bacterium | reverse complement strand
CGCGTTCTTCACCACTGACGTCGCCAGCAGCTTCCGCGCAATGTGCCGGTTGTAGGGCTTGTAGGGCTGCGCCGTAGAAAACTCACGGGTTGGCGCCAGCGTGACGATGCCCTTCAGTCGTAGCGCGCCCATTTTTGCGCCCGGGCCGCCGCGCGCGTAGATCGCCTTCGGGCCGGCCATGATGCCGCTCGTCAACACCAGGTGCTCACCGGCGCGGGTGATGTTGACCATCGCCATGTTGCGGGCCCACTGGCCGCCCAGGTTGCGCGCCACGGCGTCGCGCATGTCGATGTTGTCCATGCCGACGTAGGGCGCCGCCTCTTCGAACGTGACTATTCCTTCGTGAGGTCCCTCGCGGATCATCAGCATCGTCCAGGCCGGCGCCAGGCCGTAGAGCACGAGGTGGTCGTAGCCGTTCATGCGAAGGAACGACGGGAAGTAGTCGCCGGCGTTCGAGTCGAGCAGCACGCCCGACTCGGGCGACCACGATGTGCAGTTGCCACGAGCGGCGCTGGGCACCAGGCCGGTCAGCAAGCCCGATCCAAAGATGAGAGGGATGTCCGGATCGAGCGGTGTCAGCGACTCGTCGAGCAGCCGGTGCAGGTAGTACATGTTGGCGCCGCGGCCGCCCAGCACAGTACGCGTGACCGCCAGCGGGGTGAACGCGGTCCGCAGTTCGCGACGCTCGAGGTCCACGAACAGTGTGGCGCCTTGCGAGGGGAACTGCGCTTCGGGCGGCATCTCGTCCAGCAGGCGAGCCACGCGGTCGCGGATCGGCATGGGTCAAGTATAGGCGCGTCTCATCGGTGGCCTCGCGCACGCGCAGGCCCACGCCGGGCGCCCCATTCCCAGAGCGCCTCGACTGGCACCGCGAAGAGACGCGGCCCAAACGGCACGACCTCGCGGCCCGTGTAGAGCACGATGCCGCGGTGAAACCTCGGGCCGATGGCGTCGGCCAGCGATCGCAATCCCTTGAAGTCCGATGCGGTGACGGTGGCGGCGCTTTTTACTTCGATGCCGGCGATGGTGCCCGATCGCTGTTCCAGCACAAGATCGACCTCGTCGCCGGCGTGGCTGCGGAAGTGATACAGCGCGGGGGAGGTCGCGCTCCAGCCAATCTGCTTCTCGATCTCCATGACCACGAAACTCTCGAGCAGCCCGCCGAGCAGTGTGCGATCGGCTTGGATGCGGGCGCGGTCCACGCCCATGAGGTGCGCCGCGAGCCCGGCATCCGTGAACAGGAGCTTCGGCGTCTTCACCAGGCGCTTCCCCAGGTTGCCGTGCCAAGGGGGGAGGGTGCGGACGAGGAAGACCGTCTGCAACAGGGACATGTATCGCTTCAGGGTGGTCTGCGGCAAGCCGACGGTTCTGGCCAGTTCGGCGTAGTTCAACAGCGCCATCGGCCGCGCCGCCACAAGGCTGACCAGACGTGGCAAGTCGGTGAGGGTGTCGATGCGGGCCAGCTCACGCACATCGCGTGCGAGCAGCGTCGTCACGTAGGCACTGAACCAGGCGCTCCGCCGATCGTCGTCGGCCGTGCTGACAGCTTCGGGATAGCCGCCACCAAGGATGCGGTCGGTTAACGACCGTCCACCCGGCTTCACAGGACGAATCGCGGGCGCATCTGCTCCGAACAGCGCGTCAACGAATCCATCGACGAGCCCCGTGATCTCGCCTTGAGACAGCGGCCACAGGGTGACGATCTCCATCCGGCCGACGAGCGCCTCCGCGAGCTGCGGCAGCAACAGGGCGTTGGCCGATCCGGTGAGCAGGAAGCGGCCGGGCCGCCGGTCCCTGTCGACCGATGCCTTGATGGCGAGGAACAGATCAGGCGCCCGCTGCACTTCGTCCAGCACGATCGGCGACGTGACGCCGCCGACGAATCCTTCCGGATCACTTCGCGCGGCGGCGGCCACCGTCGCATCGTCGAGCGTGACGTAGCGTGCACCCGTTTGTGCCGCCAGCGCCCGTGCGATCGTGGACTTGCCGACCTGCCGGGCGCCATTCAGGAGCACCACAGCGCGGTCGGCCTGCGCAACGCGCAGGCGATGCCGCAGGTGCCGGTCAATCATGAGCTTGAGGATAGTCCCGTACTGGACGAAAATCAACCATCTGATGGACGATTATCATCCACCAACAAATCGCGCTTAGAATCCCCCTATGCGAAACCTGCTCTTCGCGCTGACCGGAGCCTTCCTGATCATGACCACCTCGTCCGCACAACAGATCCAGCCCGGCGACCGTCCCTCTGGCAATCTCCGCGGCACGCGCTCGCCCGCGGTGGGCCGGCACGGGATGATTGCGACGAGCCAGTCGCTGGCGTCGGCAGCTGGACTCAAGGTGCTGCAGGATGGCGGCAACGCCTTCGACGCCGCCGTCACCGCCGCCGCCGTGCTCGCCGTCGTCGAGCCGAGCATGAACGGCATTGGTGGCGACCTGCTCGCGATCGTCTACGACGCAAAGACCAAGAAAATCTACGGTCTCGACTCGACGGGACGATCGGCCTATGCCGCGACACCCGAGGAGTTCGCCAAGCGCGGCTTGAAAGACATGCCGGGCAACGGGCCCCTGACAGTTGATGTGCCGGGCGTCGTCGAAGGCTGGCACCAGCTGCTCACTCGCTTCGGCACGATTTCGCTCGCCAAGGCGGTGGCGCCGGCCATCACCCACGCGCGCGACGGCTTCCCGGTGGCGGAACTGATGGCCGCCGAGTGGAAGGCCAACGAGAAGCTGCTGGCCCGAGACCCGGCGACCGCCGCCACGTTTCTGCCGGCCGGCAAGCCGATGACGCAGGGCGACATTTTTGCGAACCCGCGGCTGGCGCGCAGCCTTGAACAGATTGCCAAGGAAGGCCGCGACGCCTTCTACAAAGGCTCCATCGCCCGCGCCATCGTCGCCGACCTCAAGACCAGGAACGGCCTGCTCGAGATGAAGGACTTCGCCGACCACAAGGCCGATTGGGTGGATCCGATCGGCGTGAACTACCGCGGCTACGACGTGATGGAGATGCCGCCGAGCACGCAGGGTTTCGTCGCGCTCGAGATGTTGAACATCATGGAAGGCTTCAACCTCAAGGCGCTCGGCCACAACTCGGCCGATTACCTGCACGTGGTCACCGAGGCGAAGCGGATTGCGTTTGCGGATCGCGGTGCCTACCTGGCCGATCGCGATCACATGTCAAAGGACATCCTGAAGACGCTGCTGTCGAAGGACTACGCGACGACCCGCCGCAAAGAGATCGACATGGCCAAGGCGGCCAAGGGCTACGCGGCTGGAACGCCCGCGGGCGCCGGGCGGCCGACGCAGGACTTTGCCGACCGCGACCTCGGCGACACCATCTATCTGACCGCCGCCGACAGCGAGGGCAACGTCGTGTCGTTCATTCAGTCGCTGTTCGGCGCATTTGGCGCCGGCTTCGTGGCGGGCGAGACCGGCATCACGCTCCACAACCGCGGATCAGGTTTCGTGCTGACGCCGGGCCACCCGAACCAGATTGGCCCGCACAAGCGTCCGCTGCACACGCTGGTGCCGGCGATGATCGTGAAAGACGGCAAGCCGTGGGTGGCCTTCGGCGTGATGGGCGGCGATAACCAGGCGCAGGCCCACGCGCAGGTGGTGGCGAACTTCGTCGACTTCGGCATGCACGTGCAGGAAGCCGGCGATGCGGCGCGCATGCGGCACATGGGCAGCCGTCTCGCGCTTGAAAGCGGCATCGGCGCCGAGGTGCGAAAGGCGCTCGAAGCGAAGGGCCACACGATTTCGGATGGCCGCGGCGCGATGGGCGGCTACCAGGCGATCTGCATCGATCCGAAGACTGGCGTATTTCTCGGCGGGTCCGATCTTCGTAAAGACGGACTCGCGATAGGGTGGTAGAAGAATAGGGTGCCTAAGGTGCGTACGGTGCCTACGGGTGCCTGGGGAGACACACACATGCGTATGAAGATAAGTGTTCTGGCTATCATCCTCATCGCCTCGGTCGCGTGTGGAAAGTCGGATGCCGAGAAGCAGGCTGAGCAGGCCGCTGAAGACATCAAGAAGGCCGCGGAGGCCGTGACCAAGGCTCAGCAAGACGGCGGCGATACCGCCAAGGGCATGGCTGACATGGCGAAGGCCATGCAGGGCATGGCCGCGGCCATTGGCGGCGCCAACGGCGATGGCAAGCCGGTCGAACCGGTCCCGACCGACGTGCTCAAGGCCACGCTCCCAGCGGTCGCCGGGTGGGAGATGGCCGCACCGAAGGCCGAGCGAATGACCTCGCCGATCGCCTACTCGCAGGTGGAAACCGAATACAAGAAGGGCGAGTCAGAAATCGAGATGAAGGTGGTCGACACCGGTTACGCCCAACTGTTGATCGCGCCCTGGTCGATGTTCCTGGCGTCGGGTTACAGCCGCGAAACCGGCGACGGCTACGAGAAATCGATCAGCGTCGCCGGTCACCCCGGCTTCGAGAAGTTCGACAACGGCTCGAAGAGTGGCGAGCTGAACATTTTCGCGGGCAAGCGATTCATGGTGACGAGTGAAGGCCGTGACCCTGCCGACACCAAGGTGTTGCACGAGTTCCCGGCGAAGATGGACTTCAGCAAGATCGCGGCGCTCAAGTAGTGCCTACAACCTGAATCCTGATCGAAGGGGATCGTCGCCGTCGATCAGGAACGTGTGCTCGCCGGTGATCCACGCCGAGCCTTCGATCTCGGCGACGATCGCCGGCCGTTCAGCCACCTCCAGGCGCACCACCACCCTCCCCTTGAACGTGGTGCCGACGATGCTCTCATGCACGAAGGGCAGGTCGTCGAGGAGCAGGCCCATGTCGTTGAGTACCGCCATCACGGCGGCAGTGCCGGTGCCACACGGCGAGCGATCGACTTCGGCATCGGCGAAGATGGTGACGTTGCGCAAGTGGGCATCGGGCAGGTGTGCAGGCGCGGTGAAGATCGTTCCGTAGATCCCCTCGAGCCCGGGGTCGATCGGGTGCACCACCCGGCGCAGCTTCTCAACCTCGCGCGCGATCGCCATGCCGAGCCTGCGCAGTTCCGGCAGATGCTCGGCATCAATCGGCACGCCGGCCGCTTCGGCATCGACAATGGCGTAGAACGCCCCACCGAACGCGATGTCGACGGGGATCTTCCGCGTGCCAACCGTCACCAGCAGCGACGGCTCGAATACAAACGACGGCACGTTCCGGAACGCCACCGTGTCAACGCGGACGGCATCCCCCAAATGAGTGAGGTTGGCTCGCGCCTCGACGCGGCCCGCCGGCGTGTCGTAACGCAGGTTCACGGTCGCGGGTTTGCCTTCGTACTTGGACCAAATCAGCCCGCGTTCGAGCGCGATCGTCGTCACGGCGATGATCCCGTGACCGCACATCGTGCTCCAGCCCTCGTTGTGCATGAACAGGATGCCGGCGTGGCCATCGCGCGTGACCGGTTCGGTCAGCAGCGCGCCGTACATGTCGGTGTGCCCGCGCGGTTCGAGCACGATCGACTTGCGCAGGTGGTCGAGGTGCTTCATGGCCCACGCGCGTTTTTCCAGCATCGTGCGGCCCTCGGGACTGGGCAGGCCGTCAATCACCAGGCGGAGCGGTTCGCCGGCAGCGTGTGCGTCGATCGATTTGATGCGGTGAATCATGCGAGTGAGGTGAAACAGTGTAGTCCCGGAATCTGTGGAATCTGCGCTGTCCGTGGCCTAATCTGTGGCCGTGGCACAACACTTTCGCCTCCTGACCGAGCAGCAAGTCCAGTCCCTGTTACCCATGAGCGACCTGATCGCCGCCATGGAGGCGGCGCTCGCACGCTTCTCGGCGGGCGAGGTGTTGCAGCCGGTGAGGACTGTGCTGACCGTGGGTCCGACCAAGGCCTACTTCGGCTTGATGCCGGCGTATGTCCCCAATCCGGGCAGCCTGGGAGCCAAGCTGGTGACGGTGTTTGCCGACAACCCGTCGAAGCACTTGCCGTCGCACCTGGCGACGATCCTGCTGCTGGATCCCGAAACCGGCGCGCTGCAGGCCATCATGGACGGGCGCTACATCACCGAGGCGCGCACTGCGGCGGTGTCGGCGGTGTCGGCGCGGTTTCTCGCCAGGCGCGATGCCTCGACGCTGGCGATCATCGGCAGCGGCGTGCAAGCTCGCAGTCACCTCGAGGCGTTTGCGGAAGTCCGGCAACTGACCGACGTGCGAGTTTGGTCACCGAAGGTGTTGAGCCGTGAGCGATTCGTCAGCGACGTAAGCGGCCACGTTTCGGTCTCCGTGCGCGCCACTAGCACCGCCGAAGACGCCGTGCGCGGCGCCGACCTGATCGTGCTGGCGACGTCTTCAACTACACCGGTGCTCGAAGACGGATGGGTCGCAGCCGGCGCGCACGTGGTGTCGGTCGGGGCCTGCCGTCCGGACCAGCGAGAGATGGACCCCGCGCTCGTCGCCCGCGCTCGCCTTTACGTGGATTCGCGCGCCGCGGCGCTGGTCGAGTCTGGCGACGTGGTGATGGGCCTGGCTGGCGGCCTGTTCACTGCGTCGCACATTCGCGGCGAGCTCGGCGAGGTGGTGCTCGGGCGTGTCGGTGGCCGCGAGAGTGACGATGACATCACCATCTTCAAGTCGCTTGGCATGGCGGTCGAAGACGTGGTGGCCGCGGACCTGGTGTTGCGCCGCGCCGTGGAAGTCGGTGCCGGAACGGAGTTGACGCTATGACGTGCTGATCTGGGCGGAATAAAACAGGGTGCGTACGGTGCGTACCGTGCGAAGGGTGCGAAGGGTGCAGGTGCCAAGGGTGCGAAATTACGGCGCATCAGGGCGAGGCCGGTGTCGAACAAGTCGAGCGTGGTCTGGAAAGCGGCGGCGACTGACCCAGGGACGGGGGGCATCGTTGAATCGCCAGACCGACCAGCACAAAGTCGAAGAGCCGCGGAGCTTCACCTTCCCGCCACGCGGCCGTCGGCCCAGCCCTCATGGTCAGATTCTGGTTCTGAGGGCGCCGGCGTCAGGGTGCGGACGGAAGGAGAATGTTCAGCTCCGACGTCAAATCGCGACTCCGGTGATAGCCGCGGGCCGCAATCAACGCGAGTGCCCCTTTAG
>SHUG01000136.1 GCA_009694735.1 Acidobacteriota bacterium | reverse complement strand
ATGTCCATGTCGACGGCGCGCAAATGCTCGGTCAGGATCGTGCAGGTCGACCCGTAGTCGGGCCGGATGTCGGTGAAGATGGCGCTGTAGCCAGGCTGCGCCGGGTGGTGGTCGATCACCAGGTCGACGTGGGGCAGCAGGCCCGGGAAGTAATGCGGCTGCACGTCAACCAGCGCGATCTTGTCGAAGTCCTTGAACTGATCCGGCGTCACCGTCTCGATCTTGAGATCGAGCAGCTTCACCATGCGGAGGTTCTCGGGCCGCGTCACCGGTTGCAGGCAGCCGATGACGGCGGTCTGCCGGGTGCGCCGCAGGATCGTGCGCAGGGCCAGGCCGCTGGCCATGGCGTCGGGGTCGGGGTCGTTGTGCGTGAGGATCAGCACACGGTCGGCGCCGGCCATGTAGCGCTGGTATTGCTGCACGCGTTGGCGGGTGACCGAGCGGCCCAGCTCCGTCAGCAGTGGCGGACCGATCAACTCGGCGAGTGTGAGCGTGGTGACTTCGGGGAAGTCGTCGCGCAGCTCCTCGGCGCGTCGCACGTCGGCCTGGCTGGTGCCCAAGACATAAATCAGCGTGCCGCCGGCACCGCGCAGCGCTTCAAGTACCCTGCGCAAGCCCTTGCGGCCGTTGTCCTCGACGAACACGGGCGTGATGGGGGAGAGGCCGGCCTTGACGTAGCTGTCCACTCTCGCCGGGTCGGCCACCGTCACCGGCAGGTCCGAATCTTCGAAGTGCCGGGCCAGCGCCGGGCTTTCCACCAAGACGTCGAGCTCCGCGTTCGGAGTGAGGACCGCCTCCAGGAGCCGGACCACGAGCTCCGTGTGACAGACCGCGAGACAACGCACGATGCTTCGATTATATCCCCGCTGGCTTGGTAGCATGGCCGCGTGCGAAGGGGGTTCACGGCCGGTGTCCTGGTACTGGTCGCCGCGGTCACCGTCGCCGCGAGCCGGCAGCAGAGCTTTCGCGCCGGTGTCGACCTGGCCACCTTCGGCGTGACCGTCGTCGATCGCAAGGGCTATTTCGCCCCCCGACAAGACGTCACCGAAGTAGGGTACGATGCAGGGCTCTGGCACACGCGTCCATGCCCACCGTCGCCGGTCGTTTTACTCTCGCGTCAGACTTTGAGCTCGCGGGCGATCAGGTCCGCGCTGTACCTGAGCTGGTCGATGGGCTGAACCGCGGGGACAAGCACCAGGTGCTGCTCGGGGTGACCGGGTCGGGCAAGACCTACACCATGGCGCAGGTGATTGCCCGGGTGAACCGTCCCACGCTGGTGATGGCCCACAACAAGACCCTGGCCGCGCAGTTATTCCAGGAGTTCCGCCGGTTCTTTCCCGACAACGCCGTCGAATACTTCGTCAGCTACTACGATTACTACCAGCCGGAGGCGTACATGCCCTCCAGCGACACCTACATCGAGAAGGAATCCACGATCAACGAGGAGATCGATCGCATGCGCCTGTCGGCCACGCGATCGCTGTTCGAACGCCGGGACGTGATCATCGTCGCCAGCGTCTCGTGCATCTATGGCCTGGGCTCGCCTGACGCCTACTACGGCCTGGTCATGCCGCTCGAGAAGGGCCAGCGGATCGACCGCGACCAGATCCTGCGCAAGCTGGTCGAGATCCAGTACGAGCGCAACGACCAGGAGTTCGGGCGTGGTACGTTCCGCGTGCGCGGCGACATCATCGAGGTGTATCCCTCCTACGAAGAGTTCGCGCTGCGCATTGGCTTGTTCGGCGACGAGATCGATGAGCTCACCTCGTTCGACCCGCTCACCGGCAAGGCGCTGCGTCGCCACGATCGCACGACCGTGTTTCCCAAGTCGCATTTCGTCACCGGCCGCGAGCGCCTGCGCGAGGCGGTCGTCACGATCAAGGCCGAACTCGAGCAACGCCGCGGTGACCTCGAACGCGACGGCAAGGTCCTGGAAGCGCAGCGCCTGCACCAGCGGACGATGTTCGATCTCGAGATGATTCGCGAGATTGGCTACTGCCATGGGATTGAGAACTACTCGCGCCACCTGACGCAGCGATCGGCCGGGCAACCGCCGCCGACGCTGCTTGATTACCTGCCGGCCGATTCGCTGGTGGTGGTGGACGAGAGCCACCAGACCGTGCCACAGATTCGCGGCATGTACCACGGCGATCGTTCGCGCAAGGAGGTGCTGGTCGAATACGGGTTTCGCCTGCCGTCGGCCCTCGACAATCGGCCCTTGAATTTCGAGGAGTGGCAACAACGAGTGGGCCAGCTGGTCTACGTATCCGCGACGCCGGGCCCCTACGAACTGCAGCAGGCCGGCGGGGTGGTGGTCGAACAGGTGATCCGCCCGACCGGCTTGATGGATCCGCCGGTCGAAGTACGGCCGGTCAAGGGCCAGGTTGACGACCTGCTCAAGGAAATTCGCGACCGCACCGAGCGCAAGGAACGGGTGCTGGTCACGACGCTCACCAAGCGGATGTCCGAGGACCTCACCACGTATTACCAGGAACTGGGCGTGAAGGTGCGCTATCTGCACTCCGACATCGACACCCTGGAGCGGGTGGCCATTCTGCGCGACCTGCGCCGCGGCGTGTTCGACGTGCTGATCGGGATCAACCTGCTGCGCGAGGGCCTCGACCTGCCCGAAGTGTCGCTGGTGGCCATTCTCGATGCCGACAAGGAAGGGTTCCTGCGCTCGGCCGGGGCCCTGATCCAGACCTCCGGCCGCGCCGCGCGCAACCTCAACGGCCGTGTGATCATGTATGCGGACCGTCACACCGACTCGATGCGCACCGCGATCGGCGAAACCGAGCGCCGCCGGGCGCGGCAGGCGGCCTATAACGAGGAACACGGCATTACCCCGACCAGTATCGTCAAGGCGATCGACGACGTCTTATCGAGTATGTACGACCGCGACTACTCGTCGATCGTCGACCCGCGCGAGATACAGGTCTTCCGGACGCAGGCCGAACTCGATGCCCACCTGGCCACCCTCGACGGACAGATGAAGGGCGCGGCAGCCAACCTGGATTTCGAGAAGGCGGCGTCATTGCGTGATCAGATTCGCGGCCTGCGGACGCGCGAGCTGGGCCTCGGGCCGGCCCCTCGACCCGGCTCGGGGCAGGCAGGGACGCAGTGATCGGTGCGCGCCAGGCCTGGGTCATCGAGTGGCTGAAGAAGGCCCTGCTCGAGGTCCAGGAATACGTGAAGTTGTGTGTCACGGCCGCCAAGGGCACGGTCTCGCGGCCGTTCTACGCGCGCGACGTGATGGAGCAGATCGACGTCATTGGCCTCGGTTCCCTGACGGTGGTGATCCTGACCGGCTTCTTCACGGGTGCGGTGCTGGCGCTGCAATCGGGCATGACGCTGGACCAGTTCGGCGCGCGCCCGTTTGTCGGCCGCTTGATCAGCGCCTCGATGATCAAGGAACTGGGTCCCGTGCTGACCGCCCTGATGCTGGCCGGGCGCGTCGGCTCCGGGATCGCCGCGGAACTGGGGTCGATGATGGTGACCGAGCAGATTAGCGCCCTGCGCGCGCTCGGCACCGACCCCATTCGCAAGCTGGTGGTGCCGCGCGTACTGGCCGGCGTCATCATGTGTCCTATCCTCACGGTGATTTCCAACGCGGTTGGCCTGACCGGCGGGTGGCTGATCGCGCTGACGCAGCTGCGGGTGCCGACGGGGGTCTACTGGAGTTCGGTCGTCGAGGGCCTTTATATCCAGGACGTCTGGATGGGCTTGATCAAACCGTTCTTCCTCGGCTTTGTGATCGTCACGATTGGCTGCCACGTCGGGCTTCGCACGAGTGGCGGCACGCAGGGCGTCGGCCGCGCGACCACCAACGCCGTGGTGGCGGCGTCGGTCCTGGTGTTGATTGTCGACTTCTTCGTGACGCGGTTGTTGATCTCAATTCTCTTCTGATGCGACACAAGAGCCTTGCCGAATTCGGCCTGCCCGTCGCACTTGCCGAGCCCCACGCTTCCGTGGTGTTGTTCGACAAGGTGTGCCTGGCCTTCGACGAGAAGGTCATCCTGAAGAACGTCACCTTTGCCGTCCGCGCCGGACACACCAAGATCTTCCTGGGTGCCAGCGGCGCCGGCAAGTCCACCGTCCTGAAGATCATGCTCGGACTGTTGCGGCCGGACTCGGGAACGGTGTGGGTGCTCGGTCACCGGGTCGACAAGATGACCGAGACGCAGCTGATGGGCGTGCGCCACCATATGGGCATGGTGTTCCAGGAAGGCGCGTTGTTTGATTCATTCACCGTCGGCGAGAACGTCGGCTACAAGCTGTACGAGGAAACCACCCAGCCGTTGGCCGAGGTCAGGCAGCGCGTCGAGGAAGTGCTCGGGTTCGTCGGCTTGAGCGAACACATCGACAAGCAGCCATCGGAACTGTCGGGCGGTCAGCGTCGTCGCGTCGCGATCGCGCGGGCGATGGCGGCGAAGCCCACGCTGTTGCTCTACGACGAGCCAACCACCGGGCTCGACCCCATTACCGCGCTCACCATCGATGACGAGATCATCAAGTTGAGAGACCTCGAGGCCGTCACCTCGGTGATCGTCACCCATCAACTGCGAGACGCGTATTACGTCGCCACCCGTTCGGCGTCGCGCGACGCGAGCGGGGATCTGCAGATCGACACCGCCACCGAGGCCAAGGTCAACGAGGCTGACTTCGTGATGCTGAAGGACGGCAACGTTCATTTCGAAGGCTCGGCCGACGAATTACGCGGTTCGACCGATCCGTACCTGCAAATGTTTCTTTCGTAAGAGGATCACTGGACCATGCCGCGCACACACTCACTCGCGTGGGCCGAACTCAAGTTCGGCATCATCTCCGTTGTTGCGCTGATCATGGCCGGCCTGTTGATCTTCGCCGTCGGCGGCGGCGGTGGCATGCCATGGCAGAACTACTCGCTCAAGGCGCGATTCGGCAACGTCGCCGGCCTGATGGCCGGCTCGCCGGTGCGCGTCGCCGGCGTACAAGTAGGCACCGTCGACCAGGTCATCCTCTCGGCCACCGGGGTGGAAGTGTGGTTCGACGTCAAGGATAAGTTCCGGCCGCTCGTGACCGACAAGTCGCTCGCCGTCCTGGGCACCATCTCGCTCCTCGGCGAAGGGGCGGTCGACATTTCAGCCGGCCTGGGAGGCACGCCGATTCCGGAATGGGGTTACGTGCCGACTGGCATCGCCGAAGGCGGCATCGCGCAGATGACGACGGAAGCGACGAGCGCCCTGAACGAGGCCAAGCAGCTCGTCACCGACATCCGGGCCGGGAAGGGCACCATCGGCAAGTTGTTTACCGACGAATCGGTCTACCGTGAGTTCGATGGCCTGGTGCGGGCAGCCGAGCAGGTGGCGCGCTCGGTATCGCAGGGCAAGGGCACCATGGGCAGGCTGGCCAATGATCCCAAGGCTTATAACGAACTCGAATCGTCGCTGGCCAACCTCAACGCCATCACCGCGAGCCTGCGCAAGGGCGAGGGCAGCCTCGGCCAGTTGATGAACGACCCGACGTTTGCCAAGACCCTGAACCAGACCACTGCGAACCTCGAGACCATGACCGGCAAGCTCAATCGCGGCGAGGGCACCGCCGGGAAGCTGCTGACCGATGACGCGCTGTATCAGCGGTTGGACAGTATGACTGCCCGCCTCGATACGGTTTTGCAACAGCTCAACGACGGCCAGGGCACCGCCGGCCAGCTGCTGCACGATAAACAGTTATATGAGAACATGAATGGCACGGTGTCCGAGATGAGGGCGCTGATCGCCGAGATCAAGAAGGACCCGAAGAAATACCTCAACGTCAAGGTCAGCATCTTCTGAGGAGCATCATGTCGAAGGACAGCAGCGGCAGCGTGATGATTGCGTTCGTGGTCGGCGCCCTGGCCGGCGCGGCCGTGGCCCTCCTGTTTGCGCCGGCGTCGGGCGAAGAGACGCGGGAATACCTGGGCAAGAAGGCGCGTGAAGGTACTGACAAGGCGCGCGAGGCGATGGACCAGGGCCGCGAGTATTACGAGCACCAGCGCGAGAACCTCGTGACCGCCGTCGACCGTGGCCGCGACGCCTTTCAGCAGGCGCGTGAGCGAGGCGACCAGGCGTGAGCGGGACCGGTGAGCTGTTTCTCGGCATCATCGCGTTTGCGGTGCTGTTGATGGCCCTGATCCAGTTGGGCGCCATCTTCGCCGGAATCCGCCTTGCCAGGCGTGTCGATCGGTTGGCCACCCAGCTCGACCAGGACATCAAGCCGTTGCTGGCCAATCTCACCGCGCTCACCAACGAGGCGGCGCGCACCGCAGCGCTCGCTACGAAGCAAGTCGAACGCTTTGACCAGGTATTTGCCGAGCTCACCCAGCGCGTGGACCAGACGCTGGCGGCCGCGCAGTCGTTCGTCACCGGGCCGGCCTGCCAGGGCATGGCCATCTTTGCGGGCGTCTCCGCCCTGATTGATTCGTTTCGCGGCCGGCGCGAAGCCTCACGCCGCCGGCAGGCCAGCCGACCCGTCGTGGATGAGGAAGTATCGCTTTTCATCGGCTGAACGTGTTAAATGAGGGCATGCAATTTGTGTCCCCGCTCTCCCTCACCAAGATCCTGGTCCCGGTGCTGCTCGCCACGACCTTCTCGTCGGTCGCGATGGCGCAGGAACCCAAGTCCGCCGCCCCGGCCAAGGAGCTGGCGCAGCTGCTAACCGACAAGAAACTCGACAGCATTGCCGCGCGGATGCCCGATAACCGGGAGGAATTTGTCGGCGCGCTGAACTTCCCGGGACAATTAATGGTGGTCTGGGCGCGAACCACGGCGCCCGCCGTCGTCAACGAGAAGTTGATTCGGAAGGACTACCGCGAAGTCTACATGGACCTCAACAGCGCCTCGGTGATCGAGTCGCGTCACTTCGTGACCGACCTCGGTTCCGACGGCCTCAAGGCCAAGCCCGCGACCAAGCAGGGACCGTCCGACTCCCACGACCTGGGCGCCAAGAGCATGCGCTTCGACGGCAACTGGCGCGAAGACAAGATGTCGGAAGCCGACTACATGAAGGCCTATGCTGAAGCGGACGCCGCGTATGCGCGTGCCATCCAGGCATTAATCGACGAGGTCAAGAAGGCGGGCTAG
>SHUG01000135.1 GCA_009694735.1 Acidobacteriota bacterium | reverse complement strand
ACGTGTTCGGCGACACCGGCTGGTGTGGATCGCCTGCCATGCCGCTGCTGGCCAGGCTGATGACCAATCTGGGCGGCGACGTCTTCCTGGCCGGCGACCTGGCGTACCCCAACGGCACGCTCGACGAGTTCCAGCGTTGTTTCGATCCCAACTTCGGCCGCTTCCGCGCGCGGTTCTGGGCGGCCCCCGGCAATCACGACTACATGACCGCCGGCGCCGACGCGTACTTCAGCTACTTCGGCGATCGGGCCGGACCGGGGCGGCGCGGCTATTACTCCGTGCGTTCGTCCACCTGGCAAGTGCTGATGCTCAACTCGAACATCCCCCACGGCCGAAACTCGCCGCAGTTCGAGTGGACGCGACAGGAGCTTGTCGCCAATCCCACGCGCTGCACGATGGCGGTGTGGCATCACCCCTTCGATCGTTCAGGACCGAACGGACCAAATCCCAATCAGCGCGAGCTGTGGGACCTGCTGTACGGCCTCGGGGTCGATGTCGTGGTGTCGGGACACGATCACCTCTACGAACGCCACGCGCCGCAGGACGCCAGCGGACGCCCGGATCCCGCGAAGGGCATTCGCCTCTTCATTGCCGGCACGGGCGGCGCCCCGCCCTATGCCAGGGCGCGCGCGGCAGCGCGTTCGGAGGTGCTGCTCTCCGCGCACGGCGTGCTGCGGCTCAAGCTCGAGCCTGCGCTCTACGAGTGGGAGTTCCAGGACGTCAACGGCGTGGTCCTGGATCGCGGCTTGAACGTCTGCCACTGAGAGCGTGTCTATCCGGCTAAAGCCGGATGCTACTTTCTGAGGTCGAACGCGATCAACTGGCGGTCGTTGCGAACGTAGAAGCGGCCATCCGCCAGCGCGGGATAGGCACGGACGACCCCTGGAATCAGTTGCGCCCGGGCGTTGAAACGAAACGCCTTCGGCGACACCGGCGCCAGTGCCAGCTCGCCAGACTCGCGCATGATGACGAGCGAACCGCCGGCGATCAGCAGCGTGCCGGCGCCGAAGCCATCAACATTCCACATCACCTTGCCGGTGGCCAGTTCGACGCACCGAAGGCTTTGTCCGAACTCCTGGCGGCCTTCGAAGCCATACAAGTACCCGTCGCGATACACGCTCGTCGAGTAGTGGTTCGACATCGATTCGTCACCGGACCACACCGGCGTCACCGCGTTGTTCGCCACCTGCAGCAGCACCGCGCCGGTGCCGTAGCTGGCCGACAGGAAAATCTGGTCCTTCA
The DNA here is from genome assembly GCA_009694735.1 of Acidobacteriota bacterium. Classification (GTDB taxonomy): domain Bacteria; phylum Acidobacteriota; class Vicinamibacteria; order Vicinamibacterales; family UBA2999; genus 12-FULL-67-14b. The sequence continues at coordinate 5,917 of SHUG01000135.1, read as the reverse complement.
CCACGATCGGCGCGGCCGCGTTCACTGACGCCGCCATGCGGGCGCGCCAACGATACTGATAGCGCACGGCGCCACTCGCCGGGTCCACGGCCACCAGTCCCGTGCGCGTGAAAAACACCGCCGTGTGTTGTCCCGCGATGTCGGCGATCACCGGCGCTGAGTAACTCGCCTCGTCACTGGTCGAGGTCCACAACGTCTGGCCGCTTGCCGCGTCGAAGGCGACGATGCCCCCGGCCTTGCCGCCGACATTGACCATCACGCGATCGCCGTCAACGAGTGGAGAAGTCGCGACGCCGAAATAACCCTTGGGCGCCTCGAACACCCGCCGCGTGTCGACGCTCCACAGCTTGCGGCCGGTCGCGAAGTCCAACCCGTGCAGCCAGCCGTCGGCGCCGTGCGTGAAGACGCGGCCACCGGCGATCACCGGCACCGCCCGCGGGCCTTCGTCGAACCCGAAGTCGTCGCGATAGCTGGTGGCGTAGTCGAACGTCCAGACGGTCTTGCCCGTGGCGGCATCCATCGCCTCGACCGTTTCGCGATTGTTGACCCGATGAAAAAGCACCAGCTTGCCAGCCGAGACCGCGGGCCCCGCGAACCCGGCGCCGATGTCGCGCTTCCAGACCAGCGGCGGTCCCGTCTTCGGGAACGAGGCGACGATGGCCGCACCGGTGTAGATGCCGTTGCGTCCGGGTCCGAGAATCTGCGGCCAATCCTGGGCGAGTAGTTGCGGGGCAGGCGCGGCGACCAGCGTCAGCGCCATCACGGCAAGTTGCAGGCGCGCCGCATTGCTCATGCGGCCATCCTCTCATACCCTAGACGCCGGCATGATTACGCCATCGAACCCGCACGTGCCCATCATGGTCGCGGAGGTCCTGCACTGCCTGCGGCCGCGGGCCGGAGAGGTGGCGGTGGATTGCACGCTGGGCGGCGGTGGTCATGCCCAGGCGATCCTCGAGCGGCTGCGGCCAGGCGGACGCCTGATTGGAACCGATGTCGATCCAATCGAGTTGCCCCGCACCGAGGCGCGTTTGCGCGGCCTGGGCTTCGATACCGACAGCTTCGTCGCGTACCACGCGAACTTCACGGAGCTCCCGCAAGTGCTGGCGCGAGAAGGCCGGCCCGCCGCGGACCTCATCCTCGCCGACCTGGGTGTGTCGTCGATGCAGCACGACAACCCCGGACGGGGATTCAACTTCAAGGGTGTGGGTCCGCTCGACATGCGGATGGATCCCTCACGAGGCGAGCCCGCATGGCAGCTGATTGCGCGACTGGATGAAGCAGCGCTCGCCACCCTGCTGATCGCCAACGCCGACGAACCGCAGGCGGGATTGATTGCGGCTATCCTCAAGCGCGAACATCCCGACACCACCCACGCCACCGAGCGACTGGTGCGTCTCGGCCTCAACCTGGCGCTGCCCGAGCTGCCAAGGGCCGACGTGAAGATGTCGGTCCGCCGGACGCTGCAAGCGTTACGAATTGCCGTTAACGACGAGTTCTCGGCGCTCGCTGCCCTGCTGCAGTCGCTGCCCCGGTGCCTGGCGCCTGGCGGCCGGGTCGCGATGTTGACGTTTCACTCTGGCGAGGATCGGCGCGTCAAGAAAGCGTTCCAGGCGGGCCACCGGCAGGGTGTATACGCCTCGGTGGCGAATCAGGTCATTCGTTCGACCAAGGAAGAGACGTTCGCCAACCGGCGCGCGTCGTCCGCAAAGTTGCGTTGGGCCGTGCGCGCGGAGCGCTAACGCGTCATCGAGCGTTCGGCCTTGCCCGAGTAGTTGATGAACACGGTCTTGATCTCGGTGAAGAAGTTCAGGCCTTCCTCCGCCATCTCGCGCTCGCCCACCCCGGTGGACTTGGTGCCGCCGAAGGGCAGTTGCGCTTCGCCGCCCACCGTCGGCTCGTTGACGTGCACCATGCCCGTTTCCACCTCGTCGATGAAGCGCATCACCGCGCTGATGTTCTCGGTGAAGATCGAGGTCGTCAGGCCGTACTCGACAGCGTTGGCAAATTGGAGCGCGTCGTCCAGGCTGGCCGCGGTCGTGACGGCGAGGACCGGTCCGAAGATCTCTTCCTTGAAGATGCGCATCGACGGCTCGACGCCGTCAAAGATGGTGGGCTCGACAAAATAGCCGTGATCCAGTTGAGCGGGGCGGCGGCCGCCGGTGAGCAGACGCGCGCCCTCGGCTTGGCCGACCTTGATGTAATCCATGACGGTGGACCACTGGCGGTCGCCGACCGAGGGTCCCATGTCGGACGACGCCTCCAGGCCGGGGCCGAGCTTGAGCTGTTTGGCCATGGCCACTAATCGGTCGACCAGCTCGTTCCTGATAGCGGGATGGGCGATCACGCGGGAAGTGGCTGTGCAGCGCTGCCCGGTGGAGCCAAACGCGCCGCCGTGAATCGCGATCGCGGCCTTCTCGAGATCGGCATCGGGCATGACGATGACGGCGTTCTTGCCGCCCATTTCACACGTGACCTTCGCACCGCGCTGCGCGGCCTTGACATAGAGCGCGCCGCCAACGCGGTTCGATCCGGTGAACGAAATGGCGCGCAACTCAGGCGCGTTCACCATGGCCTCGCCGACGACCAGTCCGGTGCCGACCAGCATGTTGAAGACGCCCGGTGGCAGGCCGGCTTCTTCGTAGATCTCAGTCAGGATCGCCGAAGTGGCCGGGGTCAGCTCCGACGGCTTGAACACCACGGTGTTACCGGCGACGATCGCCGGCGCGCTCTTCCATACCGGAATCGCCCACGGAAAATTCCATGGGGCGATCAGGCCGACCACGCCGAGTGGCTGGCGCTTGGTATAAGTGAAGGTGTCGCGCGATTCCGAGGGCAGGGTCTTGCCGTGCATGCGGAAGCCCTCGCCGGCGTAGTACTCGAGCAGCGAGATGCCCTTGAGCACTTCGCCCCTGGCCTCCTTGAGAATCTTGCCTTCCTCTCGCGTCAGCATGCGCGCGATCTGGTCGAGGCGGCGGCGCGAGATGTCGGCCGCGCGCCACAGCACGCGCCCGCGCTCCGGGCCCGGCGTCTTCTTCCACGATGAGAATGCCGCCGCCGCGGCATCGATTGCCAGCCGCACGTCGGCGGCCGTTGCCAGCGGGAACTCAGCGATCACATCGCGGGTGTCGGCGGGATTGATGTTGCGGCCAACCTCGGACGAAGCCGGGTGGTACCACTTGCCGTTGACGTATGAGCCGGTGTGCATGCAACCCTTACTGCTTGGTGGTGACTTTGGGCGGCGCCGGCTTGGGAAACGTGCCCTCGCGCATCGCCGCCTGATAGAGCACCGTCGCCATCACCACCGACGCCTGCCGTAGCGCGGCCGGATCGATGCGTTCGGCGAAGTCGGCATTGGTGTGGTGCGTGCGGACGTCGTAAGTCACGTAGTCCTGCACGGCCTGGTAGCCGGACACGCCGGCCTCGATAAATGACAGGTGATCGGTGGCGCCGATGTGCCCCGGCGACGGCATGATGGCGCCGAGGCTCGCGACCGGCTTCAGCCACTCCGTCATGATCGCGCGCGCCGCCTCGTTGCCTTCCATGTAGAACCCGCTGATTGGCGGGAAGCCGTTGTCGAGGTTGAAGTACACCGAGAACTTGTCGCGCGCGGCCTTGTTCTTGTCGCCGGCCAGGTGCTCGGCGACGTACGCCTTCGACCCCAGCAAGCCTTGTTCTTCACCCGCCCAGAGGGCCGCCCGAATCGTTCGCCGCGGCCGCACGCCGAGCGCCTTCAGAATACGCATGGCCTCCATGGTCGTGGCCACGCCGTCGGCGTTGTCGGTGGCGCCCGTGCCCGTGTGCCACGAGTCGAGGTGCGCCCCCACCATGACGATCTCGCCCTTGAGGGCTTCGTCGGTGCCGGGGATCTCGGCGACGACGTTGTGGGTCCTGGGGTCGTCGTCGTTGAAGCGTGACTGGATCTCCACCGCCAGCTTGACCGGAATTTTCTGCTGCAACAGCCTTGCAATCAGGTTGTAGTGCTCTGAGGCCAGCACGATCGACGGCACCGAGTTGGCGCCCATGTCGCGGCCGGTGACGAACACCGTGCCGTGCTCGCCGATGTTGGGCTCGATCGTCACGGCCACGCCTTCGGTTTTGAGCTGGGCCAGGCGTTCGGCGTTCAATTGCGGCGCTCGCGCCGGCGCGGGCTGCGGCGGCTTGAGATCGCCACTCGCCGCCGGGCGATCGGCGCGGATCGCATACTCCTGGATTGCGCTGGTCATCAGGATGGCGCCCTTCAGTTTGCCCGCCTGGCCCTTGAGCGCTTCGGCTTCAAGGCCCGGCAACCAGACCGGTGCGGCGACGACGCGGCCCGCGGTCGCCGGCGACCACCCTTTCGGGTAGCCGATCATCGGCATGTACCTGGGCTCGACCATTTCGACGGTGACCTTGTCGAGCGTCCAGCCGCGTCCGAACTGGAACGGCTCCGCGTGCACTTCGCTCATGCCCCAGGCCTTGAGTGTTTCTTGCGTCCAGGCCACCGCGCGCTTGTGCGCGGGCGAATTGGTGAGCCGCGGCCCAATCACCGTGGTGAGGTAGTCAAACGCTTCCACCGCCTTCGAACGATCCATGCCCTCGGCGCGGATCTTTTCGATCACGGTGAAGTCAGTCTTGTCCTGGGCGGCACTGGAAATCGTCAGGAGGAAGACGGTGGCTAGAAAGCCTAACGATGTGGTTCGCATGCGCGGATTCTAGCAGGTGCTGAGGTGCTGAGGTGCTGAGCACCTCAGCACCCGGTATAATCGCCGCCATGAAGACCAACCGACGCTCGTTCCTGAGGCTTTCCGGCGCCAGTGCTCTCGCGCTTGGCACCAACAGCATCGAACTGGTGGCGCAGGCGTCCCGCGCGCTTGGTAACCGCCCGCCAGACGATGTGGCGGCGGATGAAAGCTACTGGCGGGATATCCAGAGCGCCTTCACGCTGGACCGATCGCTGATCAACCTCAACAACGGCAACAGCTGTCCGAGCCCCACCGTCGTGCACGAGGCCTACAAGCGATATCTCGATTATTCGAATCAGGCGCCGGTCTATCACCGCGGCCTGATCGAACGGAACATCGAGGTGGTGCGCCGCCGGCTGGCCGCCGAGTTTGGGTGCGATACCGAGGAAATGGCGATCACACGTAACTCCAGTGAGTCGCTGCAGATTGCCCAGAACGGCCTCGACCTCGCGCCTGGCGACGAAGTGCTCACCACCGAGCAGGACTACGGCCGCATGCTGACCACCTGGGACCAGCGCGCGCGGCGCGAGAAGATCACGATCAAAAAAGTGAACTTCCCGGTGCCGACGTCCGGCGAAAGTCTCTTCGCAATGCTCGAAGGCGCCATCACGCCGCGCACCAAGGTGCTGCACTTCTGCCACATCACCAACCTGACCGGGCAGATCTTCCCGGTGCAGAACATCGCGCGCATGGCCCGCGCCCGCGGCATCATCACCATCGTCGACGGCGCGCACGCCGTGGCGCACTTTCCGTTCAAGCTGCGCGACCTCGAGATGGATTACTACGGCACCAGCCTGCACAAGTGGCTGCTGGCGCCGACCGGCACGGGGTTCTTGTATGTCCGCAAGGACCGCATCGCCAAGACTTGGCCGCTGCAAGCAGCGCCCGAACGCAGCGAGAGCGACATCCGCAAGTTCGAGGAGATTGGCACGTCGCCGGCGGCGACCAAGGCGGCCATCAACGAGGCGCTCGCGTTCCACCAGGCGATTGGCACCGATCGGGTGGCGGCGCGCCTGCGCTACCTGACGCTGCGTTGGGCGAACAAGCTCAAACCCAACCCGCGCGTCGTCTTTCATACCGCCCTCGACCAGGTCTACGGGGTGTGCTGCGTCGGCATCAAGGACATTCCGGCGGTGAAGATCAACGCCTTCATGTGGGACAAGTACCGCATCGTCACGACGGCGATCACGCGTCCC
>SHUG01000014.1 GCA_009694735.1 Acidobacteriota bacterium | reverse complement strand
CACCGAAGCTTGAGCGGAGGTGGCGGCCTCAGAGGCGGCCAATGATCCCCTCCAGCAGGGCAATGAACTGCCCTTTCACCTGGCGCGCGGTTTCCATCACTTCTTCGTGATGTAACGGTTCGGGGAAGACGCCGGCGGCGGCATTGGTAATGCACGAGATGCCGAGGACCTCCATGCCCATGTGCCGGGCGACGATCGCCTCGGGCGCGGTCGACATGCCAACGGCATCGGCGCCGAGGGTGCGGAACGCGCGAATTTCGGCAGGCGTCTCGTAGCTGGGCCCCAACACGGCGACGTAGACACCGTGCTGAATCGGGGCGCCCTGCTCGTTCGCCACCTCATCGGCGATCGCCCGCAACCGCGGCGAATACACGAGGCTCATGTCGGGAAAGCGGAGACCGAAGCGGTCGTCGTTGGGCCCGACGAGGGGGTTGTCGCCCATCAGGTTGATGTGATCGTCGATCACCATCAGGGCGCCGCGCGAGCAGTTGGGTGAGATGCCGCCGGCCGCGTTGGTGAGAATCACGCGCGGCACGCCGAGCCGTCCGATGGCGCGCATGGCAAAGGTGACGGTCTTCATGTCGTGGCCTTCGTAGGCATGCACGCGACCCGACAGCGCCAGCACCTGCTTCCCGCGTAAGGTGCCACCCACCAGCTTACCGGCGTGACCGATCACGCGCGCGGCCGGCCAATGCGGAAGGTCGGAATACTGAATCGTAAACGAGTCGCCGAGATGATCCGCGAAATCGCCCAGCCCGGAGCCGAGCACCACCGCCACGTCGGCGCCGCCGCAGCCGTGGCCACGCAGCCACTCGGCGGCCTCGGTCGCGCGATCGAAGTCCCCGATCCCTGATCCCTGATCCCCGATCCCTGAAACGCTCACAACAAGAAGCCCACGATGATGGCGGTCAGGAAGTTGGCAAGGGTGCCGGCCAGCATGGCGCGCAGGCCGAGCCGTGCCAGGTCCCCGCGCCGGGTCGGCGCGAGCGCGCCGATGCCGCCGATTTGCATGCCGATCGAGGCAAAGTTGGCGAAGCCGCACAGCGCGAACGTCGCGATGGTGAACGACCGCGGGTCGAGCGCGTCCTTCATGGCGCCCAACTGCGCAAAGGCGATGAACTCGTTGAGTACCATGCGCGTGCCCAGCAGGTTGCCGACGGTCGCGGCGTCCTTCCAGGGCACACCCAGGCTCCAGGCCACGGGGGCGAACACCCAGCCGAAGATGGTCTGCAGCGAAAACCCTTCGAGCCCGAACCAGCCACCGGCGGCGCCGAGCAGCGCGTTGACGAGGGCAATCAGGGCGACGAAGGAGATCAACATCGCGCCGACGTTCATGGCGAGGTGCAGGCCTTCGGCGGTGCCGCGGCCGGCGGCGTCGATGATGTTGACGTCTTCGTTGACGACTTCAAGCTTCACCGTGCCGCGCGTCTCCGGGGTCTCGGTCTCGGGCACGAACATCTTGGCCATCATCAGCGTGCCCGGCGCGGTCATGATCACGGCGGTCAGCAGGTGCTTGGCGTCGATGCCGAACGCAATGTAGGCGGCCATGATGCCGCCGGAAATGTGGGCCATGCCGGAGGTCATCACCGTCATCAGTTCCGACTGCGTCATCTTGGCAAGGAAGGGGCGAATCGTCAGGGGCGCCTCGGTCTGGCCCATGAAAATGCTGGCCGCCACGTTCAGGGATTCGGCGCCGCTCGCGCCCATCACCCGGTTCATGACGACGGCGAGCAACCGGACGATCACCTGCATCACGCCGAGGTAGTACAGGATCGCGAACAACGCCGCGATGAAGATGATAGTCGGCAGAATCTGGAACGCGAACACCACGCCGTAGCGCGCGCCCTCCTCACCGAGCGCGCCGATCATGACGCGGCGCCACACCGAGGCATCACCGAGCGGACCAAAGACAAACCCCGAGCCCACCACCGAGAACTCGAGCAGTTGCCGCATTTTGTCGCCGAGCACCGTGAACACTTGCTGCCCGACGCTGGTCTTGAGGACGATCAGCGCGAACAAGACCTGGAGGCTGAGGCCCCAGCCCACCACGCGCGGACTGATCGCACGCCGGTTGGTCGACAGCGCATACGCCAGCCCGAGGATGCCGACCAGCCCAATCAGCGGTTGCAGCGTGCTCAACACTCCCACAGGTCCCTCACGATCCGCGTGCTCTCTTCAGAAGTCCGGCTAAAGCCGGACTCTACATTCCGGCAACGAACTAAAGCCGGACTCTACATTCCGGCGACGAACATCGTCTCGCCGCTGTCGTGTACCCACCCCAGCACGAGTGGCTGTGGCGCGGGCGCCAGGTCGCCCACCACCATCGCCTGCGTCGCCAAGGCGACCGCTGCGTCGAGCCGTGCCGGATCGTTGTAGCGAAGCTCCATCACGGGCTCGCCCGACTTCACGGCATCACCTGGCTTCTTGGGCAACAGGATGCCGGCCGACAGGTCCACCGCGTCGCCCTTCTTGTCGCGCCCGGCACCCAAGGCGACGGCGGCGCGCCCCACGAGCAGCGCATCGAGCGCGGTGACAAAACCCGCGCGCGGCGCGGTGATCATGCGCGTCAGCGATGCCGATGGCAGCCGGCTGGGGTCGTCGACCACCGAGACATCGCCGCCTTGCCCGGCAATCATCTCGCGCAGTTTCGCCAGTGCCGCGCCGGAGGCGAGCGCGTGGCGCACTTTGGCGGTCGCCTGGTCATCGCTCGCCGCCTGCTCGGCCAGGCGAACCATCCTGGTGCCCAACCTGACGATCACTTCGGTCAGATCCGCCGGTCCCTCGCCCTTCAGCAGGTCGATGCACTCCGCGATCTCAAGCGCGTTGCCCACCGCGCGGCCCAGCGGCACATCCATGCGCGTGATGAACGCCTCGGTCCGCACGCCGGCTGCGGTGCCGATCGAGACGAGCGCGCGCGCGAGCGCCCGCGCCTCCGGCGGGCGCTGCATGAACGCGCCGCGCCCGCACTTGACGTCCAGCACCAGGGCATCGCTCCCTTCGGCGAGCTTCTTGCTCATCACCGACGACGCGATCAACGGCAGGCTTTCGATGGTGCCGGTGACGTCGCGCAGCGCGTAGAGGGTCTTGTCGGCCGGGGCAATGGTGGCGGTCTGGCCGATCAGGCAGCAGCCGACTTCGGCGAGCATCTTTTTGTACTCATCGAGCGACAGCGCCACCCGGAAGCCGGGAATGCTCTCCAGCTTGTCGAGGGTGCCGCCCGTGTGACCCAGGCCGCGGCCGGATATTTTCGGGACCACGACCCCGCAGGACGCCGCCAGCGGCGCGAGCACGATCGACACCTTGTCGCCCACCCCGCCCGTGCTGTGCTTGCCGACCTTGATGCCGGGAATGTGGCTCAGGTCGACGCGGTCGCCCGATCGGGCCATGGCGTCGGTGAGCCAGGCCGTCTCGACGGCGTTCATGCCCTTGAGGACAATGGCCATGAGCAGCGCCGAGGCCTGGTAGTCGGGCCACGAGCCGTCGGTCACGCCGGTCACAAAGGCCTCGATGGCCTCGCGCGAGAGTGCGTCGCCGTCCCGCTTGGCACGAATGATGTCAACGGCTCGCATGGACGGTCGGCAGTATATCGTAGGTGTTCGCATGGCCCAGCGAGCGGCGTCGGCCGCCGAGATCACCCGAAGCGCAGTCAACCTGGCGCGCGCGATCACCATCGCGCTGCGCAGTTGGGGCTTCTATCCGCCTGAGCATCCGGCCGTCGTGCTGGCGGTGGAGCGCCTGGCGACGGCGGCCGCCGAGGCCGCGTCGGGCGGCATGATGCAGCTCGCCGTCACGCCGCATCAGCTCCTGCTCGACGGCATCGCCCTCGATTCCACCGACCTGGCGGTCGTTGAATGCGCCGAGCTGCTGCACGATCGCGACATCCTGCAGGTCACGGTGCTGATGGCGCCGGCCGAGGCCGTCATCCGGTCGTTGCTGGCGGTGCTGTCGCTCGATCGCGGCACGCGGCGCGCGCGCGGCGGGCCGGCCGCCATCTGGGAGGCCGAAGACCAGGCGGCGATTCTGATCGAGCAGATCGACTACCAGGAACTTCTCGAGCGCGAGATGGACGAGGGGCCGGCACGCCGCGACTCCACCTGGAAGGCGATCGTCCAGTTCATCATCATGGGCCGCTCGACGTTTACCGCCGACGAGCAACAGCGCCTGCTCGACATCTCGCGCGACGTCGGCGCCATCGGTGAGCTGGCGAAAGACAGCAAGGAACCGTTCACCACGCCCGATGGTTCGCCACTGGTCACCACGCAGGCGGCCACCGTGCTCGCGGTGTATCGCCACATCGCCAAGACCGTGGCCGCCCTCGAGCCGGAGCGCGTGCAGGAGGTCATCCAGTCGCTGGCGTTGGCGGCGTCGAATCTTGACTCGTCGACCGCGCTCGAACTGATGCTGCAGGAAGAGAGCGCGGGCGAAGGGGTGCAGATTGTCGGCGCGCTCAAGCAGGCCTTCGACGATCAGCAAGTCGCCATGCTGCTGGCGCGCGCCCTGTCATCACCGGGCCACCCGACCAGCCGGCTGGCGAAGGTGCTCGACACCCTGGCGCCCGACGCCGAGCGCAAGCGGCGCGTGCTGACCCTGGCCAAGCGGTTGATCTCGGAACGCGACTTCGGCAGCAAGCGGCCGATCGACGACATTCGGCAGTCGCTCGACGAGTTGCTGCTCAGGTACGACGAGTCCACGTACGTGTCGGGCGAGTACCGGGAGTCGATGGAATCGGCCGGCGAGCGCGCCGCCGACCTGGCGGCCCGCGGCCTGCCGCCGGAAATGGCCGAGTGGCTCGAGACGCTCGGGCACGAAAGCGTCCGCCGGTTGTCAGGCCAGTTGCTGATCGACCTGCTGCGCAACGAGTCGCAAGCCGAGCGGATGGCCGAGACCGCGCGCGACATGGCGGCCTTCGTTGAAGAACTCCTGCTCGCCGGGGCCTTCGCGGATGTGGTGCCGGTCGTGACCGAGCTGGGCGCGGCGATCACCCGCCAGCCGTCGCTGGCGCCCGATGCCTGTCGCCGCGCGCTCGATGGCCTCGGCGGGTCCAGCGCCCTGGCCGAAGCCGCGCTGGGACTCGCCGATTTGTCCAGGGATGAACTCGCCAATTTCGAGACCGTCGTGCGCAGCATCGGTGCGCCCGCGGTGCCCGCGCTGCTCGGCGCGTACCGGAAAGAGGAGGGCGGCGTGGCCACGGAGCGCGCGTCGCACCTGCTCGGCAAGCTCGGCACCGCGGCCATTCCCGGCCTGGCCGCGGCAATTGATGACCAGCGTTGGTTCGTGCAGCGCGAACTCGCCAAGCTGCTCGGACAGATCGGCACCCCGGCCGCGGTGCCGCCGCTGCAAGCCTTGCTGCGGCGCACGGACGTGCGCGTCATGCACGCGGCGGTGTCGTCGCTCGCGCGAATCGATGACCCAGCCGCCGCGCGGGCCATGCAGATGGTGCTCAAGGCCACCGCGGGCGAGGCGCACGCCGCCGTGATTGCCGCGCTGGTCGGCCTCAAGGATCCGCGCGTGGTGCCGATGCTGGGGCGCATTCTCGACGACAGCGACCCGTTCGGTGATGACCTGTCGATGGTGCTCGATACCCTCGACGCGCTGGCATCGTTCCGCGACGACCGCGCGCTGGCGCAGATTGCGGCCACGGCGAGACGGCGGCGATGGCTGGCCTGGGGCAAGACCACGCAACTGCGCGAGGTGTCGCTCCGCACGCTCTCGCGAATCGGCACGCCGAAGGCGAAGCAGACGCTGGCCGACCTGGCGAAGAGCGGCGACTTCTTCCTGCGGCGGCTGGCGGCCGCCACGGCGACCCGGCCACCGGCATGATCACTCCACAGGAAGACATCGTCCGGCGACTCGGCGCCGCGGTGCGCGCCTCGGAACTCTACGCGCCCACGCATCCGCTGGTCGATCGCTCGGCGTCCGCGCTGCACGGCATCCTCGCACCGGTGCTCGTCGACTCCCCCACCGTGATCGTCGCCTTCCTGGAAGACGACGTGGTGCTGAACGACTTCCGGTTGCCGCGCGGATCGGGTTCGTTGGCGGGCCTGCTGCGCGACATGCGTGATCGCAAGGTTGAGAAGATCACCTTCGCGCGCGGCGTCGAGGTGTCGGACGTGCGCGCCCTGATGGACGAGCTGGCGGACCGCACGTCGAGAACCGGCGTCAACGACCGCCTCACGTCGCGCGGCATCCGTCGCATCCAGGTGTCGAAGGTCGTCCCCGAGGAGGAGAACGACGAAGAAGTCGGCCTGGCGGCGGCGAAGCAGATGTACACGAAGGCGGTCTCGACCGCGGAAACGATCTGGACGGCGGCCAAGGCCGGCGAGCAACCCGACCCGGCCGACGCCCGCGGCATTATCGACAGCCTGTCGAAGCTGGTCTACCAGGACCGCACGTCGTTGCTCGCCCTCACCGCCCTCAAGCGCCACGACAACTACACCTTCACGCACATGGTGAACGTCGCGGCGCTGTCGATGGCGATGGCGCGATCGCTCGATCTCGAAGGGCCGATGCTGCGCGAGTTTGGCTTCGCCGCGCTGATGCACGACATCGGCAAGGTCCATACCCCGCTCGAGATCCTGAACAAGCCCGACAAGCTGACCACCGAAGAGTTCACCATCATGAAGCTGCACGTGGTGAACGGCGCCCACCTCCTGCGCCGCACGCCCGAGACGCCCGCGCTGGCGCCGGTGGTGGCCTTCGAGCACCACTTGAAACAAGACCTGAGCGGCTACCCTGAGAACATCGGCGCCCGCACCCTGAACCTGTGCACCATGGTGGTGAGCATCGTCGACGTGTTCGACGCGCTGCGCAGCAACCGCGCGTATCGCGCCGGGCTGGCGACCGATCGCATCAAGCACATCATGGGCCAGCAGGACGGCACCGCGTTCCATCCCTCGTTGCTCCGCCGCTTCGTGAACCTGATGGGGCTGTTTCCGGTCGGCACGGTGGTGCGGCTCAGCACCGAGGAAGTCGGCGTGGTCACGCAGACGCATCCGGAGGATCCGTTCCGGCCCCAGGTGAAGCTGGTGCTCGACGAGAAGGGGGCGCTACTCGAGACGCCGCTCCTGACCAACACCTGGGACCGGGATGCGCGCGGGAATTTCACCCGCGCGGTTGTCGAAGCAGTGGACGGGACCCTGGTAGGCATCGACCCGCTGGCTTACCTATAATTCCGGGTTAGCTCATCCCATGGCACCGCCCCCACCGCTCAGCCCGACTCGTTGTCGCCCGACACGGCCGGACGGCTGTCGGAATTCGCCAAGGCCTGCAAGGCGGCCACCCGGCTGGTCTCGATGTATCCGCCGAGCCACCCGACCATTCAGGCGGCGCTCGCGCGCATCACCGAGGCAGGCAAGCAGGCGGTTTACAACGGACCGTTACCGATCACCGTGCTGCCGGATGCGTTGCTGGTGGGCGGGCGGGGATTCACCAAATCCGATCCCGCGGCGACCGAACTGGCAACGCTGCTCCACCAGCAGTTGATCGGCGAGTTCACGCTGCTCAGCACGCTTGAGCCCGACGAGTGGCATGCGTTCCTGATGCTGCTGGCCAAAACACCGGAAGACGTGCGGGCCATTGGCGGCCTCGCCCACGCGTGGACGGCGATCGGCAACAAGTCGATCACGCTCAAGGAGATCGACTACGCCGAGGTCCTGCGCGAGCGCGCCGGCCGCGGCGAGTCAGCGTCGTGGGACCGCATTCTGGCGACGCTCAGCGAGGAGAAGGACGAGTCGGGCGAGCTCGAGCCGGGCATGGCCGGCATGCTCGAGATGGCCAAAGACTCGGAGCGGCTGGCTCAGTTTGCCGAGCGGCTGCAGGCGCACGGCCGCGCCAGCGGCGACGATTCGGTTCAGCAGCGCAAGTCACTGCTGGAGCTGATGCACGGCCTGGCGAACTACGCCGCCGATCGCCAGCCCGGCGAACTGGATGCGGTGCTGAACCGCATGGCCGGCGCCGCCGCGCAGATGTCGCCGGAGATGCTGCTCACGCTGATCATCGATCCGCCGCCGCCGCAGCCACCGGGCACCACCGCCCCCCGCATGGACCTGGGCAGCGAACTGCAAGCCCGCCTAACCGACGAGATGCTGACGAAGTTTCTCGTCGAGAACGTCGTCAAGGATCGCGGCGCGAGCGATCGCCTGGCCGCCGCGTTCCAGACGCTGGTGCCGGATCCGGATCGCCAGCAGAGCATCCTCGCGGCCGCCACCGAGCAGGCCGCGGCCATGTTCGGCCAGGATCCCCAGTTCGAGAGCGTCTGGAACAGCTCCACGCAGATGCTGACCACCGATTCCGATTCGCAGTTCGTGTCGGACGATTACGCCCGCGAGCTGACGTCGGCACGCACCCAGGCGACCGCGGTGGACACGATCGGCGACGATCCGCCGGTGCGCATCCGCGCGTGGGTGTCGACCGTCAGCGGCGAAGAAGTGCGCGGCCTGGATCAGCGGCTGCTGCTGGATTTGCTGACCATCGAGGCACGCACCGAGGCGTGGGCGGGCGTGCTGGACCTGGCAGTCGGCAGCATCGACCAGCTGGTGCTGGTCGGCGATCTCGCCCTGGCCGCCCAGTTGGTCGACGCCGTCGTCAGCGCGGCGAAGAAGACCGACTCGGCCACGGCGGCATACGCCGCCGCAGGTGTGACGCGGCTGGTCGAGGGTTCTCTCGTGCGGCACCTCGCGTTGTTCCTGCGGCAAGCGACCGACAGTGAAGTGGGCCTCGCGGCACGGATTTGCCGCACCATCGGACCGTCGCTGGTTGAACCGCTGGCCAATGCGCTCGCCGCCGAGGACAACGCCCGCACGGTGCGCCGGCTGCGCGACATCCTGATTGGCTTCGGCACCGCCACGCGCCAGTACGCCGACGAGCTGCGCACCTCGCCCAATCCGGCCGTGCGCCGCGCCGCGGTCGACCTGCTGCGCGCGCTGGGCGGTGAGGCGGCCTTGCCCGATCTGCGCGGATTGCTGGACGATGGGGAGCCGCAAGTGCAGCGGGAAGCGCTGCGGGCGATTGTGCAAATCGGCACGAACGAGGCCTACGAGGCGCTCGAGCACGCGTTGAAGAACGGCAAGCCGCACACCCGCGACGCCATTCTCCAGGCGCTCGGGTCGCTGCGCGACGAGCGGGCCGCGCCGCTGTTCGTCCATTTGCTCACGCACAGCGGCTACACCGGGTCGCTCGAAGGCGAATACCTCTCGACGATTGAGTCATTGATGCGATGGAAGGTCTTCCACGGCAGGAAATCCATGACTTGCGCGAACAGCGTCTTGCCGAGATACATAGTGGCTCCGGGTTGATGAACACCCGAACGCTAGCGCAAGTGGCGATTTTGTATTCAAGTCGGAGACACCCAGCGTCACCCCGAAACCCGTGTCAATATTGGCTTTCCAGCTGGTGCGCCTCAAATTAACCGGACACTACTGACGACAACTACACCTTCACACACATGGTGAACGTCTCAATTCTCACCATGTCGCAGGCGCGCGCGCTCGGCATGGATGGCTCAATACTGCGCGAGCTGGGTCTCGCCGCGTTGATGCACGACATCGGCAAGGTGCGCACGCCCACCGAAATCCTGAACAAGCCTGACAAGTTGACCGACGCCGAGTTCTCGATCATGCGCCTGCACGTGGTGGACGGCGCCGAGATCCTGCGGCGCACGCCGGAGATGCCCGCGGTGGCGCCGGTGATTGCGTTCGAGCATCACCTGTGCCTCGATGGCACGGGCTACCCGTTTGGCGTCTCGCGGGCCGGGCTCAACCTGGGCACCATGCTGTGCGGCATCGCCGATGTTTACGACGCCATGCGCTCGCAACGCGCCTATCAGCAGGCGTTCCCGTCGGATCGCATTCTCGAGGTGATGAAGCGTAACGACGGCCAGCAGTTCGACCAGCACCTGGTGCGGCGCTTCACGCAGCTGCTCGGCATCTACCCGCCAGGCAACCTGGTGCGCCTCGACTCAGGCGCGCTCGCCGTGGTGCTGGCCGTGCATGCGCCAGATCCGTACAAGCCCCGCGTCCGCGTGATCGCCACTTCGTCGCGCGAGCGTCTCGAGACGCCGTACGACCTCAATCTCTGGGAGGCCCCGGCGGAAGGCCCAGGCGCGAAGAGCGTGATGGCGCCGCTCGATCCGGCGGAGTATGGAATCGATCCCTTGAGCTACTTGTAGGCGCGGACCCGCGGTCCGCGTGGGGCGCCGGGCTGTTGCCCGGCGTAGGGGTCGGCGCGGCCGCAGCCGCGAGCCTCACGCGCGATACTATACTGCCGGCATGCGTCGCTACAGTGGGCTCTTCTCACTGTTGTTTGCCGTCGGCTGTCAGGCGACGGAACCGGTCCCGCCCGCCGATCTCATCGTTCACAACACCCTCGTCTACACCGGCAACGACGCGCAGCCGAAGGCTGAGGCCGTTGCGGTGCGTGGTGGCCGTTTCATCGTGGTCGGATCCAACGTTGACGCCCTGAAGGTGCGCGGGCCCAACACGCGCGTGATCGATGGCGCGGGCCGCGCCGTGTTGCCTGGACTGCAAGACGCACATGGCCACTTCACGAACCTCGGCGAGAGCCTGCAGCTGCTGAAGCTGCGCGGCACCACGAGCTTCGACCAGATTGTGGAGATGGTGCGCGCACGCGCCGCGACCGCCCGACCGGGCGAATGGATTCTCGGCCGCAGCTGGGACCAGAACGACTGGGACGACAAGGCCTGGCCCACGCACGACCAGCTGACCGCTGCCGCGCCCAACAACCCGGTGTATCTCACGCGCGTGGACGGCCACGCGGCCATGGTGAACAAGGCGGCGATGGCTGCGGCGGGACTGTCCCGCTCCACGCGCGATCCCGACGGCGGCCGGCTGATTCGTGACGCGGCAGGCACGCCGAGCGGCGTGCTGATCGATCAGGCACAGTCGCTGGTCGGCCGCAAGATCCCCGACACGCCGGCGGCGCAGCTCGACCAGCAGATCCTGCTCGCCGATGCTGAAGCGCGACGCCTCGGCTTGACGATGGTGCACGACGCCGGCGCGTCGGTCCGCGAAGTGGAGGCCTACAAGCGGCTGATCGATCGAGGCAAGCTGAAGACGCAGCTCTACGTGATGCTGGCGGGATCGCTCGAGACGCTGAAGGCCGAGTTCAAGAAAGGGCGGTCGGTGCCGGCGATGCTCGATCGCGACGTGATGACGGTTGAGCCGGCGCGGATTCTCGGTACCTCCGTTCTGCTCACGGTCATCGGCGGCGAGATCGTGTACGAACGACCGAGATAAAAAGGAACCGCCCACGCTAACATGGCGGTATGACCTATTCGGGACCAGTGTGGCAGGCGCTGCGTGGCGTGGGCCTGGCAGGCGTGGCCCTAGCCGGGCTGCTCACCGCGGTCGGCGCCGGGCAAGAGCTCCAGGCGCCCGTCGCGTCACGACTGCTGGTGCAGGAAGCCGCGCTGCCGCCGATCGATCGCGGCTTGCGCGATCAAGACCCGCCGCGCGCCGCACGCAATCGGGATGATGCTGAACGGCTGCGTGCCGAGGCCGGCGACGACGGTCTTCCGTACGTGCGCGGCTCGGTGATCGTCAAGTTCAAGGACGGCGCGAGCGCCGGCGCCATCACAGCCGCGACCAGGCAAGTGGCCGGTGACACCGTCGATCGCTCCAGTTGGGCCAACTTCGACATCATCGACATTCCCGACGCCGCCGATCCCGAAGCCGCCGCGGCGGTGCTGCGCGAGCGGCCCGACGTCGAGTACGCGCAGCCCCGCTACCTCAACTACGCGATGAGCCGGCCCAACGATCCGCTGTATGCGAATCAATGGAACTTCCCCGCCATCGACATGGAACGCGCGTGGGACATCCAGCCGGGCGCCACCGCCGACATCATCGTCGCCGTGCTCGACAGCGGCGTGGCTTTCCGCTCGGGCACCTTTCGCTACAACTCGCGCTTCGCCTTCCGCATGACGCCGGGCGGCCCGCGCTATCCCGCGTTGGGCATCGTCGATGTGCCATTCGCTGCGGCACCGGAGCTCGGCACCAGCGGCTCGACGCGTTTCGTGGCGCCGCGCGACTTCATTTGGGACGACGATGCGCCGGTCGACCTGGATTCGCATGGCACGCACGTGACCGGCACCGTCGGCCAGCTCACGAATAATGGCCTGGGTGTGGCCGGCATGGCTTACAACGTGCGCATCATGCCGGTGAAGATCATCCAGGGGCTCTGGGACGAGATCTTCTCGAGTCCGTTCGAAGGGACGGATGATGTGGTCGCGCGCGGCATTCGCTACGCCGCCGACAATGGCGCCAAGGTCATCAACCTCAGCATCGGCCGCTCCGAGGGCGGACCGGCGCCCGTGGTGACCGATGCCATGCGCTATGCGGTGGGCCGCGGTGTCTTCATCGCGGTGGCGGCGGGCAACACGCGAGCGAGCGGCAACCAACCCAATCGACTGGCGCAACCCGCGCCCGACATCAACGGCATGGTCGCCGTTGGCGCGGTCGGCCTCGCGCTCGACTCCGCGTTCTACTCCACGTCTGGATCCTTTGTGGAACTGGCGGCGCCCGGCGGCGATCAGCGCGCGGGTGGCACCAGCGCCGGCATTCTGCAGCAGACGCTGGATCTCGACCTGCTCGAGACCTACGACCGCCCGGTGTCGCAGTACGGACCGCCGCGCGCTGATTCGTTTGCCTATTACTACTTCCAGGGCACCTCGATGGCGACGCCGCATGTGGCGGGTTTTGCCGCGCTGCTGATGCAGCAGGGCGTGACCAGTCCGGCCGCGGTGGAAGCGGCGATGAAGCAGTTCGCCACCGACAAGGGAGCCGCCGGCCGCGACGACCTGTTCGGCTTCGGCCTCATCAACCCACGCGCCACGCTGCGCGGCCTCGGCCTCGCGCGTTAGGAGCTGTACTTGATGACACGCCGACTCCCGCTCATTGCCGTCCTCGCCGTGATCGCCGCTGCGGCGACGACGGTTCCAGCCGCGGCGCAAACGCGCACTCGGCGGCCGGCGGCCGCGCCCTCGCGAAGTGTCCAGATTGGCGGCTACGCCATGGCCGGGCAGTTCACCTTCGCAGCCGCAGAGAGTTTCGACGCCGTGCTCGGCACCTCGTCGGGCCCGATCGTCGGCGGTGGCGCCACGCTCGGCCTGCCGTTCGGCGGGCTGTTCGTCGATGTCGGCGCGTGGCGGTTTGCGCAGTCGGGTGAGCGCGCGCTGGTACTTGATGGCCAGGTGATTTCGCTCGGCATCCCGCTCGACGTGACGATCGTGCCAATCGAGATCAGCGCCGGATGGAAATTTCGCATCCGCCGGCTGCCCAAGCTGATTCCGTACGCCGCCGGTGGCTACACGTCGTTCGGTTACCGGGAAACCTCCACGTTTGCCGGAGCGGGTGAAGACGTCGACGAGCGGTTCGGCGGCTACCACTTGCGCGGCGGTGCCGAGTTCAAGATCACACGCTGGCTCGGCCTGGCCGGGGAACTGGCGTGGACGACGGTGCCCGACGCCATTGGCAGCGGCGGCGTATCGAAGGCCTTCAATGAGAACAACCTGGGAGGGACCAGCTTCCGGGCACGCATTACGGTAGGCCGGTGACCCCCTTCGAGAAGAAGGTGCTGACTATCGTGTCGCGCATCCCGCCGGGCCGGGTGACGACCTACGGCGATGTGGCCCGGATGGCAGGTAAGCCACGCGCGGCGCGAGCGGTCGGCAACATCATGCGGACCGCCGACCGGCCGGGACTGCCCTATCACCGCGTGATTGCCGCTAGTGGCCGACTGGGCGGCTATTCCAGCTTGTCCCTCAAACGGTCCCTGCTATCGGCGGAGGGCCTGACTGTCAGCCCGGGACGGGTGGTAGGCTTTGCGCGGGTTCACTGGAAAGGTAACTAAAAGTGCGTACGGTGCCTATCTGTGCCTATCTCGGTCCGCAGCCACAGCGGGTCGATCGTGATTACCAAGAAGTGGTACGTGGCGTCCGCCTTCAGGCGGATTCCGCCATCAGGTCCGGCTTAAGCCGGACGCCACAAGTGGAACGGTCAAGTCGAAGAGCTGGCACTCTTCTGGCATAATAGCGTCCGAAGGCGATCCACCGGATTGCCGCTGGAGGAGGACGCATGAAGGTCAGGATTCTTGTCGCAGTGCTTGCGGCCGTGTTGACGGCGGGCGTCGTGTCCGCGCAAACCACCCCGCAAGGCCAGGTTCCGGCCGGTGAGGCCGCCCTCGGTTCGGTGCGCCTGCCCCGCAGCGTGATGGCCGATGGCAAGGCGTTGAAGGCCGGGACCTACACCGTCCGCCTGACGGCGCAGGCCGCCGCGCCGGCCGTGCCGGGACAGACGATGGAACGCTGGGTCGAGTTTGTGCAGGGTGGCAAGGTCGTCGGTCGCGAGGTCGTGAGCATCGTCCCCGCCGCTGAAACCAAAGACCTCCAGCCCGGTCCCGATGCACCGGCGTCGACACGGTCAGGTTCAAAGGTCGAAATGCTGAAAGGTAACGAGTACCTGCGCGTGTGGATTAACCGCGCCGGCGTCGGCTACCTGATTCACATGCCGCCCGCCTAGGGACCCGGGACTTGGGACTGGGGGAATTTCCCAAGACCCAAGCCCCAAGACCGCGGTGCTCTATCCACCTATCGACATCACATCGAACTGCTCGTGGTGCAGGTGCACGTCGGGCTTGACGATGATGTCGCGGCGCAGAAATTCCTTGAGGTCGCGCAGCACGCCCTTCTCCTCTTCCTGCAGCGCGCGGGCAATGTCGGGGTTGACGCGCAGCAGCACGCCCGGCCCATCGAGGTCCGCGCCCACCTTCTTCACTTCCGACAGAATCTCGTAGCACACCGTCGCGCTCGACTTGATCGTGCCGGCGCCTGAACAGTATGGACACGGCTCGGTGAGCACGCGCTCGAGGCTCTGTTTGACGCGCTTCCTGGTAACGATCACGAGGCCGAAGTCCGACACCTGGAGGGCCTTCGACGGCGCGCGGTCCTTGCGCAGCTCCTGCTCCACCGCGCCAAACACCTTCAGGCGATTCTTCTTCTCCTCCATGTCGATGAAGTCGCAGACGATGATGCCGCCCAGGTCGCGCAGGCGAATCTGGCGCACGATTTCCTTGGCCGCTTCGAGGTTGGTCTTGATGATGGTGTCTTCCAGGCGGCCGGCGGTCTTCTTGCCGACATAGCGGCCGGTGTTGACGTCGATGGCGACCAGCGCTTCGGTCTGGTTGATCACGATCGAGCCGCCCGACTTCAGCCACACCTTACTGCGCAGCGCCTTGTCGAGCTCGGCCTGGACGCCGTACTCGTCAAAAATCGGGAAGTCCTTGTCGTAGAGCTTCACGCGCGGGGCCAGGCTCGGCATGATGCGGCCGATGAACTCCAGCGCGCGCTGGTGTTCCCCCGGGTGATCGATGCGAATGGCCGAGTAGTCGTCGGTCAGCAGGTCGCGCAGCAGCTTGGCCACCAGGCTGGGCTCCTGGTAGACGGTGACCGGCGAGCGCTTCTGCTCGCCGCGCTGCCGCATGTCGACCCAGATCTTGTAAAAGTAATTCAGGTCCGCAAGGATGTCGTCCTTCGACCGGTTCGACGCCGCGGTGCGGATGATCACGCCGCCGCTGAAGTGATGCTGGTCGCGGAATTCCTTGACGATGCCCCGCAGGCGGGTGCGCTCGTCGCGGCTGTCGATCTTCCGCGAGATGCCGATGTGGTCGACGGTCGGCATGAACACGAGAAAGCGCCCGGGCAACGTCACGTGGCAGGTCAGGCGCGCGCCCTTGGTACCGAGCGGCTCCTTGGCGACCTGGACGATGACGTCCTGGCCTTCCTTCAGCAGCTCCTCGATCTTCGGCTCGGGCGCGCGTTCCTTGCCCTCCTCGCGATCGCCCCGGCCCCGGCCACGGCCGCGACGCTCGGATTGGGCGCCGGCCGGCGCCGCCTCGGCGGTGCCGTTGGCGTCGGCCGCCGGCTCGGCTGGTGCCTCGTCATCCTCCTTGTCGTAGTCGTCCAGGTTGGCGATCACGTCGGACACGTATAGGAAGCCGTCGCGCTCGAGGCCAATGTCGACAAACGACGACTGCATGCCGGGCAGCACTTTCGACACCCGGCCTTTGTAGACGTTGCCGACGACGCCGCGATGCTGCTCGCGCTCGACAAACAGCTCGGCGAGCTGGTCGTCCTCGAGAATGGCCACGCGTGTTTCGTGGCCATTCGAGGCGATGATCATTTCCTTGTTCATGGAACTCTCTGGAGGAAAGTGTCGGCATCAGTTCGTAAACCGCCGCATCCTCACGTTGAGGATCAGCCCGAACCCGGCGAGCGTCGCGATCATGGAGGAGCCGCCGTAACTCATGAGCGGCAGCGTGAGCCCCTTGACCGGCGCCAGACCCGCCGACATGGTGATGTTGTAGACAACCTGGAACGTAAACGAGGAGAGTACGCCCAGGACAAGATAGGCGCCGAGTCGGTCCTTGGCCAGACGGGCCGCATCGAGCGCACGAAAAATCACGAACAAGTAGAGCCCGAGTGCGACGAGCACGCCGACCAGCCCCTGCTCCTCGGCCAGCACCGAGAAGATGAAGTCGTTGTGCGCGACGGGAAGGAACCGCAGCTGACCCTGCGTGCCCTGCATGTAGCCTTTGCCCCATACGCCGCCGGAGCCGACGGTGATGCGGGCCTGAATCTGCTGATAGCCGGCGCCCCTGGGGTCCTGCGCCGGGTCGAGGAAGGTGGAAATCCGTTCGCGCTGGTAGTCTCGCAGGCCGAACTTGTAGGCGATCGGCGCCGCGAGCACCGCGAGCAACACCAGCGTGTAGAGGTAGCGCATCGGCAGGCCGGCCACGAACGCCACGACCAGCAGGATGGGCAGCAGCGTCACGGCCGTGCCCAGGTCGGGCTGGCGCGCGATGGCGAGAAACGGCAGCGCGGTCAGCACCACCGCAAGGGCCAGGTCGGTGTTGGTGAGCGCCGCCCGCCGCTCTTCGCCGAGCATCTTGGCCAGCATCAGCGCCAACGTCGCCTTGGCGAATTCCGACGGCTGCAGGTTGAACGAGCCCAGGTCGATCCAGCGCCGCGACCCGCCGCGGACGGCGCCGAAAAACAGCACCCCCACCAGTGCGATCATCATCGCCAGGTAAAAGAAAAGCGACTTGTCGGCGAGCGAGCGATAGTCGAACGTCAGGCACAGCACCAGCGCCATGGCACCGATGCCGAGGGCGTAGACCTGGGTCCAGTACACCGGGCCGGCACCGCCGGTCGTGCTGTAAATCATGGCCAGGCCGATCGCGCAAATCGCGACCACGGCGCCGATCAGCGCCCAGTCGATATGGTGATAGAGGCGGCGCTCGAACACTAGTGCGTGCCTCCGGCCGGGCCGGTGGCCGCGACGGTGCGCACGGGCGGGGCCACCGGCACCGGCGGCGGCAGCACGGGGAGCGGCAAACCATCCTTCTGGGCGAAGTAGGTTTCGATGACGTGCTTGGCGACGGTGGCGCTGAAATAGCCATGCTCGCCGTGTTCGGAGAACACCACGCCGGCCAGCTCGGGGTTGTCCTTTGGCACCATGAACACGAACCAGCCGTGATCGCGCAGGTCCCGATCGGTCTTGCCGCGGGCGCGTTCCTTGCCTTGATTCGAAATGACCTGCGCCGTTCCGGTCTTGCCGGCAACATCCCGTCCGGCGACCCTCCCTCGTCCGGCCGTGCCGGCGCCGTTGACCGCGAGCCACAGCCCGTCATGGACGGCGGCGATCGTTTCCGGCTTCAGCAGGAACGGCGCAAACGGTGACGGCGGCACCTTGACCGGTTCCCAACCCTTGCCCTCGTCGTGGGCCTTCACCAGGCGCGGCACCACGCGAGTGCCGCCATTGGCCACGGTAGCCATCATCACCGCCATCGATATTGGCGTCACCGTGAGCTGGCCCTGGCCGATCGCGACGGAAATGGTTTCACCGGGATACCAGCGCTCGCCGGTTCGCTTCAGCTTCCACTCGGTCGACGGGACGATGCTCTCCTGCTCGTTCGGCAGATCGATCCCGCTCTTGAGCGCGAGGCCCAACTTCTCCGACCACTTGTACATCTTGTCGACGCCGAGCATGTTGCCGACCGTGTAGAAGTAAGTGTTGCAGGACTTCTCGATCGCGTGGCGCAGGTCGACGTAGCCGTGACCGCCGGCCAGGTGGCACGCGAAAAACCGGCCGTAGAAGGTCCCGCCCCCGGGGCAATAGATCTGCCGCTCGGGCGTTATCAGCCCTTCTTCGAGCGCGGCCGTCGCCACCACGATCTTGAAGGTCGATCCCGGTTGATAGCGGCCCTGGATCGCGCGATTCTGCAGCGGCCGCAACTTGTCGGTGTTGAGCGCATTCCAGGTCGTGCGGTCGATGCCGGTGGCGAAATCATTCGGGTCGAACGCCGGCAGGCTCGTGAGCGTCAGCACTTCACCGGTCTTGGGGTCGAGCACGACGGCCGATCCAAAATAACCGTAGGCGCGGAACGCGTCCTCCGCGGCCTTCTGCATGGCGTAGTCGATGGTCAGCTGGACGCGGCGCCCCTGCACCGGCGGAATCTCTTCGAGTGTGCGGATTTCGCGGCCCACGCTGTTGACGACCACGCGCTTGGCGCCGTCTTCACCCATCAGCAGCTTGTTGTAGACGCGCTCGACACCGAACTGTCCGACCAGCGATCCGGTGGTGACGCGATCGGATTGCATTTGATCTTCGCTGGCCTCGCCGACGTAGCCGATCAGGTGCGCGGCCATTTCCTGGTCGGGATACCGGCGGGTCGGCACTTCCTGGACGATCACGTCGGGCAACTCGAAATCAAGACGGCGCGCGGTCACCGACGCCACCTGCGCCAGCGTCGCGTCCTGGACGACGAGAATGGGCCGGTAGCTCGGCTCGCGGCGATGGCGATCGACCACTTCGCGAACAATCTTCTCCTCGACGCCGGTCACCGCCGCCAGCACGCGAATCGTGCGATCGAGGTCCTTGGTGTGTTCGCGGACGATCGAGATGTTGAAGGAATTGCGGTTCTCGACCAGCAGGCGGCCGGTGCGGTCGAAGATGATGCCCCGCGGCGCGCGCAAGGTGAGCGTGCGCTGGTGGTTGTTCTCCGCCATCTCCTTGAACTTGGCGTGTTGCACCACCTGGTAGAACCAGAAGCCGCAGGCCAGCAGGCCGAAGGCGACCGCCACCGATACCCGCAGCACGTTCAGCCGGGTGGTGAGCCGCCACTTGTCTTCACCGATAGCCATACGATTCTGTAATTATCGCTTCAAAAACCGTCCGGCGCGACGCCGGTCTACGAAGCCGGGCAGCCACTCGATCAGCTGGAATCCGACGACCCCGACGAAGCCGTTGCCGAGCGCCTGCCCGATGACGGCGGGCACCGGGTCCGGGAACTGCCGGAGATCCAGCAAGACACAGAGTCCCATGAAGATGGCCGCGTGCAAAGCAGTGGCCAGCAACAGCAGCACGAACCGCGGGAGCGGCCCGGTCAGGATGAACTGGGCGGCTAGTACGCCGGACAGAAATCCCACCAGCGTCTTGGCCAGCCCGCCGATGCCGAGCATGGGGGTCGACAGCGCATCCTGAATCAGGCCCGCCACGGTGCCGGCCAGCAAACCCGTCACCGGACCGGACTTGAGCGCGATGTAGACCACGACGATCAACACCAGGTCGATCGCGGCCGTGCCGCGAATCACCAGCCCGGCCAGCGTCGTCTGCAGGGCCAGCGCGACCAGGATCGCCGCCGACGCGGCCACCAACTTCACGGCTTACCCTCGGGCCCTTCGCGCGAGGCAGGCGGCGTGCGCACGACCAGCACTTCTTCCAGGCGGGTAAAATCCACCGCCGGGCGCACCGTGATCAAGTGATAGCCGCCGCTGCCGCGATCAACCTGTTCGATCGTGCCGATCACAAAGCCCTTCGGGTAGATGCCGTCGATGCCCGAGGTCACCACCAGGTCGCCTGGCTTCACGTCCGCGGTAGCCGGCACGTAATCCATGCGCAGCGAGCCGTCGCCAACCCCTTCAACCACCCCCTGCACGCGCGTCCGCTCGATCAGCCCACCGGCCGCGGCGTTGCGATCGATCAGCAACTGCACCTTCGCGGCCCGCCCGCTCGGCAGGATCACGCGGCCGACAACGCCCGCCGGCGAGATGACCGCCATGTCGGTCTTGAGGCCTTCGCTGGTCCCCTTGTCGATGGTGACGGTTCGGAACTCGGGAGAGGCCGCGGCCGCAATCACTTCGGCCGCGGTGGTGTCGAGGTGGGCGCGCTCGCGCAGTTCCAGCAACTGCCGCAGGTTGTCGGTGCGCTGCGCTTCCGCGCGCTCTTCCTGCAGCCGCACTTGCAGCGTCTGCAGCTCGTGCTTGAGGGCGTCGTTCTCGCGGTGGGCGTCCTTCAACGCGACGTAGCCCGACCAGAGGTTGCGGACGCCGTCGACCATGGCCATGGTCCCGCGCTGCACCTCGGCAAAGGAGCCGAAGGTGATCACCTGCAGCACCGGCAGTCCCGACGCGGTGTTCACCTGGGCCGAGATCAAGACCACGTGCATCAGGATGGCGGCGCCCAGCAAGACGCCGGGACGTTGTCTGATGTCGGCCAGAGCCATGCGGTCTATCGCTTGCCGGGATCGGGGATCCGGGGTCCGGGATCCGATTCTTGATTTCCGGGTCCCGGATCCCGGGTCGCGGATTCCCGCTTAATCAATGGCGATCTTACGGAGCAGGTCGAATTCGCCCAGCATCTTGCCGGCGCCGAGCACGACCGACGACAGCGGATCCTCCGCGCTCGACACCGGCAGGCCGGTTTCTTCGCGCAGGCGCTTGTCGAGGTTCTTCAGCAGCGAGCCGCCGCCGGTGATGACGATGCCGCGGTCGACGATGTCGGCCGACAGTTCGGGCGGCGTGCGTTCGAGCGCGATTCGCACCGCGTCAACGATCACGTTGACGGTCTCGGACAGCGCCTCGCGGATCTCCTCGTCGTTGATGGTGATGGTCTTGGGCACGCCCTCGATCAGGTGCCGCCCCTTGATCTCCATCGTCATCCGCTGGTCGAGCGGATACGCGGAGCCCAGTTCCATCTTGATCCGTTCCGAGGTGCGCTCGCCGATCAGCAGGTTATAGGTTTTCTTGATGTACTGCATGATCGCCTCATCCATCTCGTTGCCGGCGACCCGCACGGCCTTGCTGTAGACGATGCCCGCCAGCGAGATGACGGCGACGTCGGTGGTGCCGCCGCCGATGTCGACGATCATGCTGCCGGCCGGCTCGGTGATCGGCAGGCCGGCGCCGATGGCCGCGGCCATGGCTTCTTCGATCAGGTGCACTTCGCTGGCCTTGGCGCGATACGCCGAGTCCTTGACCGCACGCTTTTCGACCTGCGTGATTTCCGACGGCACGCCGATGATGATGCGCGGCCGCACCCAGACGTTGCCGTTGTGGGCCTTCTTGATGAAGTACGTCAGCATCTTCTCGGTGACGTCGAAGTCGGCGATCACGCCGTCCTTCATCGGTTTGATGGCGACGATGTTGCCGGGCGTGCGCCCGAGCATTTCCTTCGCGGCGGTCCCGACGGCCTCGACGCGGCCGGTGACCTTGTTGACCGCCACCATCGAGGGCTCGTTGACGACGATGCCCCGTCCCTTGGCGTACACGCAGGTATTGGCCGTCCCGAGATCGATGGCCAAGTCAGTGGAGAGAAACGAGAGAAACGAACTAAGACCCATGTTTGACAGTATTTTCTTACTAAGTGCCGTGTGCAGAACCGTGCAGCGCCGCCTACTCAGCTTGGGCGATGCGAACCCCGTTTTTACCCGAATCTTTTACCTGGTACATGGCCATATCGGCCGCACGCACCAACTCTTCAGCGGAAGCCGCCACGTCGGGTAGTGTTGCCACCCCCACCGACGCGGTTAGCCGTAGATTCAGCCCATTTCCCGCGAGGAACGGATGAGCCGCCAGCCGTTCCCTGACACGATCGCCGACCGCCGCGGCGCCCTCCGACCCGGTGTCGGGCAGAATGAGTGCAAACTCGTCGCCACTGAAGCGCACCACCATGTCGGTCTCACGCGCACACCGCCGAATCACGGCCGCGGCTTCCACCAGCGCCGTGCTGCCCGCCTGGTGCCCGTGGTTGTCGTTCACGCCCTTGAAGCCGTCAAGGTCCAAACAGCAGCGAGAGCGGACGGCCCGAACGCGAGGCTCGCTTGGCTTCGCGCCGCAGCACCTGGTTGAGGTACCGCGAGTTGTAGAGCTGGGTCAGGTCGTCGGTCACCGACAACGCTTCGGACCGCCGCAGCCGCAAGGCGTTATCAAGCGCCTGCGCCGGCCCCTCGAGCATGGCCCCCAGCAGTTGGCCGACGGCCGGCGTCAGGTGCGGCGCTTGCGTCGCGCCCTGCCGTTCCGCGACTACCAAAGCGCCGACGGTTTGCGCGCGGCAGCGCAGCGGCCACGCCAGTACCGCACCGGCGGCCCCGGGCGCCCTCGGGTCTTTCCGGCGGTCGGCCGACGCCAGTTCCCGCCCGTGCGCCAACACCCAGCGCGCCACCCCAATCGCCGCGGGCGTGAGCGCCGGCCCCATGCCCTTTGACGACAGGCCCACGATTTGTCCGTCGAGGTCGGCAGCGAACACCCCGCACGCGGGCGCTTTGAACCACTCGTCCGCACGGGCCACCACGAGGCGGCCTATGCTTTCGGGGTCGAGCGTGTCGTGTGCGGCGCGAAGTAGGGCCAGGACGGACTCAGTCCGTTCGAGACGGCTTTTGAGTGCGCGCTGACCACGACGCAGACGGGCGGCCAGACCCGGACGGCGAGAACCGCCGTAAGTCATTCAACTGCCTGAATATATCACGGCGGTTCAAACCCGAGGGTTCGCCGTGTTACGATTCCCTTTTCCCAGAGGATTCTGACCGATGACGATGCTCGACCGGATGCGGCGACACAAGGGCTGGCTCAAATGGAGCCTGGCGTTGGTCGTCCTGACCTTCGTGGTCTTCTACATCCCCGATTTTCTCACCACGCCCACCGGCGCCGCGCCGAGCGAGGAGCTCGCCGACGTCGAAGGCCAGTCCATCACGGTGGGCACCTTCACGCGGCGTTACAACGCGCAGGTCAATGCCTATCGCAATGCTTACGGCGGTCAGATGAACGACCAGCTGCTCAAGCAGCTCGGCATCGATCGTCAGATCCTGCAGCAGCTGATCGACGAAGAGGCCATGGTCGCCGAATCGCGCAAGCAGGGCATCACCGTCAACGATGTCGAGATTCGCCAACGCATTCTCGCGTTGCCGGGCTTCCAGGAGAACGGCAAGTTCGTCGGTGAACAGCGCTACCGGCAGATTCTGCAGATCCAGAACCCGCCGCTCTCGACCACGGAATTCGAAAGCAGCCTGCGCCGCGCGCTACTGATCGAGAAGCTGCGGACCGCATTGACCGGCTGGATGTCGGTGAGCGACGCCGACGCGATCGCCGAGTTCAAGAAGCGCAACGAAAAAGTCAAGCTCGAGGTCGTGCCGGTGACGGCGGCGGCCTTCAAGAGCCAGGTCACCGTCACTGACGCGGAACTGGTGCCCTACTTCGAGAAGGCCAAGGACAAGTACCGCATCGGCGAGAAGCGCAAGATCAAGTACGCGCAGGTCAACGTCGACCAGGTGCGCTCGACGATCACCGTGCCCGAAGCCGAGATTGCGGCGTTCTACCAGCAGAACCTGCAGCAGTACCAGACCCCGGCGCAAGTGCGCGCCAGCCACATCCTGTTCAAGCTCGAAGGCAAGGACGAGAAGGCGGTGACGGCGATCGCGGAGGATGTCCTCAAGAAGGTCAAGGCGCCCAACGCCGACTTCGCCGCGCTGGCCAAGCAGTACTCCGAGGACGACACCAACAACATGAACGGCGGCGACCTCGACTACTTCGGCCGCGGCCGCATGGTGGCCGAGTTCGAACAGGCGGCGTTTGCGATGAAGGCCGGCGAGATCAGCAACCTGGTGAAGACCGCGTTCGGCATCCACATCATCAAGGTCGTCGACAACAAGCCTGACATGACGCGCGCGCTCGCGGAAGTACACGGCGAACTCGAGGATCAGCTGAAGTGGCAGAAGGCGCAGGCCGAAGCCGAGCGGATCGCCAAGGCGCTCGAAGCCACCACCAAGACGCTGGCCGACCTCGACCAGGTCGCCAAGGAGCGCAGCCTCGCGGTGGTTGAGACCGGGCTGATTGCCTCCGACGAGCCGATCCAGGGCGTCGGCGCGCAGCCCGAACTCTCGGCCCGCGTGTTCGGGATGAAGGAAGGCGAAGTCACTCCCGCGATGCGCGTGGCCACCGGCTGGGTGTTTGCCACCGTGACCGGCCGCCAGGATTCGTACGTGCCGAAGCTGGACGAGGTCAAGGCGCGGGTGGCCGACGACGTGCGCCAGGAGAAGGCCGCGGCGCTGGCCAAGCAGCGCGCGACCGCGATTGCCACCGACCTCAAGAATGCGAAAGACTTCGCGGCAGCCGCCAAGCGCGCCAGCCTGGAAGTGAAGACCACCGAGCTGGTGGCTCGCGGAACCGCCATTCCGGACCTTGGCATCAGCGAAGCGGTGGATGCGGCCGCCTTCGCACTGCCCCAGGGCGGCGTCAGCGATGCCATCTCCACTCCGACCGGCACCGCGGTCATCCGCGTGGTGGAAAAGGTCGCCGTGACCGACGCCGAACTGGCCTCGGGCAAGGACCTGTTGCGCGACGAGCTGGTGAACGCGCGCCGCGATAAATTCTTCGGCGCTTACATGCAGAAGGCCAAGGCCGGACTGAAGATCAACATTCGCCAGGACACCCTGGCTCGTGTCACAGGCGGCCTCTAACTAGCTACCTCACAAACACATACGGCATGTGCGCGAGCACCTGCCCCGACCGGAACAACCGGGCTGGCGCGAGCAGGGCTGATAACGCCTTTCGCTCGCGCGGTCCCAACAGCTGAATCAAGGCGTCGGCCGTGTAGCGCTCCTGCATCCGCCCAAGCGGCGACTGCAACTCATCCGCGAGCACTTCGTACATGCTGCGGCGCGGCGGATAGATCACCAGCTCCACCTCTTCGTCGGCGGCAATGTGGGCCCGTTGCTTGGCCAGCCCGATCGCCGTGTAGAGGCCGCCCAGTTCGTCGACCAGGCCGAGCTGACGCGCTTGCTCACCCGTCCACACCCGGCCCTGCGCGACCTCATCCACCTTCTCTGGCGGCATGTGCCGGGCGGCGGCCGTGCGCTCGACGAACTGGTCGTACACCGACTGCATCGACTCGGTGATCTTCTGGCGCTCTGCCGGAGAGAACCGGCGATCCGACGAATACATCTCCGCTTGCTTGCCGCGGCTCACCGACTCGATGTTCGCGCCCAGCTTCTCGAGGCTCCCGGCGGTCACGAACTTGCCGGTATAGACGCCAATCGATCCGGTCAGCGTGCCGGGCTGGGCGACGATCGCATCGCCGGCCAGCGCAATGTAGTAACCGCCGGACGCCGCCAGATCCGACATCGAGACAATCAGCGGACGCGAGTTGTCGCGCGAGATCGACAACTCTCGCCAGATCATGTCGGACGCCGTCGACGACCCGCCCGGACTGTCGACCCGCAAGACGATGGCGCGAATCGATCGGTCGGCACGCGCTTCGCGGATGGACTTCACCAGCGAGTCGGCACCGACCACGGCGCCGTTGAGCGGATCGAAGCCGCTCGTGCCGGAGTTGATCACGCCGACGGCGTTGATGACGGCGACCTTCGAACGGCGGGTGACGCCGACCGCGCTCCACGGCACTCGGGCGTAGTCTTCGGCGGCCACGAATTCGGCGCCCCGCAGGTCGTCGTTGAGGTCGTCGAGTTCATCCTCGTAGGCCACTTCGTCGATCAGGCCCAGGCGCAGGGCATCGACCGGCAGGAACGGGCCCTGGTCGATGAGCGCGCGCACGTCGTCTTCTGATTTCTTGCGCGCATCGGCGATGCCGCGCACCAGCTGCTCGTACTGGCTGCGGTTCAACGAGTCGGCCATTTCTCGATGGGCGGGGGTATACGACTTCTCGAGGTAGGTGTTGACGGCGCTCTTGTAATCGCCGACGTGCATGAAGTCCGGATAGGTGCCGATCCAGTCGAACGTGCCGCGCAGGAACAACTCGTTGCTGGCGATGCCGGTGAGATCGAGGGTGGCCGAAGGGAGCAGGTAGACGCGGTCGGCGGCCGACGCGAGGTAGTACTCGCGGTCGCCGGCGTATTCGAGCCACGCATGCACGTACTTGCCGCTCGCGCGGAAGTCGTTCAGGGCGTCGCGAACTTCCTGGAGCTTCGCCCAATACGGCGAACTCAGGCTGCCGGGCCGCAGCAGGATGCCGGTGATGCGCTTATCGGACTTCGCCTTCCGGATCACCTCGACGTACCCGCGTACGGTCAGCTCGGCAGCGCCGAACACCACCTCGGGCAGCACTTCAGGCAGGTCGCCACTCGGGCTGAGCACCAGCGTTGCCCGGGCGGGAACCGTGGGCGACTGCCCGACAAAAACATAGAGCATGACCATGGCCGCGGCCGACACCATGGTGGCCACGATCAGGAACACAAATACGAACCGGACAGCGCGTTTCACGTGATCAAGTATAGCCCCGCCTTCGCCGCGCTTTCGGGTGCGCGGCTACGGCGAGGCCAGCCCGCCTTCGCCATGCCCGCGACCACCGAATGGCTACGGCGGGCAGGCCCGCCCGCCTCCCTAACTCGACAGGCGCGCCCTGAGCGTCTTGACAGCGCGGGCGAGGCGCACGTCGGCGATCGCGTCGGGTGCCGGAATCCGCGCCAGCGTTTCCTGGGCCACGGGCCCCTTGCCCATCGCCGCTTGGATCTCAGCCGCGTGATACAAGATTCGCGCGTCAAGGCTGCCGTGCGTTGAGCCTGCACCATGGCCTTGTCCGCTTCCGCGAGCCGGCCGGCCTTGAAGTAATTCCACGCCAGCGTGTCCATCGTGAAGATGTCGCGCCGGCTGACCACGGCCTCTTCAGCCAGTGTCAGGGCCTCGGGAAGCTTGCGATCGTGTTCGGCCAGGAAGCGTGCGAGCGCCTGGGGCTGGGCCGGGCCGTTGCCCCAGGCGGCCCGTTCGATCTGCTCGGCCATCCGGTAGTACTGCTCGGCGCCAGCGGCATCGCCACGGGCCTCCAGCAGGTCGCCGACGGCAATGGCCAGGTCGGGGGTCGGGACGCGCGCGAGTTGTTCCTGGTACGTCAGGCGGGCGCCGTCGAGATCCCCGTCAGCGATCTTCACCTTTGCCAGGCCGATCATCGCCAGGGGATGGTTCGGGAAGGTCACCGCCGCGTGTTCGTACTCGCGCTTGGCGTCGCCGACTCGTCCCTGCTGCAACAGCAGGTCGCCCAACTGCGCATAATGCCAGGCTTGTGATTCCGGGTCGTTCGACCACGAGCCATCGGCCGCACGCTTCATGTATTCCAGTGAGCCGGCGAGATCGCCCTTGATCTCGAGCGCATGCGCGGTTCGTGCATAGGCCGGCGGGCCGGGCTGCAGTTGACCCATGCGATCGTACGCCGCGAAGGCGCGTTCGTAGTCGCCCAACTCGAACGAGCCATCGCCGATGGCGCCGTGGTTCCAGGCGTCTCGCGGATCCAGGGCGTTCACTTTGTTCGCCTGCGTGATGGCCTCGGCGAATCGGTGTTGGGAGAGCAGCACGCCAGCCAACATGCGCTGCGCCTCGTAGTGACCGGGATTGTTCTTGATGAACCCCCGCAGGTGCGCCTCGGCCGTAATCACCGCCTCGTTGACGAGCGGGTTGCCGAGACGCGAGACCTGCACCAGAGCGCCACTGTGAGCCTGGGCGCCGGGCGACAGCCTGCGGGTGGCGAACCGGCTGGCCGTGGACCACACGCCGATCACGGCGTTGGGGTCGGTCGCGCTGGCCGGCAAAGACGCGCGTGCTGCCCGCGAGCTGTTGAATGCCGCCACCGAGGGCGCCATAGTTGGGCGTTGAGCGCGGTCCAATGTTCGGCGGGGGCACGGGCAGTCGACCCGACAATTCCGTGACCGTCGCGGGCCGTCGATCCGCGTGAGGCGGTAAACCTGCCGAACGTTCAGATCGGGATCGTCCAGCGTGGTCACCGCGCCGGTGTTATCGAGGAACGTCGCCGGGTTGCGCACTTCCGTGGTGAAGCGCCACTCGTAAGCGATGTCTTCGACGGCATCGCCAGGAGACGGTGACCGTTAGGGGTTGATCGAGCCGAACAACATCAGCCGGGCGGCTTCGCGCAGTCCACGCGCGGTGAACGGCTGCTCGATGAAGGCGGCGCCTTCTTCAAGTTCCATCCGGTTCTCGAACAGCCGGTCGCTGAAACCGGTCTGATACAGCACCTTGACCGCCGGGAAGCGCTGCCGCACGTGCTCGGCCAGTTCGTGGCCCTGCATGTCGGGCATGGCGTAATCGGTCACCAGCAGGTCGAGATCACCCAAATGCTCGCTGAGCCTCTGGATGCACTCGGGGCCGCCGCTCGCCATGAGCAGCTCGAAGTTCTCGCGCTGCAGGATGCGCGACAGCACGTCGAGCATCATCGGGTCGTCGTCCACGACGGCGACGGTTTTCTTGATGCCGATCGGCTTGAGTTCAGCCTGCGGCGACTTGGGCCGCGCATCGTCTCTTGATGTCGTGAGCGGGTTCGAGGTGAGCGGAATGTCCGGAATCTGGAGAGGCGGACGCTGCGGCGCGGGAGGCAGGTCGACATTGAATGCGTGCGGCAATTCGCCGTGCCCAACCGCGCCCCATAGTTGGTTCAAGAGATGCTGCGGCAGGCCGATGTCGACCCCAGCAACGAGCACGTCGGTGCACAGCGCTTCCAGCTCGCGAATCCGCGCGCGCAACTGCTCCTGATCCTGATCCTGTTGGTCCGCCACAATTTTGCCTGCGGACCAGACGTGGGCGCCCGCCCCATCCTGACCGCCAAAAAAGCTCACCACCATACCCATTCAATCGCGCGCACAGGGCCGCACATGGGCGCGCACACCTCGATCTGCACGCTACCGTCGTTCGATTCCGTGAAAACCGGCCGATCTGCGAGCGTTGCCATTTCCTCGGACTTCCTGTCCCATCCGTAGTTCAGGAGTCGTGCCAACTGGGCAGCCTGCCCGCGATGCTGTCTGTCCAATGCCGTCTCTATCTGTAGACGGACACACGCGCAGACTCTCTCATCCCTGCCTGGCGGGCCACAATTATTCGATACCTGTCCGTTACCGTCCTTGTGTTGGAGACGATGCGTACCGATAATCGTGCGGGTTCTCATCCCGATCCGCGTGGACTATCAACGGCTGCTTCTCGAACATCTCCCGCTCATCGATCACATCGTGCGAACGACCGGTCGGCGGTCCCACCTGTCTGCCGGCGAGCAGGAAGATTTTGCCGGGTTTGTCCGCCTGCGTCTGATCGAAGACGACTATGCGATTCTTCGTAAGTTCCAGAACCGCAGTGCCTTACAGACGTCTCGTCGCGGTCGTGGAGCGGCTGTCGCTTGATTTTCGGGTCGAGCGCTGGGGCCGCTGGCCGCCCTCGGCGGTCGCCGATCGCCTGGGCCCGGCCGCGGTGTTGCTCGAGCGGCTGGTCACACGCGATGGCTACACGCTGCAAGAAGCCATGGCGATCGCCCTGCCGGATCAGGCACTCCTTAATGCGCGCGCCTGGAACCGCGAGGCGGCGATTGCCGAAGTGCTAGCGCAACGGGCGTCCACGCTGCTCGCACTCGGCCGAACCGCCGACGCCGAAGCCGATGTGACCGAGGCTCGGCGGCGACTGCCGGCCATTTCCGATGCGGCGTTCAGGAGTCGCGTGGATGTTGCGGTGTTGACAGCGGAAGCTGACTTGATGCTCCCGCGAAATCCGCGGGCGGCGGTCAGTGCCGCCACCAAGGCGATCGAAATCGTGCGCCAACGCCGAGACCGGCTCCGGATGGCACAACTGAATCTACGCCTGGCCCAAGCGAACATCGTTTGGGGACGGCTGCCCGAGGCGCAGGTGGCCCTGAATGAGGGCATTCGGTCGTTCGACGAAGAGCGGGCCTCGTTGAACGACGAGGGACGCATTTCCACCCTCGATGAATCCTGGCAGCTCTTCGACACGGCGGTGCTGCTGGCACTGCGAAGTGGCGACGAGGCCAGGGCGTTTGCACTGTCTGAGAGTGCCCGATCTCGTACTCTGGTTGAGGCCAAAGGAAACCGCCCTCGTACATTGGCCGCCGTGCAGGAAGTCATGCAACCAGGTGAAGCGCTGATCGCGCTCAGACAGTTCGATACCGAGCTGGCCATCTGGGTCATCAAACGCGACGGCACCGAGATTGTTCGTTGCGCACTTACGCGGTTGGACGCGGCCCGGCTGGTCGCCCGACGACAGGACGAGATCCGACACGAGGCGCTCACACCGGACGCGAGCGCCGACCCATTCAACCAAATCATTCGCCCGATCTCCAGGCAATTGCCGGGGGTCTCGAAGCTGGTCGTGGTACCGGACCACGTCTGATCGCTGAAGCGGCTGGCCGCCGTGTGATCCATGTGGCTGCGCAAACGGCATCCAACCCTACCCACCCCATGCTCTCACGCGTTCATCTGTCCGATGAACCTGGCCGCCACTACTCGGGAGCAATGCTTGGGCGAGACATCGCCAAGCTGGCCTTGCCAGACACGAAGGTGGTCGTGATCGACGAGGTCGAGACGAACGGTAACACGCGCGGCGATGGCACCTTGACGCTCTCCAGAGCGTTCATGTCGGCGGGTATTTCGGCGGTCGACTCGGCGCTTGGAGTGCGTTGGTGCTGTACGGCTCCGATCGATAGGCCCCCAACCTCAGGAGTCAGATATGAATCGTCGTCAGTTTGTCAGCCGAGTTTCGCTCGGCGCCGCCGCCTGTACCACCATTGCGCGTCCGTCGCTGGCCGC
The DNA here is from genome assembly GCA_009694735.1 of Acidobacteriota bacterium. GTDB lineage: Bacteria > Acidobacteriota > Vicinamibacteria > Vicinamibacterales > UBA2999 > 12-FULL-67-14b. Next base: position 6,444 of record SHUG01000014.1, on the reverse strand, counting down.
CACCCCGTCTGGACAGCTCAACGTCCGATTCGTCGGCATGATGACCTTCATGGAGCGGGCTGACCGCTCGTTCCTGGTCGCCACCCCCGGACAGCACGCCTTCCACCACCTGACCCACACGCCGTTCCTGATGGCGCGCAAGGGCTCTGCGATCGCGAAGGCACTGGGCATGTCGGCGGCGCCGGGTGTGATTCCGGCCGCGTTCGACACGAGACTCATCGGCACCCGAGCCGAAGAGTTCGTGTATCGAAACCTCGACAACACGGCACTCGACATCGTCTCGGGTGCTAGCGAATCCGTGGCCAACGAGGCCACCGAAATGGCCTTGATGAGCCGCATCGCGCCGGGCAAGCGTGTCCGCGGCAACGTCGAGAAGTGGGTGTCGGCCACGGTTTCACTGCGCGGAGGGCAGATCACGAACTCATCCGGACACCCCGATGCGGGGAAAGTCTGGGCGTTCGGATCCTACAAACAGAAGCTGACGGACGCGGTCGACTTCCACAACACAAGTGGCGCCGCGACCACCATCCGACTGACGAGTGCGGTTGAGGCCCAGTCGTTCACGGCGCTTGCCGGGGAGGCGACCGATTTGTGGGTGTTCAGCGCCGCCCAACCCGGCGAGGGCGTGGGCGAGCCGACAATGCTTGAGCACTCGGAAGTACTGTTCGACTACCTGGTGGATGCCACCCCAGTTGTGGCGACGTGCCCGGAAGCGACCGGCCGAATGGTCCCTCCGACCACCTTTCCGTTCGCCAAACCGACCAGCGCGAGCAACGGCATTGTCGCCAGTGAAGCGACGATGCCGCCGTACTCAGAGTTCTGCTTTATTGCCAGCATCCTGTTTGGCACCAGCTAGTCGCTAGTTCCCCGTCGAAGGCCGGGCTACCGCAGCCCGGCCTTCATTTTTTCCCACTCGGCCAGCGCCGCATCTACCGCAGACGCCGTCACCTTCCACGCTTCGCGCACCACCGCGGTCGGCGCCGCATCGGCAGACTCCACCGCCCCGAACAACTGGCCGAGCGGCGCACTCGCGCGCGACAGTCGCTGCTCGAGATCGGTGAGCGCCGCGGTCTTGGTCGCCGTACCGCGCACCTCACGCAGCGCGGTCGCACTTCGGGCGAGCAACGCATCGATGGCGCGCGACATGTCGTACTGCAACTTGATGTCGGCCACGGTCGCCCGCACGCGCGGGTCCATCTTCACCATCAGCGGCTGCGTCCACGTCTTCCCTTCCACGGTCAGTCGCACCGTGTACTTACCAGGCACCGCCCACGACCCCATCGGCGTGCGCGGGGTGTTCGCGAGAGTCGCGGAAATCGGATAGCTGAAGCCGGTCACGGCTGGACGCTCATGATGCACATCCCAGACAAAGCGGTGCAGGCCGGCGGTCGCGGCCAACGGCCGATCTGGACGCAGCCAGTAGTCAGGCGTGTTGCGCCCCTCGACGAGGGGCTCGGCCGGGTCGGCGCTGGAGTGGCGGCGCACGACGCCGCCCCGGGCATCGAGAATCTCGAGGGTGACCGGCCCCCGGGCCGCCGACTTCAAGAAGTAGTGAAGCACGGCGCCATCGGGAGGGTTCTGGCCGGCCGGCTCATCTGGCGGCAGTGGCGTGTCGGTGTTCTTGTTCCAACGGAAGCGCCACGCGTCTTGCGGCGCAAACAGGTGCACCTCAGGCCCGGCCGCGATGGCGGCCGCCTGCCGCAACGGCGTGATGTCATCGAGGATGTAGAACGAACGGCCATGCGTGCCCACAACCAGGTCGTCGTCTTTGATCACCAGGTCGCGGACCGAGGTGGCCGGCATGTTATTGCGCAGCGACTGCCAATGCTCCCCATCGTCAAACGACACGTAGACCGCCTGCTCGGTGCCGGCGAACAGCAGGCCCCGGCGCACGGGATCCTCGCGAACGACGTTGACGATGCCGCCGTCGGGAAGGCCGCTCGTGATGTGCGTCCAGCTCTTGCCGCCGTCACGGGTGCGATAAATGTGCGGCCGCAGATCGTCCAACCGGAAGGTGTTGACGGCCGCGTAGGCCGTGTTCACGTCGAAGTGCGAAGCGTCCATGATCGACACCTTGGACCACGGCGGCAGCCCCGGCGGCGTCACGTCGTGCCAGCCCTTGCCGCCATCGCGCGTCATGTGGATCAGGCCATCGTCAGTCCCCACCCAAATCGTGCGCTCGTCGGAGTACGACGGCGCGATGGTGTAGATCACGCCGCGCTGGGTGGGCTGCGCTTCAGGCGCGGAGGCGTAGATGCCGACGTTCTTTGGAATGTCCCAGGTCTTGCGCGTCAGATCGGGACTGATCTGATCCCACGACTGCCCGCCGTTCACGGTCTGCCACAGAACGTTCGACGAGTAGTACAGCTTGCGCGGGTTGAGTGGTGAAAACAGCAGGGGCATGGTGCGCACCACGCGATAGTTCGCATCGCGTCCGAACTTCGGCCCCACTGGTTGCACCTGGCCCGTTCGCCGGTCCCAGCGCGACACCTTGCCGCCATAAACAATGTCTGGGTCAAGCGGATCCGGCGCGACGTAACCGTACTCCTCGACGCCGACCGGCGACCATTCACGGAACGTGATCTGCCCATGATCGCCACGGCTCTGCACGCACGCCGAGCCGCTTTCCTGCTGACCGCTGCACACGCGATAGGGGAACGAATTGTCGGTCGTCACATGGTAAAAGGCGGCCGTCGCCTGGTTGTACCAGCTGCTCCACGACTCGCCGCCGTTCAGCGTGACCACCGCGCCCTGATCCGACGTGAGCGCCAGGATGTCCGGGTTAGCCGGATTGAACCACGCCTTCTGATAGTCGTCGCCACCGGGCGCCCCGCGAATGGCCGTGAAGGTGCGACCACCGTCGGTGGACTTCCAGGTCACGACGGTCGGCACGATCACGATGTCGGGATTGGTCGGGTGCACGCGAACGTCGCTGGCGTCAGACGGCCGCGCCAGCACGCGCGGATCGCTGTTCACGCGCGCCCACGTCTCGCCCGAATCGTCCGACCGAAAGACCCCCGGGGTTCTCGCTTCGACGATGGCGAAGATGCGCGAGGGCCGGCTGGGGGCAATGCCGATGCCGATGCGGCCAAGACGGTCCGCCTCCCACGTCGGCAGGCCCTTGGTCAGCGGACGCCAGGTCGTGCCGCCATCCGCGGACTTGTAGAGCCCGCTGTTTGGCCCCCGGAAGTCACCGTTCTCCCACGGGCCCTGCCGCGCCTGCCACAGCGACGCGTAGACGACGTCGGGACTAGATGGATCGATCTGCACGTCCACGCCGCCCGTGTTCTCGTCCTTGTAGAGCACCCGCTCGAAGGTCTTGCCGCCGTCGACCGACCGAAAAATGCCGCGCTCGGTATTGGCGCCGTAGGGGTGCCCGAGCGCCGCGACAAACAGGCGCTCGGCGTTGGTCGGGTCGACCACGACCTGCGCAATCTGCTGCGTGTCGCGCAGCCCGAGGTGCGTCCACGTCTTGCCGGCGTCGGTGGACTTATACATGCCGTCGCCGGTCGAGAGATCAGGGCGCTGCTGCGCCTCGCCGGTGCCGACGTAAATCACGCTTGGATTGGAGGGCGCCACCGCCAGGGCGCCAATGGCGCCGGTGGGCGCTGAATCAAAAATCGGCAACCAGGTGCGCCCGGCGTCGGTGGTCTTCCAGACGCCGCCGTTGACGACGCCGATGTAGAAGGTGTGCGGCTGGCTCGGCACGCCGTCCAGTGCCTTGGTGCGGCTGGCGCGATGCGGGCCGATGTTTCGCCACTCGAGCTCGCGAAACAGGTCCTCCTTCGCTAAAGCTACGGAGGATAAACCCGGATCGAGACCCACCGGTCCCTGGGCGCGCGCGTTTAGCCATGTCGCCGTCAAGATCAGCACCGCCACGAGAGAGAAGACTTTGCGCATGTCGAGAATATATATACTTTTGCCCATGCGTAAGCTCACCCTTCTGATCGTGACGACCGGCGCGTTGATTACCGCCATGACCCTGCCCGGCGCCGCCCAGTCACGCGCCACGGTCACAGCCGCCGATTACGCGCGCGCTGAGCAATACCTCGGCTACAACGCCACGCCGCTGGTCTCGAACGGCCCGGTGCAGGCCAATTGGCTCCCAGACGACCGCTTCTGGTACCGCAGCGTGACCGCCACGGGCAGCGAATTCATTCTCGGGGAGCCGGCGCGGGCGGCCAAGGCGCCGGCATTTAACCATGCAGCGGTGGCCGCGACGCTCACCACGGCGATGGGCCGGCCGGTGTCGGCCACGCGGCTGCCGTTCATGCAGCTGACGTTGGCCGCCGACAGCCAGTCGTTTTCGTTCGATAGCGACCTCAAGCGCTGGACTTGCGACGTCAAGGGCACGGTGTGCACGAGCACCGACCGCCCGGCCCGCATCCCCAACAGCATCACATCTCCCGACGGCACGTTGGCGGCCTTCATCCGCGACTACAACCTCTGGGTGCGCGACGTGGTGACCGGCACGGATAAGCAGCTGACCACCGACGGCGTCAAGGACTACGGCTACGCCACCGACAACGCCGGCTGGATCCGCAGCGACAGCCCCGTGCTTGAGTGGTCGCCCGACTCGAGGAAGATCGCCACGTTTCAGCAGGACCAGCGCAAAGCCGGCGAGATGTACCTGGTGAACACCACGGCCGGGCATCCCACGCTGCAGGCGTGGAAATACCCGCTGCCGGGCGACGAGTTCGTGACGATGATCGAGCGCGTGGTCATCGAAGTGGATGGCCCGAAGGTCACCCGCCTGAAGATGGGACCAGACCAGCACCGCTCGACGCTCTGTGACGACGTGAAGTGCGGCGGCGAATGGGTGGATGTGCAGTGGAACCCGGATAGCAGCCAGGTGTCGTTTGTCTCCACGTCGCGCAACCATCAGCAAGCCAACCTGCGCGTGGCCGATGTCGCCACCGGCGCCATTCGCGAGGTGCTGGAAGAAAAAGGGGAGACCTTCCTGGAGTCGGGGAACGGCAAGGTGAACTGGAAATACCTCCCGGGCTCGAACGAGGCCATCTGGTTTTCGCAACGCGACAACTGGGGCCACCTCTACATGCACGACTTGCGGACGGGCAAGCAGAAGTACCCGATCACCAGCGGCGACGGCAACGTCACGCAGCTCACGCGCGTGGACGAGGCGAACCGCGTGCTCTACTTCCAGGGTGTCGGCCGCGAGCGCGGGCGCGATCCGTACTTCCGCCACTTCTATCGTGTGGGCATGGACGGCAAGAACGGCCAGCTGCTGACCCCGGAAGACGCCGATCACGCCGTGTCGGTGTCGCCATCGGGCAAGTACTTCGTCGACAACTTCTCGAAGCCGGATGTCGCCTCGACCTCGGTGTTGCGCGACGCCACCGGCAAGGTGGTGCTGTCGCTCGAGAAGGCCGACATCTCGCGCCTGCTGGCCACCGGCTGGAAACCGCCCATGCCGATTACGGTGAAGGATCGCGGCGGCGTCGGTGATCTCCACGGCCTGATGTATCGCCCCAGCAACTTCGATCCCACGAAGAAGTACCCGATCATCAACAACATCTATCCAGGGCCGCAAACCGGCAGCGTGGGCGGCCGGAGCTTCTCAGCCGCCAGGGGGGATGCACAGGCGATCGCCGAACTCGGCTTCATCGTCGTGCAGATCGATGGCATGGGCACACCGTGGCGATCGAAGCGCTTCCACGCGGCGTACTACGGCGACATGGGCGACAACACGCTGCCCGACCAGGTGGCCGGCATGAAGGAGCTGGCCAGCCGCTACCCGTGGATCGACATCGATCGCGCCGGCATCTACGGCCACTCGGGCGGCGGCTTCGCGACCGCGGCCGCCATGTTCAAGTATCCAGATTTCTTCAAGGTAGGCGTGTCGCAAGCCGGCAATCACGACAACCGCGTCTACGAGGATGATTGGGCCGAGAAGTGGCAGGGCCTGCTCGAGAAGCGACCCGACGGGACGACCAACTACGACTCGCAGGCCAACCAGAATTTCGCCAAGAACCTCAAGGGCAAGCTGCTGCTGGCGCACGGCTCGATGGACACCAACGTGCCGTTCTACAGCACGCTGCTGGTCGTTAACGAGCTGATCAAGTTCAACAAGGACTTCGACCTGATTATTTTTCCGAACCGCGGGCACGGCTTCGGTAACGAACCGTACATGGTGAGGCGGCGGTGGGACTACTTCGTGAAGCATTTGCTTGGCGCGGAACCGCCCGCGTACGAAATTAAGGGGCCGCCGATGACGCCATCGGCAACCCCTTAATCGGCGTCGAATCGGCGCTTAATCCATGGCCTAAACGCGTGCCTTCTGCGGGAAGATCTTCTTGAAGGCCGCCATGAACTTCTCCATGTCGTCCGCGGTGCCGACCGAGACGCGCAGGTGGTTCAGCATGGGCGGGAACGGACGGCCGACGAGGATGCCCATCTTGCGGAACTCCTCGATCACGCCCTGCA
>SHUG01000013.1 GCA_009694735.1 Acidobacteriota bacterium | reverse complement strand
CCTCAGTGGCCCGCTTTCGTTGTCAGGGCAGAACGTGTCGCCGTCGCAGCCGGCAAGGCGCGAACCTCCATCGACGTTACGCGCGCCGACGCGGCTCGACATCTTGCGAGGGGAATACGGCCGCTATCGCGCCAACAACGACCTGCTCTACTACGAACTCGACGTTCGGGTCGATCCCGACAAAAAGGCGATCAGCGGCAAGAACGCCATCCGCTTCAAGATGCTCAAGGACGACACCCGCATTCAGTTGGAGCTCTACGCGAACCTCAACATCGACAAGATTCTTTTGGGCGCCACCGTGCTGAAGTACGAACGGGACCACAACACGGTCTACGTCGATTTTCCGGAGACACTCCGCGCCGGCCGCACCTACACGATCGACTTTCACTACCACGGCCTGCCGCGGGAACAAGGACGGTTCGGCGGTCTCGCCTTCCGCCAGGACCCCACCGGCCGCCACTGGATCAACACCGCGAACGAAGGTGAAGGTTCCAGCGTGTGGTGGCCGAGCAAGGATCAGTGGCGCGACGAGCCCGAGGGCGCCGACATCCGCGTCGCCGTTCCCAACGGATTAATGAACGTCTCGAACGGCAAGTTCATAGGCAAGAGCGACCTGGGCGACGGCTACACCCGCTGGGACTGGCGCGTGCACTACCCGATCAATTCCTACAACGTCTCGCTGAACATCGGCGAATACGTGCAGTTCTCCGAGAAGCTCGGCGACCTGCCGATGGATTACTTCGTCCTGCCCGGCAGCCTCGAGAAGGCGAAGAAGCAGTTCGCGCAGGCCAGGCCAATGATCGAGGCGTTCGAGAAGTACGTCGGCAAGTACCCGTTTCCCAAGGACGGCTACAAGCTGATCGAGGTGCCCTATTCAGGAATGGAGCACCAGAGCGCGGTGACCTACGGCAACCGCTTCGCCAACGGCTACCTCGAACGCGATTGGACAGAAGTGGGCGTCAGCCTCAAGTTCGACTTCATCATCATCCACGAAAGCGGCCACGAGTGGTTTGGCAACGCGGTCTCCGCCGCCGATGTCTCTGACATGTGGATTCAGGAAGGCTGGACGACCTACCTCGAGGGCGTCTACGTCGAAGCGCTGTTTGGCGCTGATGATGCGCTGAAGTACACCAACGGCTACAAGAAGAAGGTCGGCAACAAGGAGCCGATCATCACCCAGCGCGGCATTCACCGCACCCCGAACCAGGACATGTACTTCAAGGGCGCGCTTTTTCTTCACACGCTGCGAAGCGTCGTCAACGACGATGCCCGCTGGTGGCAGCTGGTGCGCGATACCTACGACCACTTCAAGTACCAGAACATCATGACGGAAGACATGGTCCGCTTCTTTAGCGCCGAGCTGAAGCAGGACCTGACGCCGATCTTCGATCAGTATCTGCGGCGGGTGAACCTGCCGACGCTCGAGCTGACGTTCGACGAGACGGCTGGCACGGTGTCGTATCGCTGGAACGCCGACGAGCGCGCGTTCGCCATGCCGATCAAGGTGGGCGCCAAGGGCGCCTGGCAGGTGATTCAGCCCACTTTGGACTGGAAATCGATGCCGAACAAGCTCGGCAAGAACCTGGAAGTCGCCACCGAGCTGTACTACGTGAACGTGGCGATCCTCGACGGCGACGGCCGATCCCTGAAGTAAGATCGAAAACAACCGCCAGGGGTATCAGTCCGCCTACGCGCCTCATCCTGGGCGCGCTACGGCGGGACGAGATTGAGACACACCCTGGAACCTGATCCCGTTGACACGGGCGGAGGGAGAGCGGAATGAGCAAGTCCACACCTGTACCAACAGCCTCGACGTACGACGAGGCCTATCCCAACTCAACCAAGGTCTTCGACGAGCAGGTGGTTGAGACGCTCGCAGGCCCGACCACGCTGCGCGTGCCGTTTCGCCAGGTCTCGCTCGGCGGTGGCGAGCAGCCAGTTCGCCTCTACGACACCAGCGGTCCGCAGGGCCACGACCCGCGTACCGGACTGCCGAAGCTGCGCGAGTCCTGGGTGGCGCCGCGTCGAGCCGCCTCGAAGGCCGGACAGCCAGTGACCCAACTGCACTACGCGCGCAAAGGCGAGATCACGCCGGAGATGGCCTACATCGCCTCGCGCGAGGGCCTGCCGGCCGAGTTCGTGCGCGATGAGGTGGCACGCGGTCGCGCGATCATTCCCGCCAACATCAACCACCCCGAGCTCGAACCGATGATCATCGGCCGCAACTTCCTGGTGAAGATCAACGCCAACATCGGCAACTCCGCCGTCTCTTCGTCGATCGAAGAGGAAGTGGAGAAACTCCGCTGGTCGACGCTGTGGGGCGCCGACACGGTGATGGATCTGTCCACCGGCAAGAACATCCACGAAACGCGCGAGTGGATCATGCGCAACTCGCCCGTGCCGATCGGCACGGTGCCGATCTACCAGGCGCTCGAGAAGGTTGGCGGCCGTCCCGAAGACCTGACCTGGGAGGTCTATCGCGACACGTTGATCGAACAGGCCGAGCAGGGCGTCGACTACTTCACCGTCCACGCCGGCGTGCTGCTGCGCTACATCCCGATGACGGCCAAGCGCCTGACGGGCATCGTCTCTCGCGGTGGTTCGATTCTCGCCAAGTGGTGCCTCGCGCATCACCAGGAGAACTTCACCTACACGCACTTCCGCGAAATCTGCGAGATCATGAAGGCCTACGACGTGTCGTTTTCACTCGGCGACGGCCTGCGGCCGGGATCGATTGCCGATGCCAACGACGAGCCCCAGTTCGCCGAGCTGAAGACGCAGGGCGAACTGACCAAGATCGCCTGGGAGTACGACGTGCAGGTGATGAACGAGGGTCCAGGCCACGTGCCCATGCACCTGATTCGCGAGAACATGGAGAAGCAGTTGGAGTGGTGCAGCGAAGCGCCGTTCTACACGCTCGGACCTCTCACCACCGACATCGCCCCCGGCTACGACCACATCACCTCGGCCATCGGCGCCGCGATGATCGGCTGGTACGGCACGGCCATGCTCTGCTACGTCACGCCGAAGGAACACCTCGGTCTGCCGAACCGCGATGACGTGAAGGCGGGTGTGATCGCCTACAAGATCGCCGCGCACGCGGCCGACCTCGCCAAGGGCCACCCTCGCGCCCGGGCGTGGGACGATGCGCTGTCGAAGGCGCGGTTCGAGTTCCGGTGGGAAGATCAGTTCAACCTGTCGCTCGATCCGGTCACGGCGCGCGCGTACCACGACGAGACGCTGCCCGCCGACGGCGCCAAGGTCGCGCACTTCTGCTCGATGTGCGGGCCGAAGTTCTGCAGCATGGAGCTCACGCAGCAGGTGCGGGCGGAAGCGGCGAAGGGAATGGAAGAGAAGTCGGAAGAGTTCCGGAAGAGTGGCGCCGAGATCTACGTCAAGAATTAAGGCCGCGGCGCCGGGACGATCTGAATCACGGTTGGAAATCGTTCCGGCGTGGCGCCCGGCTTGGGATTAGGAAAGCCCGCCGATCCCCCGTAGGTGTAGTCCTTGATCGTCAGGCTCGGCGCAAACGCCATTGTCTCGTCGCGATAGCGGCCGGTTTCAAATTGATGCGTCGGCGGCGCCTCGAACAGCTCGTCACCCTTCTGCTTCAGCACCGTCTTGTAGTACGACACCAGCTCCGCATACGGCACGCTGACCCCGAACAAGTAGAAACGCTGGCCGCGGCCGGCGTCGTAAGAGGTGAGGTAGACGGCCGACGGATACAGCGGCGCTCCGAGCATCGCTTCGGTAGGGGCCCCGCTCGCGGCACCACTCGAAGGTGCCTGGGGTGCCACGGGTGCCTGAGGTGCCGGGGTTGGTGCCGGTGCCGAGGGTGCCACGGGTGCTGGGGGTTTCTGGGTTGACGGGGTGTTCGGGCGCGGGAACGGCTGTGGGGTTTGCGCTGATGCGCCAGAGGCGACGGCCACGAGCGCCAACCCAACGATTGCGTCACGGAAGAACGGAATCACAGAACTATTATAAGACCCCAAGACCTCAAGGCCCCGAGACCTCATGAATTCGTTCCTCGATTACTGTTCCGCCCACCGCGGCTGGCTGCTCGACTTCATCGAAGCCCTGGTCGCCATCGAATCCCCAAGCGACGATCCGGCGGCGGTGAATCGCTGCGGTGCTGAGCTGGCGTCGCGGTTAGAGGCACTCGGCGGCGCCCTCACCCGCGTGTCGTCGTCAACTGCCCACCTTCGCCAAGGCTTCCACCCCCGCCAAGGCGACGGCGGACAGGCCGGTGGGCAAGCGGGCGATCATCTTCGCGCCAGCTTCGGCCATGGCCCGCGCCAGCTTCTGCTGCTCGGCCATTTCGACACCGTGTGGCCGATCGGGCAGCTGACAAAGATGCCGCTGAGGCGAGCCGGCGGACGCCTGTATGGGCCAGGCGTGTTCGACATGAAGGCGGGGATTGGCCTTGCGACGCTGGCGACTCGTGCCGTTATCGACGCGGGTGGTCTCGACGGTTGCCAGGTGGTGATGCTGTGGACCGCCGACGAGGAGGTTGGCAGCACGACGTCGCGCGCGCCGATCGAAGCCGAGGCGCAACGCAGCGAAGCCGTGCTGGTTTTTGAGCCATCGCTGCCGGGCGGAGCACTGAAAACCAGCCGCAAGGGCGTCGGGCAGTTTGAGATGCTCGTGCGCGGCGTCTCGGCGCACGCCGGCCTCGACCCTGGCAAGGGCATCAGCGCGGTGCGCGAACTCGCGCGCCAGATCGTCGCCATCGACGACCTGCAGGATCCGGCGCGAGGTGTCACCGTAAGTGTCGGAGTGATCGCAGGCGGCACCCGCGCCAACGTTGTGCCCGCCGAGGCGCGCGCCATTATCGACGCCCGCGCCGTCACCCGCGCGGATGCCGAACGCCTGGAGCGGACCATGAAGGCCCTCGCCCCGCACATCGAGGGCGCCACCGTCTCGGTCACCGGCGGATTCGATCGTCCACCGCTCGAGCGAACAGCTGATGTCGTCCGGCTATTCGAGCAAGCGCAGTTGGTGGCGAAGGAGCTGGGCCTGACGCTGGAGGAGGGGAGTGCGGGCGGTGGCTCGGACGGCAACTTCACCGCCGCCCTCGGCGTACCAACCCTGGATGGGATTGGCGCTGTCGGCGATGGCGCGCATGCGCTTCACGAGCACGTGGAGATCGACGCGCTTGTGCCGCGCGCCGCGGTTATTGCTGGCCTTCTGGCGCGTCTCTCCCGCAGATGAGACACAGCCACCGATTAGACGCAGGTTAGACACAGACCAGTAATAGGTGGCGCTGGATGGTGTGATAGCCCATTTCAGTGCCACTGTTTTGTGTTTGATGGCGAATTCCTGACGCCTGACGTGCCGATTCAACCGCGGCCGCTAATGATCGCGCCGGCCGCGGCCGGCTGCAGCGGCTTGTTAGGCTGTCGGTGGCGCAGGCGCGCGATGATCTCCCGCGGCTTCGAGGCGCTGCATATACTGCTGGAATCCCTTAGCACGCAGCCGCTTCTCGTCCTCCGACATGCCGAAGTCGGCTGCCTTGAACACCTGCTGCGAGGAGATGGAGCCGTCGAGTGTGTGAATGGCTGCAACAACATGTTCGCGAATGTGGTCTAGAGACTGCTTCGTCTCTTCGGCAAAGTCATAGAACTCAAGGCGCAGCTGATCTGCGGTGGCTGCAGTCCCAGCGTTTGAGGTCAAGAGCTGCTGGCGAAAATGCGCACGAAGCTGCCTGCTCTTGATGTCGTTGAATAGACCAATGAAGGAGTTCTTGAGGGGCTCGTACTTGTAGCGGTCGCGAAATAGCTGCCACAGGTTGAAACCAATCGAGACCACAGTCGTGATCGCGAAAAACAGATCGAGGCCAGACAACGTGAGCGACCGCTCCGAGAAGAGCCACAAGGTGCCCACCAATACCGCGGCCAGAAGAACGGAGGCCACCCCGGTACGCCAGTTGAGCCAAGCATTCACGTTGTTCTTACTCCAATCACTCGATCTTCCGTTGCGAGAAGGCAGCCCAACGTTGCAAATGAGCCGCGCGCCGTCGCAGTCCATCGGCGCGTCGGCTCCATTTGCGTGTTAGCCGGTTTTCGTGCGGCCGCGTGCCATTCCGATGGTGCGAACTTCCGGCTTGGGCGTTGGACGCGACCGCCGCGTCACGACACGGTGCCCGGAAGTGGCTTGCGCCGCGCGGGCGCGGCGACAAAACTCCTGGATGTCGTAGCCCGCGGCCGCAAAGAGGGCCTCCCGTGCCGCACGCACTTCGGCCACGATGGGATCCTGCCAATCGGTCTCGCGTTTCGCCCGTGTCGTCATATGTTTCCACCCATGAGTTCATCCGGTGTGCACAAGATCGGAGCCGAATACCCTGACGCTCGGCAGATCGCTTCGATTCGCGGACGCAACTGAGCATTCGCGATGTGGGCCAAGTTCCACGGCAGCAGGAAATCGACCCGATGGTACGCCGCCACGGCGATATGTGCCGCATCGGCTGCGGCCTTGCGCGGAAGGGGCACACCCTCGATCAGTGCGGCAGCCAGATCCGCGACGCCGACGGGCATGTCCAGGGTCGGTATGCCTGCCAGAAATCCCGACCGCATCGCGGCAGGCCGAGGGTCTCCAGCCGCGGCCTCGTCAATGACCATCTGGGACACGCATAGGTCGAATACCGAGCGTCGTGTTCGCCACCATGTGTGAGTACGCCGTTGGCGCGCCGCCACGATCAGGTCGCGGCTGGGACGACCAGCGAGATAGCTGAACACGCTCGTCTCGACGTAAACGGTCTGGCGCACCCTCTGATCCTACGCCTCGCAGCCCTTCCGGTCACGTCGTCGTTTCTGTGATCCGGCTAACGAGTAGTCGGCAGAACTCCCTACAATCACCTGCTCGGCCTCGCCGGGAGTCCATCGCCCGGCCAGGGTGACGTCCATCTCGCGAAAGCCCTCTGGACTGGTGGCTTACCTAGGAATGCATGAGCGGCGAACTGCGTTTACCCAAATAGCGCGCTCGCATCAGCGACACGACCTCGTCCACCTGCTTCGTGTAGTCCTTTCGCGCGTACTTCCCCGCGTAGAGCGTCTCGTAACGGTCCACGAGATGCGGATACTCCCGACCCAGCAGCCCCATGAAGTGATCGCGGGTGCCGCCCTGCAGGTGCATGACCATGGCGCCCACCGACCGCGCACCCGAGTCGGCAATCGCCTTGATGGTCCGTTCGATCTTGGCCGGGTGGGTGGAGAAGCCAGGGACGATCGGCGCCATCAGCACCCCGCAATCGAGCCCGGCATTCACCAGCTCGCGCACCGCCCGCAGCCGCTGCACGGGATGGGCGACCCCGGGCTCCAACTGCTCCCACGCCTCTTCATCCACCGTCGGCACGCTGATGTGGATGCGGCACGACGTGCGCTTCGACAGGTCCTGCAGCACGTCGATGTCGCGCACGATCATCGGCCCCTTGGTGACGATGCTCACTGGTGTGGCGGCGTCGCGGAGTGCCTCGAGCACGCCCCGCGACAGCTTGTAGGTGCCCTCGATCGGCTGATAGGGATCGGTCGCGGTACCGAAACCGATCGTCTCTTTCGTCCATGACGGCTTGTCCAGTTCCCGCCGCAACACCTCGACGAAGTTGGTCTTCACCAAGATCACCGAGGCGAAGTGGTCGCCGGCATTCAACTCGAGCTGGGTGTGATACCGCCGCGCAAAGCAGTAGTGACAGCCGTGGGTGCAGCCGCGATAGGGATTGAGGGTCCACTTGAAGAACGGCATGCCCTTCACGCGGTTGAGGGCCGAGCGGCAGTGGATCTCCTGATAGGTGGCCGCGTCGCCTCGGCGCTTGGCGTCGGGCAATGCCTCGAGGCCGCCGTCTTTCACGAGTTTTGCGACGTCGCGGGTGGTGGGGGAGCGACCCAAGTCGAAAAGCAGCGGAAAAGTCGGCATCCCGACCATTATTTCGCCGTTTGTTCGCCAGTCAAGCGAAAAGCCGATTAAGCCGTCGCGCCGCGGGTTATTGGCTTCGCCAGTAGGCCAGCAGGTCTTCAACCGTCTGCTCCAGCGGCACCTCCGCCGCCCAGCCGGTATCGGTCGTCAGCTTGGTGGCGTCACCCAGGATCAGCGGGGTGTCGTTGGGCCGGAATCGAGCCGGATCCTGCTCGACTGTGATCGGGACGCGCGCGTGCTGGATGAACAGGCGCATCAGCTCCTTGACCGCCACGGCTTGGCCCGAGCACACGTTGTACGGCTCGCCCGGCTTCGCGGACTGCATCATCGCGCGGTAGGCGCGGACCGTGTCGCGCACGTCCATGATGTCGCGCCTGGGCTCGAGGTTGCCGACCTTGAGCACCGGCGCCAGTTGTCCGGCTTCGATCGCGGCAATCTGCCTGGCGATGCTCGGCGCCAGGAACGATGGCGCCTGCCTCGGTCCGACGTGGTTGAAGGCCCTCGCAATCAAACCCGGAATCCCATCGTCCTGCCAGGCGCGCATGGCGACCATCTCCTGCGCGAGCTTGCTCGTGCCGTAGGGATTGTTCGGCAACACCTCATCGTCTTCGTGCAAGGCCCGATCGGCCGGCGCGTAGACCGTGGCGGAACTGGTCACGAGCACTCGCGGCG
The DNA here is from genome assembly GCA_009694735.1 of Acidobacteriota bacterium. Taxonomy (GTDB): domain Bacteria; phylum Acidobacteriota; class Vicinamibacteria; order Vicinamibacterales; family UBA2999; genus 12-FULL-67-14b. The sequence continues at coordinate 28,751 of SHUG01000013.1, read as the reverse complement.
CCTGCGCGGCGCGGCGAAGGGCTTCGAACAGGTGATGAGTGGCCAGCACGTTGCCGGCGAACGTTTCGCGCGTGTGGCTCCAGGAGTCGCCGACGTGGGGCACGCCGGCCAGGTGATACACGGCCGCGGGCCGCGCATCGTTGATGGCGGCAGCGACCTCGGTGCGGTCATGCATTTCGACCGTGACCCAGCGCACGCCGGTGCCGGTGATCAGGGGCGCGGTTCCTGGCCGTTGCCAGGCGACGATGTCCGTCTTGTCCTGAGCGAGCAGTTCCAGCAGGTGGCTGCCGACAAACCCCGCCGCACCGGTGACGAGGACAGCGGCGGCCATCAGCCGCGCTTGCCGTACTGCGCTTCGATGTAGGCCTTGTAGGCGGGATCGCGTTCTTTGATCGGACGCCACCACCACTCGTTCGCCCGATACCATGCGACGGTCTCGCTCAGGCCCTGCTCGAACGGCACCTGCGGTGTCCAGCCCATGCCCTCGAGTTTCTTGGTGCCCAGGCTATAGCGGCGGTCGTGGCCCTTGCGGTCGGCCACGGGCTTGATCAGGCCGGTCCCCTTGCCCATCAGCTTGAGCACGGCGTGCGTGAGGTCGATGTTCTTCACCTCGTTGCCGCCGCCGATGTTGTAGACCTCGCCGTTAGTGCCGGTGTGCAGCAACAGGTCGAGGGCACGACAGTGATCGAGCACGTGCAGCCAGTCACGGATGTTGCCGCCGTCGCCGTACAGCGGCACCTGGATGTCGTCGGTCAGGTTGGTCACGAACAGCGGCAGGATCTTTTCGGGGAACTGGTAGGGCCCGTAGTTATTCGACGCCCGCGTCACAATCACCGGCACGTCGTGCGTTGCCCAGTAGCTGTAGGCCAGGCGGTCGGCGCCGGCCTTGCTCGCGGCGTACGGGTTGCGCGGCCGCAGTTCGTCGGTCTCGGTGCTCGAACCTTCGGGCACGCTGCCGTAGACCTCGTCGGTGGAGATCTGGATAAAGCGCTGCAGGCCGGGATTGCGCCGCGCCGCTTCGAGCAGCACGAACGAGCCTTCCACGTCGGTCTTGATGAAGTCGCCGGCCGACATGATCGAGCGGTCGACGTGCGTCTCGGCGGCGAAGTGCACCACGTAGTCCGCGGCTTCGACCAGCGGGCCCGCGACCGCCGCGTCGAGGATGTCGCCGTGCACAAACGTGTGCCGTGGGTTATCCATCACGTCGTGCAGGTTCTCTTTGCGGCCGGCATACGTCAACTTGTCGAGGTTGGTGACGTGCCAATCCGGGTGCGCCTGCAGCGCGTAGCGCACGAAGTTGCTGCCAATGAAACCGGCGCCGCCGGTGACGAGCACCTTTACCATCGGATCCAAACCTCGGAGTTGTCGCCGAGCATGAAGCGGTGGGCGGCCGGCTTGAGCGGCAGGCGATGAATCTTCACGCCACGGCCGATCAGGCTGTCGGCCACGCGGGTATCCAGGTCGTGAATCAACGCGCCTTCCAGCACGATGCTGTGCTCGATTTCGGAGTGAGAGATCTCCACGTCGCGGCCGATCGAGGTGAACGGCCCGATATAGGCGTCCTTGATCCGGGCGCCCGGTCCAATCACCGCTGGTCCGCGAATCACCGAGTTCTCCACGACCGCGCCGGCCTCGATCACGACCGTGCCTTCAATTTTCGACGCCGCGTCCACCGTGCCGGCGTTGCTCGGCGCGAGCGTCAGCAGGATCAGGCGATTGGCTTCGAGCATGTCCTCGAGCTTGCCGGTGTCTTTCCACCAGCCGCTCACCAGGTGCGGGGTGACGCGCAGCCCGCGATCGATCAGGTCCTGGATGGCGTCGGTGATTTCGAGCTCGTTGCGGAAGCTGGGCTTGATGTTCCTGGCCGACGTGAAGATCTCCGGCCCGAACATGTAGACGCCGACCAGCGCGAGGTTGGTCTTGGGCTCCTTCGGCTTTTCAACGAGCCGCACGACCTTGTCGCCCTTCAACTCGGCGACGCCAAACATCTGCGGGTCTGGCACCGGGGTCAACAGGATCTGAGCGGCCGGCTTCTCTTTGACGAACTGCTCGACGAACTCGACAATGCCCCGGTTGAGGAGGTTGTCGCCCAAATACATCACGAACGGATCAGCGCCGATGAACGGCTCGCTGATCAGCACGGCGTGGGCCAGGCCCCGCGGCGCATCCTGCGGAATATAGGTGACCTTCGCGCCCCACTTCGAGCCGTCGCCGACGGCGGCACGAATTTCGGCCTGCGTGTCGCCGACGACAATGCCAATGTCGGTGATGCCGGCGGCGACCAGCGCCTCGATCCCGTAGAACAGGACCGGCTTGTTGGCGACCGGTACCAGCTGTTTCGCGCTGGTGTAGGTGAGCGGTCGAAGGCGAGTGCCTTTGCCGCCGCTAAGAATGAGTCCCTTCATGTGTGCTGATTGATCCTGATGGTGTTCGAGTCTGTGTCTAATCGGCGTCTAATCCGTGGCCGATCTTACTGTGTTCTGCCGCCGAATGCCCCGAAGAAGTTGGAGAATGACCCGACGCCCGCCAGCGTGAACGACATGTTGAACCGCCGGTTCTGGGCGAGTAGCAGGTTGGTGCCCGGGCCGTAGTTATAGGCCAGATACTCGAACGAGATACCGCAGCACTGGGCGTTGTAGAACGCGATGTAGCGGTGGTTGACCAGCGTCGACCGCGCGATGTCGTAGTTGAACGCCACCGTGCCGCCGTAGGCGCCGCCGCCGAAGCGGAGCTGGGTGCTCTGCTGGATGTAATTGTTCGAGCGGCGCGCCAATGCGGTCCCGTAGTTCTGCTTGCTCCAGCCGGCCGAGGTTTCCACCATGTTGGTCCGGAATACGCCGTTCAAGCCGTAGCCAATCACCTTGAACGCCGCGGCGGTGCGAGGGTCGTAATCGAACCGGAAGTCGATGGCCATCGGCTGGGTCGGCACGGCCTTGGCCGACAGGGTAATTGGCGAGAACGGACTGGCCACCCGGCCCTGGTTATTGCCGTACGCCGGATCGAACTGGCTGGCGGTTTCGTCGCTGTAATAGCTCTGGCGAATCGAGACGTTGAGCAGTTCCTGCGGCGACCCGGCTTGCGCGCCCTCGACCGCCCGCTTGCGCACCAGCAGCCGGTTATTCAGGCCATAGGTCAACTGGGTCGTGCCGCCGACGATCGTGTCGTAGGCGCCACCCACTTGTGGCACGCGCTTCTGGTCGGCAATCGTCGTCCGGCGCTGCACCGAGAAGTTCGGTTCGATGATGTGCTTCATGCGTTCCGCAAGGGCGTTGTTCGGCGTGAAGACCCGCGAGAACACGGGGCCGACGATATCGGCGCGCAGGTCGGCATAGCGGCGCGTTACCGCCTCGTCCACCTGCGTGCGCAAATCGCTGGCGAGACTCTCGCTGAAGTAGGTGGTGCGGTAGCCCAGGCTCGCATTGACCGACAGGAACGGCAGCGTGCTGAGCGGCGCCCGTAACGATGGCAGCACGTCAACGCGGTTCAGGCTTTTGTCGGTGGTGGCCGTCGCCGACTTGCCGATAAACAACCGGTTGGCGGCTTCGGCGTTGACCGAAAGGTAAACCGGCAAGAACGGCAGTTTACGGCCGCTGTAGGTGGCGGTGAGCCCCGGCGCGCTGCCGGTGACTTGTGAGTCGGTGGCGTTGTAGAAATACTCCAGCCGATCGTAAACCGCGTTCAGGCTGAGGCCGCCCCACGCGCCCGAGACGGCCCCATTCACGGTGCGTTGGCTGGTGGTCGCGTCGAGAAAGTCATTGCTGTTCAGCTGGCGGGTGGTGACGTCGGTCGAATAGTTGACGTTGGCACGCGCCGTCAGGCCGAGCGGCAAACCCTGGTTCAGGCCGCCGGTGAAAATCTGGCTCTTGTGGGCCCGCCGCGGGGCGCCGTTGATGACGGCCTCTTTCTCGTCCAGCCAATACGCGCGGAAGTTGCCCTGCGACGCCGGCCCGAACAGGTAGCGATACTCAGTGCCCATGCCCGTGCTGCTGGTAAAGAACCAGTCGTGAAACAGCGTCAGGTCCTGGCTGCGGTTAATGGCCCAGAAAAACGCGTTGCTGATCGACGAGCCCGCGTACGTCGACGCGCCGTACGACGGCAGCAGGAGGCCGGTCGCGCGGTCGTCCTCCTGGATCGGGTAATACATGATCGGCAGGTAGAACACCGGCACGTTCTTCACCCGCACCACGGCGTTACGCATCACCACGTAGTCGTTGAGGTTGACCGTGGCGCGGCCGCTGACAATCTCCCAGCGCGGCGTCGGCTGCACGCAGGTGGTGAAGCCGCCCTTGTTGATCCGGTACTTGTCGGCGCCGACCTTCTCGATCTCCGTGCCGTAGAAGTAGACATCGGGCTCGAGCGTGCCGAACATGCTCTGATTCTGGCGGCCGCGCTCGCCCAGTTGCGCGATACCCGTGGCGTTGGTGAACGTGCCCAGCTTGGTCTTGGTGTTGAAGACGGCTGATTCAGCCGCGATTCTCGAGGTTGGTGTCTGGAGCACGACGTTGCCGCGCGCGGTGAGAGCCCCGGACTTGATGTTCACCTCGACCTGGTCGGCAAAGAACTTCTGGCCGGCATTGGGACTGCCAGCCTCGCCTTCGATCTCAACTTCGCTGATCAGGAGGACGAGGTCCGCGTTAATGCGGTCGAACGAGCCTTGCTTGGTCGTCCAACCGGGCACCACTTGTGCCCAGGCCGGCCGCGCCAGAGCGCTTATGAGGATCGCGCACGTCAGGAAGAAGGTCAGGCGTGGCCGCACGGGATGAAATTGAGAATACCAGAATGTAGTGTCCGGCTTTAGCCGGACCTCGCTCCGCCGGCGATCAGCCGCGCTCGCAGCGGACCGATTAAGTAGATCGACCCCGCTGCCACGGCGCGCTGCGATCGCGCCAGGGCGCGTGCTACCGCGGCCTCAGGCTCCGGCTCGATTTCGATCGGCAGCGTTGGCGCCAGCACCCGCAGCGCCGCGGCCAAGCTCTCCGCCGTGCGTGCCCGGGGATGCGGCACGGTCGTCGCGACGAACGCCGACGCCACCGGCAGCAGCGGCTTCACCATCCCGGTGAGATCCTTGTCTTCCATCACCGCCAGCACGATCGGGATCGGCGCCAGGTTCGTGTCCTGCAGGTAAGTCGCCAGCGCCGCCGCACCGGCGGGATTGTGCGCGGCATCGATCAGCAGCTCGCCGCCGCCCGCCGGGCGCAGCCACTCCAGACGCGCGGGCCAGCGGCAGTCGGTGAGTCCTTCGACAATCGCACTGGTGGGAACAAACGAAACCCGCGCCGACCATGCTTCGAGGACCGCCACCGCCACCGCGGCGTTCTCCAGCTGGTGCCGGCCCGGTAACGCCAGCTTGAGCGGCGGGTAGATGCGATCGGTGGTCGTGCCATGCGCGTCGATTATTGGGGCGCTGACCGCAGCCGCCACGGTGGCAATGCGGCGCGCCGCCTCACCTGGCAACCGGCCCACGACCAGCGGCGTGTCGGGCTTGGCGATGCCGGCCTTCTCGAAAGCAATCTGCGACAGCGTCGTGCCGAGGTGCCGTTCGTGATCCAAGGCGATCGAGGTGATCGCGGTGATCTCTGGCGTCAGTACGTTGGTGGCGTCAAACCGGCCGCCCAAGCCAACCTCGACGATTGCGACATCGACCCTGGCCTGCCGGAAAATCTCGAAAGCCACCGCCGTGGACACTTCGAAGAACGTCGGCACCGCCGTCAGGGTGCCGGTGCGGGTCGCCTCATCGACCGCCGCAAACACCACTTCGGTGGCCGCCGTGAACGTCGGTCGTTCCACGGCCTCGCCATTGATGGCGACGCGCTCCTCGATGACGTCGAGATGAGGGGAGGTGTAGCGGCCGGTCTTCAGTCCCGCTGCCCGCAGCCCGCGTTCGACCATGGCCACGACCGATCCCTTGCCGTTGGTGCCGGCAATGTGCACCGAGCGCCACGCGCGTTCAGGATGGTCGAGCGCCGCCAGGATGGCGCGGATGTTGTCGAGGCCGAGCTTGATGCCAAACTGTTCGAGCGCAAACAGCCGTTCGAGAGGACTCACACGCTGCCGGCTTGGGGCTTGGGGCTTGGGGCTTGGGAGGTGGTGCTCATGAACCGCAGCGTCTTCTCCAAGGTCGCCTTCAGCTCTCGCCGATCCACGACCAGGTCGAGCATGCCGCGTTCAAGCAGGAACTCGCTGCGCTGGAAGCCATCGGGCAATTTCTGGCGAATCGTCTGCTCGATCACGCGCGGGCCGGCGAAACCAATCAGGGCCTTGGGCTCGGCGATGTTGAGGTCGCCCAGCATGGCGAAACTGGCGGTCACGCCGCCAGTGGTGGGGTCGGTGAGCAGCGAGATGTAGGGCAGCTTGGCGCGATCCAGCCGCGCCAGCGCCGCCGCAATCTTCGCCATTTGCATCAGCGACAGCGCGCCCTCCATCATGCGCGCGCCGCCCGAGCACGACACGATCAACATCGGTGCCTTGCGCTCGAGCGCCATCTCGATGCCGCGCACGATCTTCTCACCGACGACCACGCCCATCGAGCCGCCGATGAAGCTGTACTCCATGGCCGCGACCACCGCCTCCAGGCCGTTGATCCGGCCCACGCCCACAATCACCGCGTCCTTCTGGCCCGTGGATTTCTGCGTGTTTGCCAGGCGAGACTTGTAGGGTTTTGTGTCGGTGAACTTGAGCGGGTCGTTCGAGGTCAGGTTGGGCGCCAGCTCTTCCCACCGCTCATCGTCGAAGAGCGTCTTCAGGCGCTCGGTGGCCGAGAGCCGGAAGTGGTGCGCGCACTTGCCGCACACGTGAAGGTTCTTGACCAGATCCTTGGTGTAGATGATGGTGTCGCATGCCGGACACTTCACCCACAGCCCTTCGGGGACGCGGCTGGACTTTTCGGGCGTGGCAATCGGCTTGCGGGCCTTCTTGAACCAAGCCATATCGGATCAGCTTAGCTCACTTCCGCGCGACGTAATAGCGCGTGCCCTTGCCCATTCCCTTGATCTGCTTCACCAACTCATCCAGCGCCGCATCGTCTGATTCCGGGTCGAATTCCGAGGTTTCGACCACCAGGAGCGGCGTCGACGAATAGTGAAAGAAAAAGTGCTGATAGGCCTCGTTCAACTCCCGGAGGTAGTCCTCGGCCGGCATCGGCAGCGCCTCGCGATCGGGGTCCACGTCCTGGGCCTTGAGCCGCTTCATCAGCAGCTCGGTGGGCGCCTGGAGATAGACGACGAGGTCGGGCGGCGGCACGTCTTTCGCCAGCAGGTCGAACAAGCGCTGGTAGATGAACAGCTCGTTATCGTCGAGGTTCAGGTACGCGAAGATCTTGTCCTTGTCGAAAACGTAGTCGCAGACGATGGTCTGCAGGAAGAGGTCGGCCTGGCGCTTGCTGGTGAGCTGGCGGTGGCGGTTGAGCAGGTAAAACAGCTGGGCCTGGAGCGCGGAGCCGGGCCGATCCGCGTAGAAGTCGGCGAGGAACGGATTCTCGGTGTCTTCCAGAATCGTCGTGGCTTCGAGGCGGGCCGCCAGTCGTTCGGCCAGCCGCGTCTTGCCAACCCCGATCGGGCCCTCGATGGCGAGATAGTGAAAGGCCACTTCGCTGGCGAGTATAGTTTGTAGGCGTGAAGATCGAGAAGATCGAGTTGTTCCTGTGCCGCCTGCCGCTCGTCCAGTTTTTCGAGACGAGCTTCGGTCGATCCTACGACCGCACCTTTGTGCTCGTTCGTGTTGAAGGCGACGGACACGAGGGCTGGGGCGAGTCGGTCGCCGAAGCCAATCCCTATTACAGCAGCGAGACCACTGAAACGGTGTGGCATATCATCGAGGGCTTCATCGCGCCACTAGTGCTCGGACAGGCGTTCGAGCATCCCCGCGACGTGTTTCCCGCACTGCGTCGCGTCCGCGGCCACAACATGGCCAAGGCCGGTGTGGAGATGGCGGCGTGGGACCTTTACGCGCGGATCACCGGCCAATCGCTGGCCACGGTGCTGGGCGGCACGCGCGACCGCATCGCGTCGGGCGTCTCGATCGGCATCCAGGACTCCTACGGCCAACTGCTCGAGAAAGTCGAGCGCGAGCTCGCCGCCGGTTACCAGCGCATCAAGATCAAGATCAAGCCGGGCTGGGACCTCGAGGCGGTGGAGCGCATTCGCACCAAGTTCGGCAACATCCCGCTGCAAGTCGACGCCAACGCCGCCTACTCGCTGGATGACACCGACCTGCTGGCCCGCCTCGATCCGTACGGCCTGCTGTTGATCGAACAGCCGCTCGACTACGACGATGTGATGGACCATGCGGTGCTGCAGAAGCAGATCAAGACGCCGGTCTGCCTGGACGAGTCGATTCACACCGTGCGCATTGCCCGCGATGCCATCGAGGCCAGGGCGTGCCAGATCATCAACATCAAGCCTGGCCGGGTGGGCGGGCATCGTGCCTCGATCGAGCTGCACGACCTGTGCGCCGCCCACGGCATTCCCGTCTGGCATGGCGGCATGCTGGAGAGTGGCATTGGCCGCGCCCACAACATCCACCTGGCGAGCTTGCCGAATTTCACCTTGCCCGGCGACATCGCGGCGAGCAAACGGTACTACCAGCCGGACTTGATTGAACCGGCGATTGAGATCAGCGCCGACGGCACCATTGCGGTCCCGACCGGCCCGGGCATTGGCGTAAACATCGTTCGCGACCGGATTGACCGGGCGACGTTGCGGCACATTGCGCTTGAGGCAACTCCATGAATGGTTTGCCTTCACTACCGATGAGCCGAAAGCTGTCTCCCCGCGCGATCGTCGCGATCGTCGCGTTGCTCGCTGCCAGCGCGTGCGGGCCCAAGGTCGCGCCCCAGATCAGCGCGACGCCGCCGGTCACCGGCTACGACCAGAAAATGCGGTGGATCCTGCAGCTCGAGGACGAGCGGCAGCTGAAGGGCGGCGGCGGAGACATCCTGGCCTTGTTGCAAGACCCGGAGTCGAGAGTGCGACGCCGCGCGGCGCTTGCCAGCGGTCGTGTGTGCCTCCCCGACGCCGTGCCCGGCCTCATCACGCTGCTCGAAAGCGACAAGGACTTCGAGGTGCGGCAAATGGCCGCGTTCGCGATGGGGTTGATCGGCGACCCCTCGGCCGCACCCGCGCTGACGGCAGCGTTGGCCGATGCCGATGCCACCATCCAGGGCCGTGCCGCGGAGGCCCTGGGCGCGATCGGGCACAAGCCCGCGGCGCCGGCGATTAGCGCGATGGTGGCCGCCCACATTGCGGCGGGCACGCTTAATGGCATGAACGCCGACGACATGGGCTGGCCGAAGGCGCCGCCGGTTGAAGCCGTGCGCCTCGGCACCTACGCGTTGGTGCGGCTCGGGTCGTACGATGCGTTGGCGGCCGCCGTGCTCGATCGCGACGGGCAACCGCGCAGCCGCTGGTGGCCGGTCGCTTTTGCGTTGCAGCGCATCAACGATGCCCGCGCCGCGCCCGCCCTGCTGGCGCTGCTTGCGGGCGACGGACAGCTCACGCGCGCGTTTGCCGTCCGCGGGCTCAGTGTGCTGAAAGACCAGCGCGCCGCGCCGGCGCTGCTGGCGATCGCCGAGAGCGCCAGCGAGCCCCTGGCCGTGCGCATCCAGGCCGTGCGTGGCCTGGCCCTGCTCGGCGAGATGCGTGGCGCAGCCATCCTGATGCGCCTGATCGCGTCGGCCCCGGTGGATCAGAACCTTCAACTCGAGGCCATCGTCGCGTTGGGCCAACTGCGCCACGCCAACGCCGTGGACCTGCTGATTGACCTGGTGTCGGCCGCCTGGCCTTCGGTGCGCGCGGCGGCGCTGCAGGCCCTGGCTCGCACCGATGCCGACACGTTCATGAGCGCCATTTCCGCGCTCGATCCCGACCCACACTGGTCGGTCCGTGCCGCCATGGCCTCGGCCCTGGGGGACCTGGGAAAAGACCGCGCCGAAGTGCCGCTCACCCACATGCTGCGTGACGGCGACCAGCGCGTGATCCCGTTCGTGATCGATGCGCTGGCCAAGGTGGGCGCCTCGAGTGCGATTCCCGAACTGCGGGCCCGGCTGAAGGCCGACGATCAGGTCGTGAGGGCCGCCGCCGCGCGCGGGCTCGCCACGCTCAAGGCGCCGGGCGCGACGGCCGCGCTGACCGAAGCGCTCGCGCTCTCGCAGCGCGACGGCCTGTACGTGGCGCGGACGGCCGCGCTCGATGCGCTGACGGCGATCGATCCGGCGGCGGCTCGCCCTCTGTTGGTGGCAGCGCTTGGCGACAAGGACTGGGCGGTTCGCCTGCGCGCGGCCGAGCACCTGCGGAAGCTTGACCCCGCCGCCGACCTCTCGGCCATGCGTCCGTCGCCGCCGCCGATCGTGCCCGAGCTGGCGGCGGTCGACACGTTCGTCTCCCCGCGCTACTCGCCCTCGGCCTACATCGACACCAGCAAGGGCACCATCCAGATCGAGCTGGCGGTGCTCGATGCGCCTCGCACGGTGGCCAACTTCATGGCGCTGGCGCGCAAGAACTACTTCCGCGGCGTGCAGCTGCACCGCGTGGTGCCCGACTTCGTGGTGCAGGACGGTGACCCGCGCGGCGACGGCGAGGGCGGGCCGGGCTACACCATTCGCGACGAGATCAACCAGCGGCCGTACTTGCGGGGAACCGTGGGCATGGCGCTCGACTGGGCCGACACCGGCGGCAGCCAGTTCTTCATCACCCACTCACCGCAGCCCCACCTCGATGGGCGCTACACGGTGTTCGGGCAGGTGGTGTCGGGAATGGACGTGGTCGATCGGCTGCAGCAGTGGGACACGATCGAGCGGATTCGCGTGTGGGATGGGGTGTCGTGGATCGGACAGTAGTCTGACCAAATAAAAAAGGGAGGCGACTGCGCCTCCCTCCGAGCTTCCGGCTGACGAAGCGACTAGCGCTTCTTCGCCTTCTTAGCTGCCTTCTTCTTAGCTGCTTTCTTTGCCATTTGTAATCCCCCCCTTCAGGTTGGGTTATGCGTAAGAACCTCGCCGCTGCACGACTTGCCTCTGCCGCCTGGCACTCGGCTTGTCCCTGCCGGCGTTCTCGCGCCTCGTTACGCACCGTGAGTTATTCACGTGCGCGGTCTTGGTGAAAAGGTGGGGCAGTTGGTGACAACCGCCCCGGTAGCGGCCTAGCGCTTCTTGGCCTTCTTCGCCGCCTTCTTTGCCTTCTTCGCCATTGTGCTCTCCTGATGGGGGGTGACTCTTGCCTGATGGCAGCCGCTGAATGTTTTACGTGTTCACAATCAGTAGCCTGAGCCCTGCACCCTCATACTAGATGTAGATTATGGATGAGAAATTCGGGTTGTCAAGCACAAAGCGTTTGTGGTTGTCAACAAACGGGCCGATCGGTCCCATCCGATCACACCTTCACCTCACGCGAGGACGCCGGGTTGAATTTGTGCTGTCGTGTCTTGGGAGAATTCAACCCGGCGTCTTCAGCTCGCGGTGCATGCGTTGCGCACGCGCGAGTGCGCCGGCGGGTTCAGCCGGCTGCGATGCGATGATCGCATCGAGTTGTGCGATCGCGGCGGCGGTCTGCTTGAGGGCGCGCAGCTGCCGCGCCATGTTGAGGCGCGCCACGGTCTCGGCCAGCGCCGGCCGGTGCACCGCGCGGCCGCGCGCCAGCGCGAGCAACCGCTCCGACGCGCGCAGGCTCGAGGCCGGATCGTGGAAGTAGGCATCCAGGATCTCCGCCTCGATTTGATGGAAGAGCGGGTTGCGCGGATAGCGGGCTTGCAGCGAGCGGACGATCGCGATGGCCTCTTGCCACTTGTTCTCGTACCAGAGATACAGCACGTGGATCTGGAACTGCGCCTCGCCGCGAACCAGCTGGCCCTGGGTGGCCGCGCGTTCGAGCTGCTGCAGCCCTTCCACCCGATTGCCGCCCGGCAAGAGCAGCAACCAGCGCAAGAACCGCAAGACGGCGGGCGCCACGTCGGCGTAGTAGCGGTACATGCCGACACCGAACTCGGCGTCGTGCAAGGCCGGATCCAGGATCAGGGCGCGCTCGAGCGATTCCTTGATGCGCTTGCCGTCGCGGGCAGCGGCCAGTCGCTCGACCCGGTGGACGCGCCACTGCGCCCGCACGCCGTAGGCGGCGCCGAGGTAAAACCAGGCCTCGGCGCGGGTCGGCTCCGCCGTGGTCATGCGCTCAGCTTCGGCAATCGCTGCGTTGGCCTTGGCCAGAAAGGCGGGATCGAGCGCGCGGCTTTCCGGATCCAGTTGGATCTGCCACCACAGGCTCAGCGCCTCGAGGCCCAGGCAGGCCACGCGCGGCGCCGGCCCGCAGGTCGCTGGCAGTTCGGTAGCCAGCCGTTCGAAGTCGGCGTCGAGAATGAGGTCGTAGGCTTTGGCGACAACCGGCGCGGCGGTGATGCCGGACGCCACATTAAGGCCGGACGCCACATTCGTGATCGCGACCGCCGCGATCACCGAGGCCGCCAGCCGTTTCATAGTGCGCTCGTTCGCAGCCCTTGCTTCTCGGCGTGGCGCGCGAGCGCGAGCTGGATCAGCCGATCGACCAGCGTCGGGTAGTCGACGCCGGTCGCCTCCCACATCTGCGAGTACATGCTGATGTTGGTGAAGCCCGGCATGGTGTTGATCTCGTTGACGTAGAGAACGCCGGTGTCGCGGGAGAGCAGGAAGTCGACGCGCGCGAGGCCCGCGGCGCCGATGGCGCGGAAGGCCGCCACCGTCAGCCGGCGCACCTCGGCCACGGTCGCCGGCGGCAGGTCGGCCGGGATCAGGCTCTTCGATCCCTCATCCAGGTACTTGGCTTCGTAGTCGTAGAACTCGCGCGCCGGCACGATCTCGCCGGGCACCGACGTTTCGGGGTCGTCGTTGCCGAGCACCGCGCATTCAATTTCGCGCGCGTTCACCACTCCCGCTTCGACAATCACCTTGCGATCGAACTCCAGCGCCGTCTCGATCGCGGGCACCAGTTCGGCCTGCGCCTTGACCTTGGAGATGCCGACGCTCGATCCGAGGTTGGCGGGTTTCACGAACAACGGGAAGCCCAGCGCCGCAATGGCCGCCAGCACGCCGTCGCGGCTGCGCGTCCAGTCGGCGCGCACGAAGGCGCGCGAGGCCACGACTGGCAAGCCGGCCGCCGCAAACAACACCTTCATGATCGCCTTGTCCATGCCCGCTGCCGAGGCCAGCACCCCGGCACCCACATACGGCACGTTCGCGAGCTCCAGCAATCCCTGCACCGTGCCGTCTTCTCCGTACGGGCCGTGAAGCACGGGGAAGACCACGTCCAGACCCAGGCCGGTCACCACCGCGTGCTCCGCGTCTGTCGGAGTGCCGCCGTCGGACGAACCGCGGCGCTCCACCGTGATCAGCGTGTCGCTCGACGGATACGGCGCGAACAGCGAATCCCGCCCCGCCCGCACCGGCCGGGCTTGCGAGACGCGCGCCTGCTGGATGACCTCCGCGGCCGAAAGCGCGGTCGGCGGGCGATCGGCCAGTGTCCAACGCCCGTCTTTCTCAATGCGAATCGGCACCGGCTCGTAGCGCGTGCGATCGATCGACTTGAAGATTGAGGCCGCCGAGGTCACCGACACTTCGTGCTCTCCGGACCGGCCGCCATAAATCACGCCCACGCGCAGTTTCTTCATTGAAGTGATAATACACAGCGGATTGGGACTTGGGGCTTGGGGCTTGAAATTCAAGGTCGTCAGGTCCCAGACCCTGATCCCTGATCCCTGATCCCTGATGTTCACCCTGACCCACACCGATGGCGCGGCGCGCCGCGGGCACCTGACGACCGCGCACGGTATCATCCAGACCCCGGCCTTCATGCCGGTCGGGACCCAGGGCGCGGTCAAGGCGCTTACGGCCCAGCACCTCGAAGACGTTGGGGCCGAAATCATCCTGGGGAACACCTACCACCTCTACCTGCGTCCCGGCGACGAGTTGATCGCGCGTCGCGGCGGGCTCCATCGGTTTATTGGGTGGTCGCGGCCGATCCTCACCGACAGCGGCGGTTACCAGGTGTTCAGCCTGTCGGATCGCCGAAAAGTGGAGGAACAGGGCGTCCACTTCCGATCGCATCACGACGGAAGCCCCCACCTGCTGACTCCTGAAAAAGCAGTGGAGATTCAAGCCAACCTGGGCTCGGACATCGCGATGGTGCTCGACGAGTGTCCGGCATTGCCGTCGACCGTCCAGATAATTGACACCTCACTCCAACTGACGGCGCGTTGGGCCCAACGCTGCCGGAACCGCTTTCTCGAACTGAAGACGGGCGGCCAGATGCAGTTCGGCATCGTGCAGGGCGGGACGTTTCCGGAACTGCGGCAAAAAAGCTCGGAACTGACTGTATCTATTGGTTTTGAAGGCTACGCCATTGGTGGCTTGAGTGTCGGTGAGCCCAACGACACCATGTATCAGGTGGTTGAGCAGACTGTCCCTTATCTACCGGCGGACCAGCCACGCTATTTAATGGGCGTGGGCACACCGATCGACCTGGTGGAGGCGGTCGCCCGCGGTATCGACATGTTCGACTGCGTCATGCCCACCCGCAACGCGCGCAACGGCCAGCTCTTCACGAGCGAAGGGCCGCTAAACATCAAGAATGCGCAGTTCGCGGAGGACGATGGGCCGGTCGATCGGGCGTGCGGGTGCTACACCTGCCGACACTTTTCGCGGGCCTATCTACGCCATCTATTGATGGCGGGAGAAATGACCGGAGGCACCCTTAACACGTTGCATAACCTGAGCTTTTACCTTGACACCATGCGACGGATTAGGGAGGCTATAGCGTTCGGCAGGTTCGAAGATTTCCGGCAAGGGTTCCTTCAGACTTTTGCCCGCCGCGCGTTAATTTCATGACCACGACAGACCCCCTCATCGGACCGCTGTTTGCGCTGGCATCGTCACCTGGTTCACAGGTCAGCCCGCTCATCCAGCTCATTCCCTTCGCCCTTGTTCTGGCGATTTTCTACTTCGTCATCCTGCTTCCCATGAAGAAGAAGCAGAAGAAGGTGCAGGAATTCCTGGACGCCCTGAAAGCGGGCGACAAGATCGTGACGACCGGCGGGCTCTTCGGCTCGATTGCGAAGATCAGCGACCAGGTGGTGCAGATTCAGGTCGCCCCGAACGTCCGCGTTGAGATCTCGAAAGCCGCCATTGTCGGTTACCAGGGCCAGGCCCCGGTCGTCGAAGCCCCGAATACATAAGCCATGTCGAAGAACCTGCGTTGGAAAGTCCTTGTCATTGTTGGCGTTACCGCCCTGGCGGTGTGGTCGTTCTACCCGCCCGATCAGAAAGTCAGGCTCGGACTTGACCTGAAGGGCGGCGTGCACCTGGTGATGCGTGTCCAGACCGATGATGCGCTTCGCCTCGAGACGCAGACCACCGCCGACCGACTGGCCGAGCAGTTGAAGACGGCGAACATCCCGATCGGGCCGATCGCGCTCGCGGGCGCCAACTCGTTCAGCGTCACTGGCGTGCCGGCCGAGCAGGACGCCGCGTTCCGCGCCGCCCTCACCGAGGTGGAAGTGAACTACGACCGCTCGTCGGGCGCGGGCGGTTACACCTTCACGCTCAAGCCGAACATCGTCGTCCAGCTGCGCGAAGACACCGTCAACCAGGCGCTGCAAACCATCGAGCGGCGCGTGAACGAGTTGGGCGTGGCCGAGCCGGTGGTGGCACGCCACAGCACCGCCGACCAGGTCCTGGTGCAGTTGCCCGGTGTCGCTGACGTCAACCGCGCGAAAGAGATCATCCGTTCGACCGCGCTGCTGGAGTTGAAACAGGTGGAGCAGGGGCCGTTCCCGGATGAGGGCTCCGCGCGCCTGGCGTTTGCCGGCAATCTGCCGCCCGACATCCAGATTCTGCCGGGCACCATTGAAGGCGCGCCCGGCCAGCCGGCCAGCACCGGCTACTACGCCGTCCGCCGCGTCGCCGCCGTCACCGGCCGCGACCTGCGGACCGCGCGGCCGACACTGGATGAGAACAATCGCCCCGCGGTCAGCTTTTCTCTGAACAACGAGGGTGCGCGCAAGTTCGGGCTGTTCACCCAGGCCAACATCGGCAAGCAGCTGGCTATCGTCCTTGACGACCGCGTCCAGTCGGCGCCGGTCATCCAGTCTCGCATCGATGACGAGGGCCGCATTACCGGCAACTTCACGAACCAGGAAGCGCAAGACCTGTCGTTGAAGCTGCGGTCGGGCGCGCTGCCGGCGTCGTTGACCTACCTGGAAGAGCGCACGGTCGGCCCGTCGCTTGGCGCCGACTCGATTCGCGCCGGCGTCACGGCGGCGGCGGGCGGCCTGGCGCTGGTCACCCTGTTCATGTTGTTTTACTACAAGCTCGCCGGTTTCAACGCGCTGGTGTCGATTGCCATCAATCTAGCCATCCTGCTCGGGCTGATGGCCTACGCGGGCGCGACCATGACCCTGCCGGGCATTGCCGGCTTCATCTTGACGATTGGCATGGGCGTCGATTCCAACGTGCTGATCTTCGAGCGCATCAAGGAAGAGTTGAGGTCAGGGAAGGGGGTCAAGCAGGCGGTGGCCGCCGGCTTCGACCGCGTGTTGCTGACGATTCTCGATACCCACGTGGCGTCGCTCATCGCGGCGGCCTTCCTCTTCAACTTTGGCACCGGCCCCATTCGCGGTTTCGCGCTCACGCTGACAATCGGCCTGATGGCCAACGTATTTACCGCCTACTTCGTTTCGCGCACCCTGTTTGAGCTGGCGCTGTCGCGCCGCCAGGTGGCGAAGCTTTCCATTTAGTCATATGGCCATCATCGATAACGCAAATTACGACTTCATCAAGTGGCGCTGGCACGCGATCGCGCTTTCCACCATCATCGTGCTGGCCGGGATGAGCTTCGCCGTGACCAGGGGCGTGCCGCTCGGCATCGACTTCTCGGGCGGCACCATCGTGGTGGTCAAGTTCGAGCAGCCGACCTCGGTCGACCAGGTGCGCGCCGCGCTCGCGGCGTCGATGACCGGTGAGAACGTCATTCAAAGCTACGGTGATGCGGCGAACAGCGAAATCCTGATTCGGATGCCGCAGCTGGTGATCGAACAAGGTGCGGCGCTCGAGCAGAACGCGCGGGCCATTGTCGACTCGATCACCAAGGCCAACCTCGGCAAGTTCGAGGTCCGCAGCCAGGAAATTGTCGGACCGGTGATCGGCGCCGACCTTCAGCGCAAGGGTCTCTACGCCACGCTGGCGTCGATTCTGGGCATTACCATCTACATCGGCTTGCGCTTCCGGTTCGCGTTTGCCATTGGTGCCATCGCTGCGACGCTGCACGACGTGCTCGTGACCCTCGCGTTTCTCTTCTTCTTTGGCTACGACCTGTCGCTGACCGTGGTCGCGGCCATCCTGACGATCACCGGTTACTCGGTGAACGACACCATTGTCATTTTTGACCGCGTGCGCGAGAACCTGAGGAGCAAGCGGCGCGACTCGCTCGAGTCGGTCGTCAACCTCAGCGTCAACCAGACGCTGAGCCGGACCATCATCACCGCCGGCACCACGTTCCTGTCGGTGCTGTCGCTGTTCCTGTTCGGCGGGGAAGTCCTGGAAGGCTTCGCGTTCACGATGCTCGTGGGCATCGTCAGCGGCACCTATTCGACCGTCTTCATTGCCGCCGCGATTGCGATCCTCGTGGGCAGCAAGCAGGCCAAGGCCCGTACGCCGGCCACCCGCCAGGCGTCGTAAGCCGCCGCGGAGCCTGGCTAAGAGGAACCGGTGGATCTGTTTTCGGCCGCGCTGCTGGGCGTCATTCAGGGGCTCACCGAGTTCCTGCCAGTGTCCAGTTCGGGCCACCTGATTCTGGCGCGGGCGTTTTTCGGCTGGGACCCGGGCCGCTTCGGCATCGCGTTCGATGCGGCCTGCCACGTCGGGACGCTCCTGGCCGTGTTGGCGTATTTTCGCAGTGAAGTCGCGCAGTTGATCGCTGCCGCACCCGGAGCACTGACCGGCCGCGACGGCGAATGGGAACGGCTCGGCCGCTTGATCACCGTCGGCACCATCCCGATTGTGATCGTGGGCGGATTGTTCGGCGAGGTGATCGAGGCGCGGGTGCGGACGCCGCTGGTGGTGGCCGTCAATCTGGTGATCGGAGGCATCGGGTTGATTTGGGTGGAACGGATCGGCCGACAAAACCGCGACGCCCGCTCGCTTGGCTACGGCGAGGCCCTGGCCATTGGCATCGCCCAGGCGGCGGCCCTGGCGCCAGGCCTGTCGCGGTCGGGATCGACCCTGACCGTGAGCATGTTCCAGGGCCTGCGGCGTGACACCGCGGCCCGCTTCGTCTTCTTGATGAGCCTGCCGGCAGTGTTCGCGGTGGCCGTCAAGGAGGTCTATGAACTGTCGAAGGTGGGAATGGCTGGCGTGCCGGTCACGCTGATGGCGGTCGGCCTGGTGGTCTCGGCGATCGTCGGTTATGTCACGGTGAAGTATTTTCTGCGGTATCTTGCGGGGCACTCGTTGGCGGGATTTGCGTATTACCGGTTTGGGTTGGCGGCGATCACGTTCGCGTGGCTGCTGTCCCGTCAGGTCTGAGCCATGATGGCGTGGCTGCGGCGGAGTTTCTTGGCTGGCCTCGTCGTGACCGTGCCGTTGTTCATCACGGTCGTCACGCTGGTGTGGTTGTTCCGCTTCATCGACGGGGTGACCACGCCGCTGTCGACGAACCTCTTCGGTCGGGAAGTGCCCGGGCTGGGTGTGCTGATCACGGCGGCCGTGATCCTGCTGGCCGGGGCGCTGGCGACCAACGTGCTGGGCCGGCGGATCCTGAGGCGCGGGGAAGCGTGGCTGCTCAACGTGCCGCTCTTCAAGACCGTGTATGCGCCGGTGAAGCAACTGGTGGCGGCTTTCTCGCCCGACAGCGAAACGGGCTTTAAGAGAGTCGTGATCGTGGACGACTCGCGGCGGGGCCTGGTGCTGGGTTTCCTGACCCGCGAGTTCACGCTGGATCGGGGCGCGGGGCCGGAAGCCTTGGTGGCGGTGTATGTGCCGACCAATCACTTGTACCTCGGTGATGTGGTGGTCTACCCGCGCAGCCAGGCGTCGTTTCCCGACTTGTCGGTTGAAGATGGCGTGCGGATTTTCTTAACGGGCGGCATGGCGCTGCCTCCGCGGATCAGTACGAGGACAGGACACGATGGTGATGAGACTTCTCGATAGAGCCGGCCGGCTGGTGGCGGCGGTGGCGTTGGTGGTGGGGATGACGGTTCTGACGGCGCCGGGGCTCCTGGCCGCGCAGCCCGAATCGGCGGCCAATGCCGCCCAGCACCGCCCGGGCGGCGAGGTCAACATCCAGTTGCCCGATCTCAATCAGGGCGATTTCCTCGGCATGACCGGCCATCAGATCCTGCTGTCGGGGCTGGTCGTCTGCGTGCTCGGCCTGCTGTTCGGCCTCTGGACCTACACGGCGGTGAAGAACCTGCCGGTCCACAAGTCGATGGCCGACGTTTCGGCCATCATTTACGAGACCTGCAAGGCCTACCTGATTCAGCAGGGCAAGTTCCTGTTGATTCTCGAGTTGTTCATCGGCGCGGTGATGGTGGCGTACTTCTCGCTCACCGGCCTCGAGCCCGGGCGCATCGCCATCGTCATCATCTTCAGCCTGATCGGCATTGGCGGCAGCTACGGCGTGGCGTGGTACGGCATCCGGATCAACACGCTGGCCAACTCGCGCACGGCGTTTGCCAGCCTGCAGGGCAAGGCGTTTCCGGTGTGCGACATCCCGCTGCGTTCGGGCATGAGCGTCGGCATGATGCTGATCTCGGTTGAGCTGCTGTTCATGCTCGCCATCCTGCTGTTCATTCCCGGTGACTACGCCGGTGTCTGCTTCCTCGGCTTCGCGATCGGCGAATCGCTGGGCGCGGCAGCCCTGCGCATTGCCGGCGGCATCTTCACCAAGATCGCCGACATCGGCTCCGACCTGATGAAGGTCGTGTTCAAGATCAAGGAAGACGATGCGCGCAACCCGGGCGTGATTGCCGATTGCACCGGCGACAACGCCGGCGACTCAGTCGGCCCCACCGCGGACGGCTTCGAGACCTACGGCGTCACCGGTGTCGCGCTGATCACGTTCATCATGCTGGCGGTCAAGGATCCGTCGGTCCAGGTCCAGCTGCTGGTGTGGATGTTCATGATGCGCGTGATGATGGTGCTCGCCTCGGCCGGTTCCTACCTCGTGAACAACGCCGTGGCCACGAGCAAGTACGCGAACCTCGAGAAGATGAACTTCGAGGCGCCGCTGACCTCGCTGGTGTGGCTCACCTCGATTATCTCGGTGGTGCTCACCTACCTGCTGTCGTACCTGCTGATTCCGAACCTCGGCGGCAACGGCGACCTGTGGTGGCAGCTGTCGTCGGTGATCACCTGCGGCACGCTGGCCGGCGCGATTATTCCTGAGTTCGTGAAGGTGTTCACCTCGACGCATTCGGCGCACGTCAAGGAAGTGGTGACCTCGTCGCGTGAAGGCGGCGCGTCGCTCAACATCCTCTCGGGCCTGGTGGCCGGCAACTTCAGCGGCTACTGGCTCGGGCTCACCATCATGTTCCTGATGACGATCGCCTACCTCGTGTCGTCGCTGGACCTGACCTCGACCATGGTCAACGGCGAGGTGATGATGGTGGCGCCGGCGATCTTCGCCTTTGGCCTGGTCGCCTTCGGCTTCCTCGGCATGGGCCCGGTGACGATCGCCGTGGACTCCTACGGCCCGGTGACCGACAACGCGCAGTCGGTCTACGAGCTCTCGCAGATCGAAGAGATTCCCGGCATCGAGCAGGAGCTTCAGCAGCAGTACGGCTTCAAGGTTAACTTCAAGGCGGCCAAGGAACTGCTCGAAGAGAACGACGGCGCGGGCAACACCTTCAAGGCGACCGCGAAGCCGGTGTTGATCGGCACGGCGGTGGTTGGCGCCACGACGATGATCTTCGCGATCATCATGGCGCTCACTCAAGGCCTCGAGAACCAGGAAGCGATCAAGATGCTCTCGGTCCTGCACCCGCCCTTCCTGCTCGGTCTGATTACGGGCGGCGCGGTGATCTACTGGTTCACCGGGGCCTCGATGCAGGCGGTGACCACGGGGGCCTATCGCGCCGTGGAGTTCATCAAGGCCAACATCAAGCTCGACGGCGCGACCAAGGCGTCGGTCGAGGACAGCAAGAAGGTGGTCGAGATCTGCACTCTCTACGCGCAGAAGGGGATGTTCAACATCTTCCTCGGCATCTTCTTCTCGACGCTGGCGTTTGCGTTCATCGAACCGTTCTTCTTTATCGGCTACTTGATCTCGATCGCCCTGTTCGGGTTATACCAGGCCATCTTCATGGCCAACGCGGGCGGCGCGTGGGACAACGCCAAGAAGATTGTCGAGACCGAACTGAAGATGAAGGGCACCCCGCTCCACGACGCCTCGATCGTCGGCGACACGGTGGGCGATCCGTTCAAGGACACCTCGTCGGTGGCGATGAACCCGGTGATCAAGTTCACGACGCTGTTCGGCCTGCTGGCGGTTGAGCTGGGCGTCTACCTCGGCACTGGCGCCACGCTGACGGTCGGGTTGTCGGCGGTGTTTTTCATCGTCAGCATGTATTTCGTTCACCGCTCGTTCTACGGGATGCGGATCGAATCAAACTAAAGTGCTGTAGTGCTCAAGTGCACCGCAGCACCGCCGCACTCTTTGTAATTGTTGGTAATTATGCGGAATTTACAGGGTTTCCACCCCATTCAGCCGTTGACGCGGGGATTGGACACGACTAGAATCGCCGGGCATTCGAACGAGGGGTCAGACACCTTTCGGATATCTGACCCCTCGGCGCTTTTTCAGGGAGCCGATGCCGGGAACCGGTGTCTAATCGAAGACAGCGGCCAGCGAATCGGCCGGAATGCGATGTTGACAGTGGTGTTCGGCGCAGGGATAATCGGCGCTCTTTTAGCGTCGGCGTCTTATTGAGACGATACCGTCACTTGTCCACCGACGCGCGTTGGCGCGAAAGTGGGGCTCGGGAGCAGGAGGAACAGTGCCACGCGACATGTTTGGTGATGTCGTCAATCCGTCGATCAAGATGGGCAACAAGATGTGGTACACGGTGCCACTGACCATGTTGATCCAGGCGGTCGTCGTCGCTGCGTTGATCATCGTTCCGCTGATGGCGACGGGTATCTTGCCGACGACGCCATCGATGATGGCGTTTGTGTCGGCGCCGCCGCCGCCACCGCCGCCGCCACCGCCGCCACCGCCGCCCGAGGCGAAGGCGCCGCCACCGCCAATGGACGTGAGTCCCGAAGCGGCTCCGCTTGAGGCGCCCAAGGAAATCAAGGCTGAGACCGGTCTCGAAGCCGGCTTCGAGCGCTCATCCGGTGTCGAAGGTGGCATCATTGGCGGCGTCGCCGGTGGCATCACCGGTGGCATTCCGGAACCGCCGCCCCCTCCGCCGCCACCCGCCGCGCCCGTACGCGTGGGCGGCAACATCAAGCCACCGCAGAAGACCCGCGACGTGCGCCCGGTCTACCCGCCGATTGCGCAGTCAGCGCGCGTGCAGGGTATCGTGATCATTGAGGCCACCATCGGCCCCGACGGTGCGGTGAGGGATGCGAAGGTACTGCGCTCGATTCCGCTGCTCGATGGCGCGGCGCTCGACGCGGTGCGGCAGTGGGTATTCACACCGACCTTGCTGAACGGCGTGCCAGTGCCGGTCATCATGACGGTAACCGTTCAGTTCACGTTGCAATAACGCATTTACAGGATCGAGCAGCGACCAACCTTTCTTGTCCGCCGTAGCGCCGCGCGAAGGCGGAAGGTTGGTTCGGCAGTTCTAATTGGAGGATAGCGATGGAAGGTCGGAAGATTCAGTTTGGTCGTATCGCTGGTGCCGGTTTCGCGATGTTGCTCATGTTGAGCACGCCTGCGTTCGCGCAGGAGGGCGGTGGCCTCGATATCGTCGACATGTTCGAACAGATGGGCGCCGCGGCGTGGGCCGTCGCGGTCATCCTCTTCATCATGTCGTTCTGGTCGGTCGGCGTCGCTATCGAGCGCATCTACACCTTCAGCAAGGCGACCAAGCAGTCGAAGATGTACGCCCCGCTCGTCGCCAAGCACCTCAAGGAGGGTCGCCTCAAGGAGGCCATCGCCCTGTCCTCGGCCAAGGAATATCGCTACAGCCACCTTGCCAAGGTCGTGATGGCCGGCTTGCAGGAATACCAGTTCCAGCAGGAGAGCGGCGCCAACCTGTCGCGTGAAGACCTGCTCGACACCGTCCGCCGCTCGATTCAGCGTGCGACCGCGCTGACCTCGAACGACTTGAAGAAGGGTGTCTCGGGTCTCGCCACCATCGGCGCCACCGCACCGTTCGTCGGCCTGCTCGGCACGGTCATCGGCGTGATCAACGCATTCGTCGGTATCGCGTCGTCGGGCTCGGGCGGCATCGGCGCCGTCTCGGCCGGTATCGCGGAAGCGCTCGTGGAAACCGCGCTTGGCCTGTTCGTGGCCATCCCGGCGGTGTGGTTCTACAACTACCTGTCGGGCAAGCTCGAGTTCTTCAACGTGGAGATGGATAACTCCTCGTCGGAAATGGTCGACTACTTCATCAAGAAGACGACCTAGTTGGTTTCTGGCGGTCCTGTGGTCTTGAGGTCCTGCGGTCTTGAAGCAATTCAAGACCCTAGGACCCTAGGACCCCAAGACCTCCGCAAGGAGTTTTTACTATGTCAATGGATGTCGGCGGTTCCAAAGGTGGAATCAAATCGGACATCAACGTCACGCCCCTCGTGGACGTCATGCTGGTGCTGCTCATCATCATGATGATCGTGGCACCGCTGCTCCAGAAGGGCGCCGACGTGAAACTGCCGCTCGCCGCGAACACCGCGGACAAGCCGGAAACGCAGGACCAGACCGTTGTCGCCATCGACAAGCAGGATCGGTACTTCGTCAACGGCCTGCCGGTGCGCAAGGAAGATCTGCGGCAGAAGGTCGAAGAAATCCTCGAAGACAAGAAGGAGCGCATCATCCTCATCAAGGCCGATGTCGATGCGCGCTACGCCGCCGTGATGGACTGCATGGACGAACTGCGCGCCATGGGCATCGAGGACATGGGGCTGATTACCGAGCCTAAGACCCGCGGTCTCCTGCAGGGCGGAGGGAACTAACATGGCCCGCGCACACCACCACCTCGGCGCCGACCGGGTCGTCACCGCCAAGAAGCTTGAAGTCAATGGCGACATGAACATCACGCCGATGATCGACGTGCTGCTCGTACTGCTGGTGATCTTCATGGCCGCCCTGCCGCTGTCGCAGAAAGGCCTCGACGTCAACCTCCCGGCCGAGACCAAGACCGCCGAGCAGACCCAGGTCGACGTCTCGCAGATCGTGATCGAGTACACCGCCGACCGCAAGCTCTCGATCAACAAGCGGGACGTCACCGTCGCCGAACTCGAAGACTCGCTTCGCAAGATCTACGAGGAACGCAAGGACAAGACCCTGTTCATCGCCGCCGACGGCGGCCTGCGCTACGGTGACATCGTCGAGGTCATTGACGCCGCCAAGGGCGCGGGTGTCGAGAAAGTCGGCATCATTACCGAGGGCATGCGCCGCGCTGCCGCCGCCGGTCGCTCGGGCGGCAACTAGACCACCGGCTCCGCCGGAATTCGAACGGCCGCTCAGGTAACCGGGCGGCCGTTCGTGTGTACGGCAGGCGCCCGGGTTGCGCACTATCGCAGCGGTTGCCGGAACGCGGGCTCGATCGCACCGACCTCGGCCCGCCTGGCCTGATCGACATACCAGGTCGCGTTGGCCGGCGAGAGGAATCCATCGGTCGCCAGCACCCCGGCGGCCGTCTGCACGCACCCGACGTAGCGGTCCTTGGTCAGGGCTTCGAGAGGGCGCAACAGGCCAAGCCTCCGCCACGCGTCGGTCAGGGTCTCGCGCTCATCCCACACCCCGTTGCGGTTCATGTCGACGAACACCCCCGAGCCGTCCAGGGGCTCCAGGCCCGTGCCGGTGAACGCGGCAAATGATGTCGTCCCGGCAGTGCTGTTGGGGTACGGGAAATACACGCCGAGCGGACAGGCAACTTCCGGGAACGCGAGAGCGGGATGCGTGTTCCTGCCGTCGCCGACGGTCGCGCCGGGGGCGTCCGTTCGAGACGGGGGCGGAGCCACACCGCGGTCGACCCAGGCATCAAGCATGTCAATGAAGCGGTCCATCAACCTGGACATATCGAGAATCTGCACCTCGCCCCGGCGGCCATCCGGAAGATTCTCGCCGCCTGAGTGGCTGACCGCCCGCACTTCATACATTCGATGCTTGTCCGAGAGGCCCTTGCCGGCCAGGATTCTGGCGTTGCTCCGCTTGTTGGCGAGATAGCTCGATGACATGTAGTCGGGCTTCTTCGATGGCCAGATGTTGTTGTACATCTGGTGAGAAATGTCCAACTGCGGCACGAACGCCGATCGCTCGGCGTCGGTCGTCAGAAGCACGTCCTTGCCGTCCTTCATGAGAACCGGCAGCCATCCACCCGCTGCGCCGTCGTCGGCAAGGATGCCATCGAAGAACACCGACCCGTCGCTGTCGCGGTTGAGGCCGGCCGTGTAATTCAGGCCGCGGCCGATGCGGGCGCCCGCCGAATGCCCATACAGATACGTCCGCGACGGCCCTCGTCCCAGCCGGCTGGCGATCGCGTTGTGCGCGACGGTGGCAAAGTCCATGATGTAGCGCGCCGAGTCATTGAAGGCGACGTCGTCGACCGTGGTGCCGTTCTCGAGCGTGGCCAGAATCTCGCCGAGTCCCTCCGAGGACGTGCGGCGGGTCTTGACGAGGGCGAAGCCCTTCGACAGCATCAGCAGGTCGTACTTGTTGAGATCGGCGAGGGGGCGAAGCGGATCGAGGTTCTTGTCCCACGCCTTGAGATTCCCTTCCTTGAACGACGTGCCGCTGACCACGTCGTTCTATCGCGGCACGACGTTCCGCGTCTACCCGTATTTCGCCGGCGTCGATATCCGCCAGCCGACCGTGTTTGGGCCGGGGATGATCGCCGTTCTGGCGGCCGGCGTCAATCCCGCCACGGTGCAGAAGCGATCGGAGTTCATTGATTACGAGATCGATCAGCCGTTCGCCCAGCAATGGCACGTCAACGTCGAGCGGGATCTCGGGGGCAATTTCGTGGCGGAAGTCGGTTACATCGGATCGCGCGGCCACCATCTGCCGTTCTACGGCGACCCCAACACCACGCCGTCGGAATATGGGTCTGACGGCGTCAAGCGGCTCGTGCCAGGCGCGGCGTTGCGCTATCCGAGCTGGGGCCGCGTCCGCACCCGCACGAACGTGGCGCGGTCGAATTACCAGGGCATGACGGCGAGCCTCAATAAGCGCTACTCGGACGGCTGGCAGTTCCAGGCGTCCTACACGCTCGGCGACTCCAAGGACACGTGGTCTGGCGGCCTGATTGGCGGCAGCGACTTTGACAACGGCGCCGGCAGCGCCACCGACTGGTTCGACCCGGAATACGAGTACGGTCCCTCCAGTTACGACATCCGCCACAACTTCGTGTTCAACGCCGTCTACCAGTTGCCGCTGGGCCGCAATAGCACCGGCCTGGCCGGGGCCTTGCTCAAAGGCTGGAACATCGGCGGCGTGTTCCAGGCTTCGACCGGTCTTCCGACGACGCCGTACTTGTCGTACGACCAAGTCGGCGATCGTCAGAGCGACACCGGGACGCAGAAGCCGAATCTGAACGGTGCCGTGAGCTATCCGGGCACCGCCCTGCAGTGGTTTGACCCATCGGGGTACAGCGTGCCGGCGGCGGGCGTGTTCGGCAACGCCCCCCGCAACTCGATTCGCGGGCCCGGCGTGAAGGTCGCGGATGTGTCGCTGTTCAAGAACTTCGCGATCGGCAAGACGGTCGCGCAGTTCCGCCTCGAAGCCTTCAACGTCTTCAACTGGGTGAATCTCGGACTGCCGAACAACACCATCTTCCATGCCGGCGGCGTGCGCAATCCGACGGCCGGCGAGATCAACAACACCTCAACCGCCGCGCGGCAGATTCAGTTGGGTGTGAAGTTCAACTTCTAACTACGCGCGCAGTGCGTGCAGCATGTCCTCCACATAATCGGTGGAGCGGGCGATCACGAGCATCAGCGTCCAGGGCCGCAGTGCCGCCAAGGTTTGCGAGAGGGCCTCGTCCGAGCTCCCGGCTTCGCCGAGAATGAGCCCCGTGGTGTAAACGCGCGCGGCGCTGCAGGCTTCGCCGATCAGGGCGGCCCCTCGCGCGTTCTCGCCGGCCGTCGCCACGAGCACCACGAGGTCCGCGCCTGCGATTCGCTCATCCACCTGCGCCTGGGACAGCGTGCGGAGCGCGACGAAGGTGGCACGATTCCACGCCCCGTCGGCCAACGCCGTCACCACCCGCTCGCTCGGTGGATCGAGCGCGATGACTGTAATCGCGCGTGGCCGCGAGTTCGGCCGGTCAATGCGGAACCGCGCCTCGGCGGCGCTGCTCATCCGGGCGCTTTCGGTGAGCATGTCAGACCGTCACATGCTCGGCATCGGCCTGGACCCCAAGGGCGCCTTTGGCCGCATCCTTGAAATGCTGGTCCGCCGGCAGGACGATCGAAGCTGAACGGCACCGGTGATGGACGGTATCGACCCCGGGGGGCGTCGCGCCCTTGTCCACCAGGGCCTTGACGGCTCGAAGCAGCCGGTGACGGGCCATGATGATCCCGTTGTCGGTCGACACCAGGTTTTCCTTGGTGCGATCCACGATCGGTCCCATGCTTTCCTGCAGCGAGGCATCCTGCATGCCGATGCCCTTGATGCCGGAGAACGTGTCACCGCGTTTTTGGGCGGCGCGATCGATCAGATAGTCGTTGTCCTTGTTGGCGAGCGGGCGGCAGGTGCCCGGCTCGTATTCGACGTGAATGCCCTTGCCCGCCCGCAGCGCCGCGCGCGTGATCGTGTCGTTGGCCGCGCAGGGAAATGCCGTCAGCGAGTCAGCCACGGTAATGGTAAACGCCATTCACGCCACCAACCCGTGCGTGGTTGCGGGGAACATGTCTTCCGGAGCGATCTGCCGGGTAATGATGCCCTGCGTTAGAGCGTGATGGATGAGATCCTCGAGGACACGGTGATTCGGCTCGACTCCGTACGGAAGCGGATTGCCGGTAATCGCCATCACCTGCCGGTGCATGCGGTCGACCTCGGTCGGCGCGTCGATCGCACCGGCCGTGAGCCGCTGAAGATAGCGACGCTTGGCCTCCGCGAAGGTCGTGAAGACCTCTTGCGCGAGATCGGGAAACCTCTCGAGCAGATCGTTCTTCATGACGATCAGGTGATTGATCGGGTAGTGGCCACGCTCTCGAAGGGCCACGAGGCCAGCTTCCAGAGGGTTGGGAATCAGGAGCTGTACGTCAGGGTGGTCCACCTCCACACCGATGGCGGCGGCCAGTTCCCCCGCCGCCACCATGCTCGCGAGGTGGTCGCCCTTCTCCATTGACACGACGTTGGCGGGAGGCCGATACTCCGCGACATGCTCGTCGCCCGAGAGCACCCAGGTGATCTTGCTCAGGTCGACTCCGTGCTCGTCCTGAAGAATGCTCCGCGCCCACAAGCCGGTGGTCACGGTGTAGCCGCGATTGACGCCCACCCTTCTGCCTTCCAGATCCTTGGGAACGCGAATGCCCGCCTTCACGTTATGGACGATGGCGCCGTGGTGGAAAGCCCGCACCAGAAAGATCGGCAGGGCGGTGAAGCGCTTGCCGTGCTCCCTGGCGCAGAGGT